>JAKVAO010000115.1 GCA_022447685.1 Candidatus Caenarcanales bacterium | reverse complement strand
TAAGTCTAATTCTGAGGCTGGACTTGATAATATTATTCCTCTACATAAACTGGCTTCCTAATTCGAGGGGTTGACAACACGAGACATCACTATGTCAAACTTTTTAGGAAGATATTTTCTTGTAAATGTTTCAAATACTTTTTTGTTAACTTTTAAGGTTTTATTTGTGTTCACCATACCGCCTTTAATGTCGGTGACCCTAACCATACTCAAACCATTTTCTGAATACCTAGGTGTTTGATGCAATGAATCATATATCTCAGAAACTTCTTCCAAACTCTTCCACTCAACTTCACTATCTCCAAAAGTAAATAATTGGTTCCTATAATAACTATACTGCTGCTGACGAGCTTCTAGCTCTGCTTCTAGCTCTGTGAATTTATCTAAAATGTTTACTATTTCTTCTTGAATGGGGAGAGATGGTATGGCGATTTTAATTCTGTTTAGAATATTCATTGTCAAGCTTGGGCGACCAGATCCTGTATCTAAAGCAAGTAGGTCTACCGTTTTCATAAAGTGGTAAAAGTACTTTGGTACTATTTGGGTGGTGTCTACAACTGTGTAATAGACGGTATCAATGTTCCAGAAAGGCTCTTCAAGATAAAATAAGTTTGTAATAGTACCTTTTCTTGGAATTAAAACAGTTGGTTTGTCATATGCATAGGTATCAACATAAGCAACAATACCTCCAGAGCCATAGACAGGTATATTTCCACTTGAAAGAGTTTTGTAGTCTTGACCATGCTTAATCTTTGCAATTTCACCCAAAGTTTTAAATTCAACCCCATCAGGACAATATTCATTAATCAAATCATCAACCTTACTCATGATTCTTACTTATCACCCTTCTTTTGATCTTTCTTAAGAACTTTCTTCTCTAAACCTTTAATCGTTTCCAAATAAGCTTTTTCAACTGGGGACAAGGTTTTAGCTTGATATTTCTTATATTCTGATTCAGCCTTATCCATGGCATCTTTGTGACTTACCTTACCTGCATTTTGAAGCTTGCCTTTACCATAGATTTCTGTAAACTTATCTAGCTCCTCTACCCAGTTTTCCATTTTCATTTGAGTATGCTCTTGAGCCTTAAGTTCTGCTAGGTCAAAGAAAGCAGAAACCATACGATCTAAACGAAATAACTCATCTTCATCTAAATAGTTCTTGGCTATTTTGGTTTCAGCCTTTACAGGAACTTCACCCGCAAAGCTTGTTAAACCCATAAATTCTTTTTCTGCATCTGCTCTTAAGTAAATTGTTTCAGCTGCAGTATGTCTATTTACAGCGTAATGTAATTTATTCTGAACTGTTTTGAAGAACTTGATTGATTCCTCACTTTTAGGATCATAATCAATACTAGTAGCGTATAAATCAAGTACTTGTCTGTAGAGTACTTTTTCGCTACTACGAATATCACGAATACGGTCTAATAATTCTTTCCAATAATTACCACCAGCAAACCCTTTTAGGCGTTCATCATCCATGGTAAAACCTTTAACAATATATTCTTTTAGGCGTTGGGTAGCCCACTGCCTAAAGCGAGTCCCCTCAATGGATTTAACACGGTAGCCAACTGAGATAATTACATCCAGGTTATAGTGATTAGTTGGTTTTGTAGAAAAATCGGGATTTCCGATTTTCCTCAGAGTACCCTCTTTCTCAAGCTCCTGTTCTTCGTATATATTGATAATATGCTCATTTATTGTTGATTTGCTTTTATTGAATAGTTGAGCCATCTGGTCCATATTAAGCCAAACAGTCTCATCTTCCACCTTCACGGAGATATTGGTTTTACCATCATCACTTTGGTAAATGATCACTTCATTGCTGCTCTTGCTCATTTACTCCCCTCTAGATCAGCGACTATCTCATCAATCTGAGTTCTAAGCTTAGTTTGCTTTGAAACAATATCTACAATACTTTTATTAAGCTCTTCTATATTAATTTCTTCTCTAGTATCTTTCGGAGTGACGTAAGTAACTACGCTAATGTTATAGTCTTTTTCCTCAATCTGAGAATGATCCGCTAGATATGAAAAGTGCTCTTCAATACTTCTCTTTGAGTAGCTATCAAGTATCTTTTTCATATGATCTTCAGTTAATTTGCTTTTAGCTGAGCCACGTGTAAATTCTTTAGTCGCATCAATGAACAAAACTTTGTTGTCTTCTTTGTTTTTCTTTAAAACTAAAATACAAGTAGCAATAGTAGTACCAAAGAAAAGATCAGTCGGTAACTGAATCACAGCGTCAACGTAATTTTCATCAACCAAATATTTTCTAATCTTCTGTTCAGCACCACCACGGTACATTGCACCTGGGAACGAAACTATAGCAGCAGTATCATTTGTAGCTAACCAAGAAAGAGTATGCATAACAAACGCTAAATCAGCCTTTGATTTTGGTGCAAGAACGCCAGCAGGGGTAAATCTTTCATCATTTATAAGTATTGGATTATCTGATCCTGCCCATTTAATTGAATAAGGAGGGTTAGAAACTATAGCTTCAAATGGTTCATCATCCCAGTGTTTAGGCTCAGTCAACGTGTCACCATGGGCAATATCAAACTGCTCATAGTTTATATCGTGCAAAAACATATTGATTCGGCATAAGTTATAAGTGGTAATGTTTACTTCCTGTCCATAAAAACCGTTTCTTACATTCTCTTTACCAAGTACTTTTGCAAACTTTAAAAGTAAAGAACCTGAACCACAAGCAGGGTCATATACTTTATTTACCGAGCTTTTACCTACTACTGTAATACGTGCAAGTAATTCTGAAACCTCTTGAGGGGTAAAGAACTCCCCTCCAGACTTGCCTGCATTTGCAGCATACATGGTCATAAGATATTCATATGCATCACCAAATACATCAATAGAATTATCACCATAATTTCCAAGGTTTAATTCTGATATGGCGTTTAAAAGCTTAACGAGCTTTTCGTTACGACTTACTACAGTTCCACCAAGCTTATTACTATTAACATCAATATCATCAAAGAGACCTTTAAGATCACTTTCACTATCTGTTCCCTGAGCGGAGGACTCTATATTTTTGAAGATTTGTTCTAAAGTCTCATTAAGGTTTGCATCATCTTTTGCACGTTTGCGTACACTTTCAAAAAGCTCACTTGGAGCTATATAAAAGCCTTTTTCTTCTATAATATTTTCACGGCCAACTTCAGCTTCACTATCTTTCAAGTTTGCATAATTAAAGCCAGTTGCACCTGTTTCTTTCTGTTTTTCATTGATGTAAGAAGTTAGGTTTTCAGAAATGAAGCGATAGAATAGCATTCCTAGGACATATTGTTTAAAGTCCCAACCATCAACACTACCACGTAAATCATTAGCAATCTTCCATATAGTGGCGTGAAGTGCTGAGCGTTCTTGTTCTTTTTTTGTATCTGTAACCATATAGATATTTAATGTAATGTGTACAACTTTAATAATTGCTATTTGTCTTGCTGATTGTAGACTTTTAGCTAGTTTATCCCTATATATTATAGTGTTTTAACTTGATTTGGGGAAGATTGGTAAATTCAAGGAAGCTCCCTAATGGATAAAATTGGTTGAGATAAACTGGTTTTAACTGTGCATGTATATCATTTCCATTAATTAAAATGTCTTGACATTGAGATAATTAAAGAATAGCTTGGTAATAGCTTTAAGTTATTATTGTATAAGCAAGTATTTAAACTCATCAATAAGTCTAAGGATTTTCTTATTATAATAGCTTTTTAACCATTCAAATTTTTTCCTAACACAATCTTGAATATCAGAACTGTTTAAAGTCTCTATGATATATTTTCTATGCTTTTCAAGGAATGGAATGATCATTTCTTCATCAGCCTCCCCATTGACTGCGCCTTCTATATAATCGATAAAGAAAACTTTACTACCTCCTTCATCTATATCATATGTCAACATGGAGTTAATATATTCTTGTTCCATTTCAGGATAATCCATGTGATGTACAGCTGCATAGCTACTGGTATGAGAATTGAAGTCTTCAATTAAGTCATTATCGATAATTATTCTAGGCTGCTTGGCAATTTCACTTTCCAAGTAATAAGCTTGATTCCATGCTGGACCAAAATAAGTATTTGTACTTTTCTCGATAAACAAATCTCCTACAGTAATTCCACCGCGAATGAGTATATTCTTTCCTGCTAATTCCATTTGGAAGCGGAGTAGATCATTAATCTGATCAAATAAAACACCAGATTGATGCTCCTCTTTAACTTTTTTCATACAGATCATAGAGTCAGAAAATTGTAATGTAATAGCATTTTCTCTAATACTATTTAATTCTTGGACATCAGCTAAGAACATTGAAAAGTATTTATGTATCTTATATATTTCTTCTGCATTTTTGGTTTTTATTATCTCCCCCCAGCCTAATATGTCGATAAATGAGACTATATACTTCTCATATTTTATTTCTTGAGAATTCATATATTAAAGTATAAGGTTTTCAAGTCACTAGTAACTTGTCATTAACTTAAATCTTAGTTATAACCAATCAATAAGCGTGCTCAACAAAGGCTAAAGCTTTAAGGAAATAAGTTAGAACTCTATAATGTAGTTATCAACTCGGGTACTCTTCTTCATAAATTTGAGTTGATTTATTCCTTTTACTCCAACTTGATCCTTCTTTATTAAGTTTATTATGTAAGTTTTTAGCTTCATCTAGAATATTCTCTGACTTATATAGAAAGAACTCATAGCCAGTCTCTTTTTCTATAGAGCAGGAAATACCAACAACAGTTTTATTCTTTGGTATTTTAACTCTTGCATTAATACAGGAGGCTTGCAGTTGTGCAAATCTTTTTTGTTGACTATTACCAAGCTCACCTGGTTTGAATAAGCAAAGTACAAAAGTGGTTCCATTCCCTACAGAAGGACAATATCTTCTGAATATATCCTCCTCAATATACTTAAAACTATTAAATGCATCCATAAATGCTTGCGCCATGCACCTACGCTCAAATCGGTTAAGCCTTGCCATTTCTCTAACAATAATTTCATAGCTAGGGTCTAAGCTTTTATGAGCTTCTTCAATCAATTTATCCCATAAATAGCTAATTGAATCAGCTTCTTTTTTAGCTATATATTCAGGTCTTTTTATGAATGTTTCCCAGTTGCCAGCTTCAACAAGTAAATTAATATTGCTGAGATTACCTTCGTTGTAGAAAAAGGTTTTATCGTTGTATAGTGGACTGAAAATTTAAACCAAAATTATTGAATTGAAAGGTGTGTTGAAAATCTTATTATCTTACCTTTGTTT
>JAKVAO010000114.1 GCA_022447685.1 Candidatus Caenarcanales bacterium | reverse complement strand
TAAAGCGGCTTCTAGCAATCAGTACTTACAAGATATTCTTTTCCAAAATAGCTAAGACGACTTTGCGGTTGCCCTGAGTATTCCTCATTGCGATCTAGATAATACTACATTGGTAACTGAGGTTAATTTCAAGTAAATCAAAGGTACTTCAAAATATTCTCTTTCAAGTCATCAATTTCCTTAATTATGCTCTCTTTTTCACCTTCATGGAATTTATAGAAAAAGCTACTTTGTTCTTCCCCAGAATTTTCCATAATATACTCCCTTAAATGATTATCTTTAATTTAGATATATTGTTTTCTATAGTACTTACAATATTTCCAAATAGCTTAGTTTTAATTTGCTTCACAAGATTTATATATGGTTCAGCTATCATATACGAATCAGACTCATTAGTATAGAAGAGAGATTTCAGATCATTATCTATCCCTTGAATATAATTATGAGTTATCACTAATTTTTCCTTATCTAATGAAATGGAAGAATTAAAATTTGTTTTCATCTCATCTATAATCATTTTTTCATAAGGATTTAAATTCACACTTGAAATAGCATCAAAGTTATCAATCAAAAAATTATTTATGCTTAAATCACTGATTATAGGCTTTAAGTGCTTCAAATAACTTCGCTTTAAAAATTCTCGAATCTTACTATCATTAGCTAGCTTTTCTAATTCTTCAACTGAATCAAACAACACTATCTTTAATGCTTCCACTTTTTTATCAGTACTTAATGGACGAAATTGTTCTTTAAATGACGTAACTCTTTCTTTAATCCTATCTTTTTCTTTAATTTTCTCCTTTTCAATAAGAAATCGAACCATTTTTTGCTGCATATCTCGCTTAGAGAAGTCATTTACTTTCCGATACAACCTCTCTTGCCTTTCAGATCGATGTGTTTTTTAGATTTTGTTGGTATTTGCAAGTAATCAGTTGCAGTTTTAAACACATCCTTGAGCTTCATGACTTCAAAGATAATATACCAAACAAAAAAATAGCCTCCACTTAGTGGAGGCTATTAAAGTTAAATTTATTTATGAGATATTAAGAAGCAGCTAAGTAATCTCTTAATTTAACAGCTCTTTCAGGGTGTCTTAATTTCTTAAGCGCTCTAAATTCAAGCTGTCTAACTCTTTCTCTAGTGATACCTAGTAGTCTACCAACTTCTTCTAAAGTTCTTTCTTGTCCAGAATCAATTCCGAATCTCAACTGCACAACAGCTTTCTCTTTAGGAGTAAGTGTTTCAAGCACCTTCAAGATATCGCTTGAAAGTAATTGATCAGTTGCGGCTAATTCTGGGTGAACATTATCAGATGAATCAGCGATAAAGTCTTCTAACTTACCGTCTTCTTCGTTATTGATAGGTGCTTCTAAAGACACAGGAGTTCTCATCGCAGCAACAATTTCTTTAATCTTCTGCGTAGAAACTTCCATAACTTCAGCAAGCTCTTCTTCAGTAGGTCTTCTATCGAATAACTGTCCTAAACGTCTAGCAACTTTCTTGAACTTATTGATAGTTTCAACCATGTGAACAGGAACTCTAATAGTTCTAGACTTATCTGATAGCGATCTAGTTATACCTTGTCTAACCCACCAAGTAGCATAAGTACTGAACTTATAACCTCTTTCTGGGTCAAATTTTTCTGCGGCCCTAATTAAACCTAAGTTTCCTTCTTGGATTAAATCTAAGAATGGAAGACCTCTGTTGATATATTTCTTAGCAATAGAAACTACCAATCTAAGGTTATGTCTAACTAATTTTCTTTTAGCGTTAATATCACCTTCCTTGATTCTTCTAGCTAATTCAATTTCTTGTTTAGCATTTAAAAGAGGAACACGACCTATTTCACGAAGGTACATTTTTACTGAATCATCAGATAATGGAGAAACTGATTCTAAATTCTCTCCTAATTGATCAGAGTTATCGTTACTCTTTCTGCTCGCTGCAGATGAAATAACGCCATTCTCTAAAGAATCAGAACTAATATCAGTTAAACCAACCGGATCATCGAATCCATCAGAATCCATTGAATCATCATAGTTGATCATTTCATCAGAATCCATTGACTCAGACATGTTTCGCTTTTTTCTAGGCATAAATTTTATATCTCCTTGAATTTTTGTATTACTTATTTACAAAGTGAGGCCGAAGTATTTTTTGACTTTTTCTGTTAGTTAAGCTTTGGTTAAAATGAACCACTATATATTAAGTCTGTATTTTTGGAATTTTGTTCCTATTTAATTTGGAATATTCATTATACCCCGAAAGACACCCTCTTTGTCAATACTTATTTAAAATTAGCTTAAAAATACTAGATTATCTGGATAAACTTGCTATTATACTAACGCAATGGAAAAAAGATCCGCAGCACGGGAAATAGCATTTTTAGCGTGCTTTCAGTTACCTAATAAAGAATTAAAGCTTGCTGAGACTGACTTTGACGCTCTATGTCTATCTAGCCTGAGAACCCTCAGAGGCAATTGCGAAGATAATATTAAATCTGCGGAATCTTTCTTACTTCAAGTTGAAAGAAAAATTTTAGAATACCAATTAAACCATAAAGATAATGAATCTGAAGTTGAACCTAAGCCGGTAAGCTTGCCTAATACAGAAGAGTTTCTCGAAGAAATTAATAAATGTTATGAAGCTCTTAACCTCCTAGACGAATCTTTACAAATCCCTGAATTATTCTGGCATTATAAAGATGAAAAAACCAAAAGCTTCTCTATAGAACTTATCTCGAAATACCACGATCATAAAGAAGAAGCGGAAGCAATGATCGCTAAAGTATCTAAGAAATGGGATATATCGAGAATTCGTAAAGTAGATAAAGTCATATTAACTATGACCATAGTAGAAATGAATTATTTTCCTATAGATAACGAAGTGTCTATGTCGGAATTCTTGAAAATTGCAGCTAAATACTCGAATGAGGAATCTATTAAGTTCATCAATGGTATTCTTGCAAGTATTATCGAAGAAAAGCTACTAACAAGTAGTACTTCTGAGTAAATAATTGATTTTTCATCTAATAGATATTTAAAACTTTCTGCATATTCTACAATGTAAGAGTGGTGTAGAATATGCAGAAAGTTCAAGCCTGAGAAGGATGAAAAACCGCAGTTTCAAGTACAAGCTACAGCATTGGACGCTTTACAAAAATAAACCTGGGGTCCCTGCAAAAACTCTGTTTTTGTGGGGTGAAAAGTGAGGATTTTGACGCCGACGAAACAAACGCAGAAATTACGCATTCTGCGCCAAGCTTAAGCGACTTTCATGCCGTCTAGGTACTTGGCAAATATCCCTTGTAAATGTTCAATAAGCATTTCAGAGCCAGAGCTAATAGTTTCACCGTCGTGCTTTAACCAGATCGTAGCTTCCTCTTCTTTAGACATTGCTTTAAAAACGATTCCACCTTTTTGTCTTTGCTCTTGGTTAATAATTTGATCTCCATCTGGTGAAAACCAAAAAGTAACTTTGTCACCATTGGCTTTGATGTTAACCATCTTCTCTAAATGCATCTTTGCATCAAAAAGATAGATTATTTCTGAGCCATCTGGCTTAAATTCGTGCATAGCAGGCAAGCCTTTGCTATCTTGCTCCATGTGATAAACCTTAGTACCATCAGCTAAATACTCAATTGATACTGGAATACCTTTAGAGTCTTGAGTTAAAACAATTCTATTTCCCCTAATCGAGTATCCAAACCCTAATTCTTGTCCTTCATCATCTTGAATAAAAGACTTATTTAAAATATCAGTTTCTTTAATAAATTTTGATTCTATTGTGGATTTCATCTCTGTGTTCATCACCATAATTTTCTTACCTCATCTGGAATATATAAGTTAAATCCGAAGAAGTTTTTGATAGGTAATACAATCCAGAATCAAAAGATTCTAATTTTTTAGTAAATCTTTGATAAAAGTAAGCTCAGATAAGCTTATATCTTCTAAGCCATAAATCCACTGTAAGTAGTTAGAATGCTCCTTAGAAACGACTTTTCCTTTAAATTTTCCTTGGGCAAAAATAATTTGATCATTTTCTGTTTTAAACCATTTGCCAATAATATTTTTTCTTGCTCCAACCGTTTTCGCTTCAACTTTTTGTAAGTCATTTTCAAAGAAATCTGGGTGATTTTTAGCTTGAGCTAAAAGCACGTCTTTCGTCGCACGAATATCATTAATTGCAGTATGATTCCCTTCAAAATTCTCTTGAAAATAGAAACGATACGCGTTTGCAAGAGTGTGCGGGAAAGCTTTTTTAAAAATCAAATAAGGGTCTATAAATACATAATCTGACTCTTTAATAATATGTCCAGTTGCTCTGTAGAGTTCATACTGCAAAAATTGAAAATCAAAAACATAGTTATAAGCAACAAAATACTTAGTTTGAGCTAAAGTTTTTAAAAGTTGTTCAGCAACATCCTTAAACAAAGGCGCATCCTTAACCATTTCATTACTAATTCCATGACATTCTGTCGATTCTTGGGGAATATCACAGTCAGGGTTAATTAAAGTATTCAATTCTGAACCATCAGGTAAAATTGCTCCGATCTGACAAACCCTATCAGATTTGGGGTCCAAACCTGTGGTTTCAAAATCAATATAGAAAAAATCTGAACTATCAAACATTAAAAACAAATGCTTATCTTAGCAAAAAAATAATCGGATTTCGTAATAAAAGGTGAGATCTAAGTATTCCATCTTTTGAATAATGCAGAATCAATACCAAATGAATCGAGAGTTTTACCGGTAATAAAATCGATTTGATCTTGGAGACTGTGAGGTCTGTAGTAGAAAGCAGGGATAGCAGGCAAAATTATCACTCCCGCTTCACTTAAGCTCAACATATTTCTAAGATGAATAGTACTAAATGGAGTTTCTCTAACCACTAGAATTAATTTCTTTCTTTCCTTCAACATCACATCAGCAGCTCTGGAAATCAGATTATGACTAGTCCCCATGGCGATATGAGCAAGAGTTCCCATACTACAAGGACTCACAATCATCCCAGAGACACGGTATGAACCACTTGCTACTGAAGCTGCGATATTTTCTTCTTGCCAAATATTTAGTGAGTTTTTGATACTTGCTAACTGTTCCTCAGTTATAGAACTACGTTTCTCATTTCTATTAGTTACAAATATATATTCAACTAATGCAAATTTAAGCTCTTGAGCATTGAGTTTAGTCCAATCTATATCAAGTTCTAACTTGGCCACTAATAAAGCATTCTTAGAAAAAATCAAATCCACTCTGTGATTTGCTTCTAACAGAAATTCAAGTAAGGAAAGTCCATATTGTGTTCCACTAGCTCCAGTAATGGCAAGTACTATAGGCTCATTAACATTAAAATCTAACATCTTTTTATATTCTATTACTATAATCCCAGTATCTTATTAAATACGTCCAAACTTACATTTTTTGCTAGTTACATGGTGGTATCTGAGAACAGGGCAACCGCAAAGTCGTCTTAGCTATTTTGGAAAAGAATATCTTGTAAGTACTGATTGCTAGAAGCCGCTTTA
>JAKVAO010000113.1 GCA_022447685.1 Candidatus Caenarcanales bacterium | reverse complement strand
AAAGATTAGGACAATCTGCTATTCTAGCTTGCCAAAACATATTTGCTGCTAATTTTCAATTTACCTGAGTAGTTACAGAAATACCGAATGAAAATGCCGTAATTGAGATTTCAGAAGCGGATGAAATACGTTTAGACATCAAGAACTCACCTAAATTTAAAGCTTTAATCGTCAAAGGATCATTAATGATTGATAGCAGTGAGCTAGAGAATTTAGACGTCTCTTATATTTACGTAAGTGGCTCTATTTCGTGTATCCAAAATCAAGAATCAAATAAAAAAATAAATTTTAATTTTCATAACTATCAGCCTAATGGTAGTCCTCAAGCTTTTTTCGCATTAGATAAAACTGGTTCAATTACGATCAAAGGAAAAGAAAAAGATAGTTACCAAGAACTAGGCAAATCAATAAAAATAAATGATACTCAATTAGTTTTACAATCCTCTCCAAAGAATTGGCAAAAAGGAGATCAATTACTCATAACAGGAAGAAACAAAAAATCAAATAGAAAACTTAATACTTCAACATCAGATGAATTAATCCAGCTTAAATCATCGAATCCAGACAACTCATATCAATTTATAAATATCAGCAAAAAAGAAAGGCTTAACTATTTCAGAAAAAGACATAAAAACCCCAAACGCTCAAAATTCAAAATCCCAGTACTCAATCTAAGTAGATCAATCAATTTCAATTCTATAAATTCTGGAAATAGCTCAAACGCTATTTTTTCTGCTTTTGGTGGGAGCTTAAACTTAGAGCATATTACTTTTCATAATTGGGGCTCGAAGAACTTTGCAGCTATAAATTTATTAAACAAGAATGGTGAGCTAGAAGATTCAAGTATTAAATCTTGTGTAATTAACAATAGTCTCAGCAAAGGAATTGTAAACAATTCATACAATATAAATTTCAGCAACAATATTATTAATTCGGTAAATAATACTGGCTATGAAGATTTCAGCGAGCTAAACCATTCTCAAATAAATAATAATATTGTTATAAACAGCAAGCAAGATGGCTATAAATTCCATAGCCCACAAGCTTTTCAAAACTTTCGTAATAACTATGCCTTGAATATCGCTGGTTCTGGCTTAAACATTGATATAGAAGAGAATTCAAATTTAGTCAGCTTCGAAAAATCCAACTTAGCTTTTCAAGATGAAATACTATCACTCCAGAATAGTAAATTACAATCAAGTAACTTTAGGATAGCGAAACTCCCAGTTAGTCCTATTCATAACTTTAATGTCTTTAATGCAAATAAAGGTATTAGTATAAGATCACTAATTAAAGACAATAACGGTTTTGATCAGGGTTTAAGCGCACATAATTTAGAAAGTAAATTCAACAAAATCAATCTAGTTAATATATTTGATACTGCAATTGATGTTCAAGAATCTTCAAGACTAGATTTTGAAAATTTAGAAATTATAGGAAGTGCCAAACGTAAATCTAACATTGCTTTCAAACAAGATCAAAATGCAAGATTCATTTCAATTAGAAATTCAAAAATACAAGGCTTTAAAACTGCTGTAATATTAGGTCAAACAGCAAGCTCAAAACTAGATGATGAAGTAGATTTTGGAGGAACTGATATTGATAACCTTGAGTTAGCCTTCAACTCCAAGAACTTCGAAGCAGTGACTGGAAGTGACTTAGATAATTTATCTCTACTATCTTTTTCTCAAAGATCATCTCTTAAAGCACCACTATCGCCATATAATAAAATCAAAAAAGTAAAAAATAGAAAATCAAATAAAAGAAAAAACAATACCAGAGTTGATTTTGAAGCAAGTCCAATTGGTGGCTTAAGCTATTTATTCAATGCAGAAAATAGTGTAGATAAATCATACCAAATCAACTGGAAAAATTTAAGAAACTCAATTTTCAGTTCAGGCAATAATTCAATCGCATCCTATGCCTGGGATACAGATGATGACGGTGTTGATGATAGCTGGGGACGATATATTAATAAACACTTCGAAGAAGAAGGAATTCATAGAATTAGACTTACAGTCACAGATTCAGGAGGGAAAGAAAAATCCCTAAGTAAAGAAATAAATATTAAATTCAATGAATATAATAATGTAATCAAAGACTCCACATTCAATGAATTAAACTTGACCTCTAAAGAGTTTATAGATTGGTCAGACTATCAATTTAACTGGATACTACTAGGAAATGGTTTAAGTTCAGTTAGCGAAAACAACAATTTTAACTTTGCTGGAAAAGGGAAAAGCACATTAGCACAAGTTATCTATGACAAATCTAGAACCGAAGGTATACAAAATTTAAACTTCAACTACAGTGCTAAAGAAGATATTGACTTCAAGCTCAAAGTTTATGGAATCAACGGTAAGTTCCGTTATTATCAAAACTCAGAGAATCTAATTCAGATGAATATCAGTGAGGATTTTAGATACGACATCTTGTATGAATCAGAAAATATCCTAGATGAATTGGGTACTGATATTGAAAAAAATATTGAAATAGATTTCCAAGGAGGCTATGACAATATTCTACTTATAATTGATTTAGAAGATATTAGTTCTGAAAATGAATCATTATCAACTCAATTACTTTCAAAATCACTCAATCTCAATCAGAATTTTCTAGTTAATTTTGATAACTTTAACTTAAGTAGCTCCAGAACTATTAGTAGCAATGATTATTTGATAAGAGAAGAAGCTTCAACAGAAGCTAAAACTGATATTTTAGAAATTATTACCAATACAAACCCTAATCGTGGAAACAGTTCAGAAGAATCTGAAGGCAACACAGCAGATGGGGAACTTAAAGCTAATCAAGATCTCTACTACCTTACAAGAAATAGTTTCAAAATATTTAATCCATTACTTAATGATATATATTCTAATGATGATGATAATATCTCTATAATTTTCACAGAAACAGATAAAGGGATAGTAATCCAAAATGGTCAGAACAAAAATATATTCAAATTTACTCCAAGCCAAAACTTCACTGGGACTATAGAAGTCCCATATATTATAAACAATGGCTTTAGTTCAAGTGAAAGTAAAATCATTTTCATTGTACAGAATCCAGCTCCTCCACCCGTATTCAACCCAGCTCCACCACCATCACCTCCATCTGGAGTTAGTGAAGTAGATTTGGTTTTAAGTGGACTATTTAAAGATCCTGGGTTTCAAAATGAATTGGGTAATGATTTCAATTTCTCTAATACTGAAGTATTTGATTCCACTACACAATTTAATCAAAGCTGGCAAGTACCTTCTGCAAGTTCTAACTGGCAAAAAGATGAAGTCAATGAATATGCATTTGCCAATAACACTGGTGAAACATCTTTAATTCAAGCAGTTCTTGATAACAATACTCATACTGGTTCTTTGGATTTGAGTTTTGATGTTAGAAATCAAGGACTGGATAATGTTTTAAGAGTTCAAGTCTATGGTATTAATGGTCATTTTAAATTAAGTCACACACTAGTAAATCAAGATCCACTTGCAGCAGATGTAAGTAACCCTATTACTTTTAATAAATTAATTGATACCGGGAATGTCATAGACAGTGATTTTGATTGGACTCACTTTACATTTAAAGATATTAGTTTAGCTACTGGTTATCAATTCCTAGTGATTAGAATTATTACTGACCATGTAGATATCGGGGCTGGAGATTTCTTGAATATTGATACCGTCTTCTTGCGTTCAGCTCATAGTGTATCTAGTTCTTATCCAGAAAGATTATTTAGAAGACCTAGTCTAGGCAATGACTCTATTGCAGTTATAGAGAATGGTTCTATTACTTTTAATGTCTTTGACAATGACTCTGATCCAGATGGTGATACTATGACTATTGCAGCAAATACTATTCCTAGTAATGGAGTACTTATCCCTAGAGGTTCTGGGGAATTCGAATATCTTCCTAATGCCAATTACACTGGCGCTGATTCATTTACTTATACTGTTAACGACGGTATTTTTATTAATTCTGCCACCGTGAATATCAATGTGACTAATGACCCTAATCAAGTGCCTCCAGCACCACCTCCACCTCCTCCAGTAAATATAGTTATTGATCCTGAGTTCTCTGCTGCTTTTTCTGCGCAGTTTAATATTAACTCAGGTGAAACTGTTTCTAATAATGCAGATACAGGTTGGTGGCGCCCAGGTGGTAACGAATGGAATAAAGACTCTGTAAATGAAATAGCATGGGTGAATGCTCCTAACAATGAAGCATTAACACAGATTGTCGATGATAATTTTACGACTGCTGGAATGCAAGACTTTGCAGTAGATGTCAGAGCAAATGGTACTACCCACTTTAGTATTGAAGTTTGGGGAATGACTGGAAATAATTTTATATTACACAATAATTTGATGCATGTGATACCTTATGATCCTAATGGTGATCCTGCTACTGTGAAGCTATTAGCTAAGTCTAGTGATCTTACTAGTGATGGAATAATGCCATGGACTAGGTTTGAATTTAAGAATATTGACTTTGGAACAGGTTATAAGTTTATAGGTATAAGGTTAGTTACGGAATACGTAGATTATGGTTCTGGGGAGTATTTAGAAATAGATAATGTTTTCTTGGGTTCTAACCCTCCTAACTCAGCTTTACCACTCATTAGAGAAATATCACCTAATGCCGTTGATGACTTGGTAGATGTTACAAAAAATAGTTTAAGAACTTTTTCTGTTCTGACTAACGATACAGATCCCGAGAATGATGCATTAAGTGTCGAGAGTATTACTAACCCTAGCCATGGCTCTATCATTAATAAAGGGAATGGTATTTATGATTATGTTCCTGACACAGATTATATAGGATCAGACTCTATGACCTATGTTGTAACTGATGGGATCTTAGTGAATGAAGCTACTGTTACTTTTAATATCATTGATGGACCTAGTGGCGACAATGGTAGTTCATTCCCGATAAACTTAATTCAAAACTCTGATTTTATAAATGCCCCAAGTGCTAATGGACCAATCCATAATTCCACTAATTCATCTATTGATACTTGGTTAAGACCTAACAGTTCGACATTTAATCATGATGCTGTAAATAATTGGCTCTATTTAGATAATATAGGAGCTGGAAAATTAACTTATCAAATTAATGATAATAACGTAAGTAAAAACACTGTTACCTTTAGCTACGACTACAAAGTAACAAATAATGGTCATCTCGCATTTAAGGTTATTGGCTCTGATTTAGATTTTCAACAAGTAAGATGGTTCACTTACGATGAACCTTTAAATGCACCTGGGACAGCAACTCCTGTTGCACACACAGAAGTCTTAAATACAGGGAATATAATTACTGGAACAGTTGGCTGGACTCATGGAGAACACAGTATCGACCTTGGAGCTAGTGGTTATAAGTATATCTATATATACCTCTATGGCTCTGCAAATAATGGTCGTGGTGAAGAAGTTTTAATAGATAATGTTGAGTTGATTAGATAGCTATAAATTTGTAAGTAAAGCCTCTTATCCCTGTCAGTAAAAAGCACCTATTTTTTTGCGATTCTTATCTTGATCTTAATCTCTGTAACTACTCAGGTAAAAAATAAAGATTATGTAAACAAATAGGTCTAGCTCTGGCCAAATCTAGTTATTCATGAGT
>JAKVAO010000112.1:4530-5871 GCA_022447685.1 Candidatus Caenarcanales bacterium | reverse complement strand
GTCTAATTCTGAGGCTGGACTTGATAATATTATTCCTCTACATAAACTGGCTTCCTAATTCGAGGGGTTGACACTATATAAAAACTCTTATACACTACAAAAAAGAATTAGAGGATTTTCAAAACTTCGCAAAAGAAATTTTGAAAAAAGTGTATAAGCTTTGCAATGGTGAGCTCGTGCACTTTGATGTCTTTGTCGTATTTGCTGGAATAATTATAGAAAAACCAATCTCACTTGAGAATGAAATTTCCCTACTGCCATTTGAACAAGATTTTAGAGCTATTTTTTCACACCGAGCGACTCCGGCATCAAGTGGATATGGTGAAGCTCCGATAGGAATGATTTATTTAACTCAAGAACCTCTAAAAATTTATGAAATAACCAAAACCATTCCTAAAGAGGACAAGTCCTTATTTGAAAATTTCTCATCTCAGTTCGAGCAGCTTATTAATCAAATCCCTTTGGCTGTAACCTTAGCAAGTAAGTCAAATAATGCTGAATCAATTAGCTACAAAGCAGATTATAGACTAAAGCCAATTGGTTTAACTGGTCATGGCTCCAACGATAATAACTTTGGTATTCACTTAAACCGAACTGCAACAAAAGAGGAAGTGGGAAACATAAAGAACTTTATCAAGATTTTTCAAAATACTAATAATCAAAAAATCAGTATCGCCGAATCTAAGCTTATTTCAAGCTTAACAAGCCGCAGCAGTAATATTGATAGATTAATTGATGCCATTAAGGTTTAGAAAACTTATTTGGTGATAAAAGTGAGATTGCATTCAGTATTGCAGCTGGGGCATCTCGCTTACTTTACAAAGATTATGACACAAGAGTTGATTGTTATAAATTAATGAAGAATGCTTATGGTACTAGAAGTGCTTTTATTCATGGTAATCCTAAGCAAGAAAACTATGAAAATCTAGAGATTCAGTACCCTAAAGTAATTTCGACACTAAAAGAGTGCTTAAAGATCATATATGAATCAAGACGAGATCTTATTGAAATACCTTCAAGAGAGAGAACAAAAAAATTAATACTTGAATAATTTTTTTGTAGTTTAAATCAAATGGCGCGCCCTAGACGCGACCATCAAGGTCGCACTGAAAGAGAAACCCCGTGGGGTTCGAGGGCTCTAGGGCAATGAAAAGTTTAATTGTAAATAAAAAATGGCGCGCCCTAGACTCGACCTTGAAGGTCGCATTGAAAGAGAAACCCCGTGGGGTTCGAGGGCTCTAGGGCAATGAAAAGTTTAATTGTTAATAAAAAAATGGCGCGCCCTAGACTCGACCTTGAAGGTCGCATTGAAAGAGAAACCCCGTGGGGTTCGAGGGCTCT
>JAKVAO010000112.1:0-4430 GCA_022447685.1 Candidatus Caenarcanales bacterium | reverse complement strand
ACTCGACCTTGAAGGTCGCATTGAAAGAGAAACCCCGTGGGGTTCGAGGGCTCTAGGGCAATGAAAAGTTTAATTGTTAATAAAAAAATGGCGCGCCCTAGAGGACTCGAACCCCTGACATTTGGTTTTGGAGACCAACGTTCTACCAACTGAACTAAAGGCGCCTAACGAGCCTGAGTTAAAACTTTTACCAGAGGCTCTAAAGAGCGAGTGAAGTAAAAGCCTCAACTACTTTGCAGCTGCTGGATTCTCAACTGCATTAGCTACTATAGCATGAGTCTTCATAGACATTCCATACAATTCAATAAAGCCTACAGCTGACATGTGATTAAACTCATCATCTTTATCATAAGTTGCTAAGCCTTTGTCATAAAGAGAATATGGTGATTTTCTACTAGCAATAGTGCTTGAACCTTTATAAAGTTTTAATTCTATATCACCAGTGACATGCTCTTGAGACTGATCCATGAAAGCATCGATAGCCACTCTCAAAGGTTCAAACCAGTAACCTTGGTAAACTAATTCTGAGTATTTCTCGTCTAGAAGGTTTTTAAAAGACTTATGGTTTTTAGTCATAACTAAGTACTCAAGTTCTTTGTGAGCTTGCCCTAGCACAACTGCTGCTGGTGCTTCATAGATTTCTCTAGATTTGATACCAACTACTCTATCTTCGATTTTATCGATTCTACCGACACCATGCTTTCCAGCGATTTTGTTTAATTCTTCAACAAGTTCGATAGCGCCATAGTTCTTACCATTCAATTTAACTGGGACACCTTTCTCGAAGCTGATTTTTATATACTCTGGTTCATCTGGAGCAGCTTGAGGTGACATAGTCATACCGTATGCATCTTCTGGAGGCTCTACCGTAGCGTCTTCAAGAATTCCACATTCAGCAGATCTTCCCCAAAGGTTTAAATCAATAGAGTATGGCTTTTTCTTAGATATAGGAATAGGGATATCATTTTTCTCAGCATAATCTATGCAATCTTCTCTAGACATTCCCCATTCTCTAGCTGGAGCAATAATTTTAAGCTTAGGATCTAAAGCCATAATAGAAAGGTCAAATCTAACTTGATCATTACCTTTACCTGTACAGCCATGAGATATAGCATCAGCATTATATTCATGCGCGATGTCTACTAAAATCTTAGCGATTAAAGGTCTAGCTAAAGCAGTTGCTAGAGGATAATTTTCTTGATAGTTTGCGTTTGCTTTAAGAGCTTTAAAGCAATACTCTTCGATGAATTCTTTCTGAACATTAATAACTTTACTGTCAGAAGCTCCGATTTTAAGAGCCTTAGATTGAA
Organism: Candidatus Caenarcanales bacterium; assembly: GCA_022447685.1. GTDB lineage: Bacteria > Cyanobacteriota > Vampirovibrionia > LMEP-6097 > LMEP-6097 > DT-14. The sequence goes on along the minus strand of JAKVAO010000112.1, from coordinate 3,120 downwards.
CTTCTTCCAGTTCTTGTCCCTGTCCAAGGTCGATAGCGACACAAATCACTTCATTACATTTATGTTCAAGCAGCCACTTCACTGCTACTGATGTATCTAAGCCCCCACTGTATGCTAAAACTACTTTCTCTGCTATTTTTTCGGCCATAACAAGTCATTTTAACTTATTTGTACTGTGTAAAATTTAATATCAGTGAAATTACGATATTCTCTCAAAAAAAATTCAAAGAATGAGAAAATATTAATTAAGGTAAATGGCTAAGGCAAGAATACTTAATTTAATAGATTTGATTAGATTCAAAAAAGACTTCATATGGGGTAAGGATTACTTCTCACGGGTTGAGGATAATAAAATTGCTTCATCGATATTATACTCACATTACCTGGATTCGAAGAAGGTACTGGAAATTCATAAATTTGATCATCAGGAAGAGGAGCTTTTACAAGAGTTTATAGCTTATTTCACGAAGAAGAAATATCAGTATATTATCGCAAAAATGTGTGAGATAAATGAATTTGCTGAGATTGAAATGCTCCGCTCTCATGGCTTTTTGAGATTGACTCGCGAATATACTTTCGATTATAGGGATTTTAAGACAGCTAGTCTTAACCAGGTTCAGGTTACTTGTGAACAAGCAAGCAAAAAAGATGTGAAAAGCTTAGTGGATTTGTGTAAACATGCTCAGCCACTTGAATTTCGTGATTATTTATTTCATAGTCCTAAGTTTTTCAAGAGAAGATTAGATGATACTTATCTATTTTTTGGTGCTAAGTCACGTGATCATCTTTTGGGTTGCGCATATAAGAAAGATCCTGAGAATAATAGTTTTGAATTTATTGTTCCCCCTAATCAGTCAGAATCTTTTTTCAGTTTTTTAATTGTTTTTATTGATATGTTTATTCATTTCGAGAAGAACGAAAGCTTTAGCTTCGTTGTTAATGAAAATATTAATGAAGAGTTGATTGCTAAACTTGGTGAGACTTTTGACTTGGTTGCTTCAAGACAAGTCTTAATTCATAAAACTTTAGCTAAAGATAAAGTGAAGGTCTTAGAAAAGCTTAGTAATAAGATTCAAATCCCCGTGCCCAACGGGCAAGTCACGAATCGTTCGAAAACTGTGGATAGAAGATAGTTGCTGAATTAAGTCATCTGGGTATTCTGCATTTAATGCTTTTCCAATCCAGAGTTCTTTAACACTATTCAGTGAGCCTGATAGATGAAGTTGCCAAAGCATTCTTTCAATTTTGTAAGTCGCTTCATTACACTCTTCAATAAATAGTATAGTGTTTTGAAAACTTGGTAAGTAAGGGGTTCCAACTAGGCTGCATATAATAGAAAGGTTTCCACCTAAGACGCTGATGCTGCTATCTTCTAGAATCACAGATTTTTGGTCATGCAAGCTAGAAGACAACTCTAAAGCGAGTTCTGATTTTTCAAAAGTGAAATTTTCTTTGTTGATTTTATTTGCAAGGATTCTTAAATTGTTTTCAAAAGCTTTTCTGCTTATTAAAAAGTTAACTTGGGGTTTGATATCTTCATTTACAAGCCAGCTTGAAAGTTCAAAAAGCATAGGTGAATGGTAGAAAGGGATTGGATCTAGAGAATTTTTTTGAGCATAATTTGAAAAAGCAAGAGCTAAGGTGGTTAAGTCGCTATAACCTAATATGGCTTTTCTTTTTGCTGCAAAAAGTTTCTCGAAATCAAGTAAATCTAAAATTTCAATTGCAGATGAACCACCTCGACTAGCTAGAAGAATATCATTGTCTTCAGATAAATACTCTTCCATGAATTGCTCTGCTCGTTCTTCTCTAGGTTTAGTTTCAGTGTCAAATAATGATCTGGAGTAATTAATCTCGTGTTCTAAAGAGGCTAGATAGTTAATAGATTCCTTGGATTGCTTGATTTGTTCTTCGTTGAGTGGAGATGAGGGCGAGACTATACTTATTTTCATAATTACTATTATTCTAGTTTATCTTTGAAAACGTTGATCAGATTGATCAGATGGCAAATGCCACCAATCAAGAAGATCTATTATTTTTTTACCCGATTGTTGTTTATTCAAATCTTTGTATGTTACATATTCAATTTATCATCTAAGTTTTTCAGAAAGATGTCACGAAGCGCGTGTTATTATCTTAGCTAGAATGTTTGGGATTACAAAATTTACTCAAAAACAAAAATGCTCAAGGTTTAAAAAACAAACCCAAAATTAATGATAGTAATTACCTCTATCTTAGAGCCAAGGGCAAGGATATAAGACAAGCTGCTCCTGAGTTAATTCAAAAGAAATCAAACAACTATTAGAAATAGATGAAAGAATGCTTAGCTTAGAAATATTTAAAATTGCAGATGAAATAATTATGAACTCTCCTACAATTCTTGAAAAAAATGAATTCAAAGAAAAATTAGAAAAGACTATTCACAGTAAAAATTTTGTTTTATCACCGATTAACAAAGAAATAATGCAAAAAATTCCCGAGAAATGGCAATCAGTTCTCGACGTAAGAAAAAGAGAGTTAATTAGATCAGGCACAGGAAATAATTTATCTATGGCAATGGACAATGATTCTTTCTTTCACAAAGCTGAGAACTTACTTAATAATAATAATGAGTTTAAAATTAGTTTTATATATGAACATGCAGGCTTACAAAACCTTAGCTATCGTCTTGAATTAGATAATCTTGACTTTAACTGTACTGAATATTTGCCTACTATAATTACAGAGGTAAGGGAAAACTGGGACGATTTAGGTAAATCAAACTGTGATGGTTTTGCGCCTAAAGGTGGCTTAGTCTTCACAAAATCAGGTATAGAAGACCCTATTAGTACAAAACTCCATGAAAGATTTCACAGTGTTAGAGAAACTATAATTCTCCCGCTTTTACATGAATTAGGACTTGAAACACATATTGATGACAGTATAGAAAAAGGTTCAATCTTTAATATAAGCCTTGAAACCGCCTGGGATGACTTTCAAAATGAGCTCATCGCTTATCTATATGGCTCAAATGAATTTCGCCCCCATGTAGACAGTATCTCTCCAGGGCAAAAGCACTAAATATTAAGAAATACCAAGGAAATGTTCAAGGTTTTGAATATTAAAGAGTGCTAATTTTTG
>JAKVAO010000111.1 GCA_022447685.1 Candidatus Caenarcanales bacterium | reverse complement strand
CAATAGCTAAACACAATACTCTTACAAAGGCCAGGGGGACTGCTATTTCTTTAGCTTTTCTTTAGGAATTTTTGCTGGAAAACATAGATATGATTTAATAAATAATATAAAAACAAATATCTTTATATATCATTAACTCCCCCTTAACTATTTTTTTGTAAGAAAGGATTACGGAGGTGCCGCTTTGGTTGACGTTGATAAAATAAGTGGAAATAACATAATCCTGGATAATAATCCTGTTAATGATTTAGCATCGAAAGAAGAAAGTAAAGTACTTTCTGATACGGTGGATCAACTTAGAGATGAGGCTGATACTGCAGTCATTATAGATAAGCCAAAAGCTGAATCTAAGATTAATCCGAATCCTACTTTAGATGTTAGCGATGATAGCACTGAAGCTCTTTCTTTAGAGGATGAAACTAAAACTGAAGAAGTCATAGTTAAGAATAATAGTCCTGGTAATCCTGAGAAAGTTATTAATGAACAAAAAACAGTTTTTACTCAAAAAGAACAGTCTGGTGAATTGCTGAAATACGATACCGCTGCGATTTCTGTGGCTAAACAGTATGTAGATAAGCAGTTTGAGGAAGAAAATCCTATCCAAAACATTCTTACTGATAATGAAGTATTAACTATTCCTGAGGGTGAAGCTGCAAATATAATTATGCAATCAGCAGAAATTTTAGGTGAAATTGATACTGCTGCTGAAACAGAAGCAGACACTAAGATGTCATTTGTAGAAGACGTCGATGGTCTTTTTAAAGATGGAATCCCTGAAGTTAATACCACTGAAGTTCCTAAAGCTCAAGTGACTGAAGCTCCAGTTGATACTACTAGTCTTGATTTGAAAGGTATTGCAGAGGAAACTGAGGTAACTGTAATTACAGAGGAACCTGTACTTGCTGCTCCAACTGAAAAGAAATTACCGCCAGCTCCTAAGGCTATAAATATAGAATCTGTGATTGATAGTAAGTCTGTAACTTTAAATGAGAAAAAAGTTAATACAATGCTTGAGGTATCAGATGAAATTCTTGAAGTTGCAAAGATTGAAGATGCAAACAAACCTGCTGATGCTGAAGATTCTGGTATGAGTGAGCTTGAGATCAAAATTCAAGAAGAAAATAAAATGAAAGAGAGACAAAATACACGTCTAAGAAATGAAATAGACAGTATTAATGGTGAAATCTCTGTTGCTGAAGGTGATTTGGGAAGTGAGAAATCAAAAATGTCAGGTCTTAAAGGTGATGGCGCTGCTGAAATAATTATTGATTCAGCTATAGCGACTTCATCTGTAAAAGCAGCTCCTTCTCCTAAAGCTGATACTTCAGGTGGAACAGCAGCTACTACTTCTACTCCTAAAGCTACTAAAACCGTTGTTAAAAGTGCAAGTTCTGGTGTTGATCAGGGAGCTGTTCAGACAATTGCAGCTAATATCTCTAATATTTCAGGTAATCTTGGAAGCTTGAATGGTCAAAAAGCTGGAAAAGAAGCTGAGATAGATAGTTAAGATATACTATAGGTTTTCAAATAGATAGTCCATATGATGTAGATCATATAAATGCTTTACTTATAGTTTAGCATGGGTATAAAAATACTACTATTATGGCATTGGACGAGAATTCTTTGAATAAATTTGGTGAATTTGTTGCAGGTCTTGCTCCAGATTACGCCCAAAACCTTTCTCAACTTTTAAACGTAAATGTAGAAATAGCATTTGAAGGCTTTATGGATCCTCTCATCGTCAATGATGAGTATAATATTTCCAGCCCAGCTATTTCTGTACACACAGATATCAACGATAACCAAGATGGCTCAATGTCTTATATCGCTGATGTCAATGATGCAATTATTATTGCTGACTTGATGGCTGGAGGCTCAGGTGATGTTGCTGGTAAGCCTTTTGAGGCAATCGAACAAGCAGCTTTCTCTGAATCTCTTGCTCAGTCAAGTTTAGCGATACTCCATAAGATTAAAACTATAGTTCCAACAAAAGCTATTGAGATTGGTGAATTTGTAAATAAGCTTATTGACCCTGAAAGCCCTGATACTCTTAAGCATGATTTGGTTCAGACTGATTATATAAGTTTAGGTTTTGCTCTCAAAGTTGGTGATATCGTTAACTCTAACGTTTTTCTAAGCCTTTCTGAGATTTTTGTTGATTCTATAGCTAAGATTTTATTAGATCCGAAGACCGCTAATGCAAGCGTCTCTGAAGTTGACTTTGCGCAGATGAGTCATACTGTAAACAGTGATGAGATTTATGAGAAGAAGAATTTAAATCTTCTTATGGATATCAAGCTAGGTTTGATCGTTGAACTTGGTAGAGCTGAGATGCAGTTAAGAGATATTTTGAAGTTAACCAAAGGTTCTGTAATCGAACTAGATAGGCTCTCTGGTGAACCAGTTGATCTTTTTGTGAACAATAAAATTATTGCTAGGGGTGAGGTTGTAGTAATCGATGATAGTTTTGGTTTGCGTATAACTCAATTAGCAGGTAATATGGACTTAGCAGCGGATCTTGGGTTAAGCATAAGTGTCTAATACAGAAAAAGAAGTAGATAAAAATCAATACAATCCTTTTGAGTCAGAAGAGGCTTCAAAGAATTATGCGAACGCAGATTTTCTATACAAACAGAGTGCTGATCATGCTGTGAATTTCTTTAATCCTTTTGAGCAAGGCTGTAATAAAGTTCTAGACCTGGGTGCTGGTACAGGTGTTTCTTCCGAAGCACTTTTAGCAACTGGACTACAAGATTTAACATTGATTGATCCATCCGCTTCCATGTTAGATAAAGCTAAAGCTAGATTAGGTGAAAATGCTAAATATATTCAATCTTCAGCAGAAAATTTTGGTGATCATTTTGATCACAATGTTGACGTAGTCTATGCTTTAAACTGTTTCCATTTGTTTCATAATTTAGAAGCTATTGTAAACCAACTTAGTAAATCTCTTAAGACTATGGGTAGATTTATATTCAATGTTTCCATGCCGTCTTTTTATTTCCCTGACTTGAATACGGAAGAGTTTATTTCTTTGAAGGCAAATCTTGAATTTTATAAATCCTTATCTGAGTTCACAGGCGACAACCCACTGGTTAAAAACACTGTTGATCTTTTCAATAAGATACTTGCTGGAGATACTGAAAAGATTTTTGATAAGAAAAAACTCATTGATATTTTATTCTCTGTGGGTATTCTTTTCGATGATTATAAAGAGTACTACATAGTCAGTAACGCTGATGGACAGAAAGTCATCTGGGATTTGGTTGCAGTCTGTTTAATTGAAAATGATCTTAAACGTAAGGAATTCTTTGAAACAGTTAAGGTTCCTGCTAAGATGGTATTTAGACAAGCTTACTTTAGCTTTAAATTTAACCATAACCTAGCAAATAATGACTCAAATTGACTTTGGTAGTAAATTAATCACAATACTTAGTTTCCTTTTTATATTCTGGGCTCTTAGTAATTTTCTTATTAATAAGTTTAAATCTGGTGAATGGAAAATCCCTAAATTTCTGAAAAATTATCTCTCAATCCATAATAAGAACTTCGCCGATAAGGAGTATGATGTGAATCTTATTCAGAGAGAGATTTTAGCTGATGGATCAGAGTTACTTATAATTGGTGTAGATGGCAGAAGGATTTTACTTTCGAAGTCAATGCACGCAGGTTTGAGATATTTGACAGAATTAGACGAGAAAGAATAAGTTCTTAAAAAAAAATAATAAAATTTGTTTTTTACTCGAGCCGCAAGAAATATCTTGTTATAATTCTATAAGAAATTGCTTGGGTAGCTCAGTTGGTAGAGCATCTGACTTGTAATCAGGCGGTCGAGGGTTCGAATCCTTTCCCAAGCACCACTTTTTCTTAAATATAATAACTTTCGAACCAGATCATTTTTGTGTTTTGATTTTCATTGCTGAAAATCAAGTGATTACAAGTCAAGACTTTGATCCTTTTTCATGTGACCTTGCGGTCACGGGCGGTATAGCCTAGAATTTGAATCCTTTTTCAAGCAACATTTTTTACTGTGCCATTGAAATTTGTTTATTATGCTCTGCTGAGTTCATAACCATTTCGATGCTTTTCTTATCTTTGAGTCCTTTAGGTTCAAGTTGCTCTAGTCTCTGTAAGTTATAGAACATTGTGAAATTTTCATTGAAGACTGGTGGCTGCCCTTTGCCTGTAGATATAGTGATTGGGTGTTCGTTTATTGCAATATGACCTTTATCATCAGTTTCTAGATGCTGCCAATTCGGAAGTGTGATCATGTCTCTATTCAAGCTACTTGTAAAATATTGTATATTCCCATTAGGATCAGTATTAATATAGCTAGGGATAATTAATGTGTGATCATGTGGCATAGCTTCGCTTAATGCTCTTGCTGCATTCATCACTTCATCTTGAGTTTGATTGTACCTTTTAGTGCTTGAACCAGTATTAACTAGAGAAAGATTGAGGCTGTAGACCTTGTTTAGATTTTGATCATTTGCAGCTTGATCAATAATTGGCTCAAAGTGTGACTTTTCTTTCGACGATAAGGAATTGTAAAACTTGCTTTTCTTAATGTCATTAGCTGCATTTCCAATATTATTTAATAAATCAATTGCAAACGGTTCATTCATGTTCCATTTACCAGTTTTTTCATCTATTTCATAATTAATTACAGCTTTGATTCTTCCTGATTTTAAACCAGCTTTGATCTCTTCTAAAGATTGGTGAGGTTTAGTATTTTGAGGATTTTCAAGATTTAATTTATCTCCTTTTTCATAAAGCTCAGCACCTAAGTTTTTGTTGTGAGGATTAAAAAGGTTTATGGGATTGAATTTACTCATTCCACCAGCAAAGAATTTCTCTAATACTTCTGGACCTGACATTACGATATGGACTCTTTTTGCAGGTTTAGATACTGTTGCATAACTATCTTTACCGACTCCAGTATATTCAAGTATTTTTTTTAGACCATTTGGATCTTTAAAACCTTTTTCTTTGAGATCTTTAACAGTTTCAACGCTATCTATATTACTATAATGTGAGTATTCATTGTGCTTAGCTATAACAAATGGATTCGCATGTAAAGCAGGATTATTTGCCGGATTATTGTTATTAGATCTTAAAGGGAATTTTACAATTTGATTGCTCTGTAATTTCTGTTGATCAATTAGATTCGACTGAGGAACCTGTGGTATTTGGTTTGTTTGATTATTGCCTGTTTGTATTTCACTTACAGTACTATTTTTCTCCAACAAATTAAACATTTAGACTCTTCTCTTCCTGAAATTATAATTATGTATTAATTATATCTCGTTAACTTAATTTTAAACAATACCTGTCAAGTATATGCCTGAGGTAGGGATTCATGGCTATAACCCCTTCTATCAGCGATGCTGTGTAGATAGTATCTACCCCAGGAAGTGTTACAGGAACTCAAACCGGTTCACAGGCAACAGAAACTTATGTAAATAATAGTTTAACGAATATAAGTTCATTAAGTGATGTACTTATTGTAGATCCTGCTTTAGATGGTGACAATACTATTAAAGAGACATTTATGTCTCTAGCTCAGACTGATATTGATTTATCCAGTGCTGAACTTGTAGTTTATGATGGTGAGTATTCTTTTTCTCAAACAGAATTATTTGGAGTAAGATCCCAGTTAAATAACAAGCGTGCCGCTCTGCAAACATTAGAGGGACAATTAACTAGTGAAACTGTTAAGACTGAAATTAAAACAGAGATTAATGATGCGGGTAACGCTGTATTTACTACTAGTTGTGGTTTTGAGATTGAGACGGATGTCAATCAAGGTGGTAATCAAACTTGGATTAGAAACGCTGAATGCGAAACTATGGCTCACATATGTGGAGATCCACATGTAGACCTTAATTATTACGGTGTTGATGATTTCCATTTTGGTGATAATTCTTCTTTCATGTTTGAAGACGGAACTGAAATATTTTTAAACACTGAAAATGTAGCTGGAACAGATGAAGCTGGTAGTTATACTCATAGTAAAGTTTTCTTTACTACTGGTGTCTATGTTAAAGCTGGCGATAATATTATATAGTGGACTGAAAATTTAAACCAAAATTATTGAATTGAAAGGTGTGTTGAAAATCTTATTATCTTACCTTTGT
>JAKVAO010000110.1 GCA_022447685.1 Candidatus Caenarcanales bacterium | reverse complement strand
AAAAGATTAGGACAATCTGCTATTCTAGCTTGCCAAAACATATTTGCTGCTAATTTTCAATTTACCTGAGTAGTTACAAATGAAAAGGCTTTAATTTAGGGTTTTCGATATCTGGAAACTTAAACTTCAGATTCAGTTAATATTTCACTGAGTAGGTCTACTGGGATTTTTTTTTTACCTCTAAGGCTCAGAATTACATTCTTTACTTCCTTAGCTGCTCTCATTGCATCATCATTGATGACTATATATTCGAAAAACTCTGTATGCTGCATTTCTTCTTTTGCTTTAGCTAAGCGGAGTTTAATTTTCTCGTTGCTTTCGGTATTTCTTTTTCTAAGCCTAGTTTCTAATTCATTTAGGTTAGGTGGCACCAAAAATATCATCACGGCTTCAGGGAATTTTTCTTTTACTTGAATAGCGCCTTGAACTTCTATCTCTAGTAGTACATCCACTCCAGATTTTAATTTTTGAAAAACAAAATCCTTAGGGGTTCCATATTTGTTTCCAACAAATTCAGCCCATTCTAGTAGTCTATCTTTTTCTATTAATTCGTCAAACTCTTCATGAGTTCTGAAGAAATAGTTCTTGCCTTCTTCTTCACCTGGGCGCTGCTCTCTAGTTGTTACTGATACCGAAAATCCTAATTTATCAACTTCTTTGAAAAGTTCACGGACAATAGTTCCTTTACCAACCCCAGAAGGGCCAGTAAACACTATTAAATTTCCCACACCGCTTTCCATTAGAAAGTTTCAACTAAAGCTAGGTTGTTTTCATAATTAACAACTTTTACTGTAGTTCCTTGTCCTATAAATTCCCCGTTTACACTCTTCGCTAACAAAACTTGATCAGAATCATACAATTTGATGGTTCCTGGCTCTGACTCTGATATCGCTTTAAAAACCATTGCTTCAGCTCCTTCTATATTATTCTCTTCAGCTTTAGCCTCGTTTGGTACCTTAACCGTTGCTTTAAGGAACTTTCTTAGAGTAAATAAATTTAATACAGCTACTGCAACAAAGATGATAATCAATAAACTAAGATTTATATCTGAAACCTGATCAATTACTGCTACTACGAAGGCAGAGAATGCAAAGCAAATTGCTATAAATAAATTTGGTGTAAAAGCTTCTACTAATAAAAGTAAACCGGTAAAAATATACCAGAGTGAATGTGATTCCATTAATTAGGAATTTTAACAAACTTTTGATAATCACTTCTCAAAAAACATAAAGCTGTTGCAACAGCATCAACGGCATCGTCTGGTTGGATTTTTTGCTCCAACTTTAGATCTGCCATAACGAAATGCTCAACTTCAGCTTTAGAAGCATTTCCATTGCCTGTTATAACCTGTTTGATCTGCAATGGCGTGTACTCATATATTTTCATAGAATACTCTTCAGCTAGTTGCATAACTACTCCTCTTGCTTGAGCTACAGGGATAACAGTTTTTTGGTTTTTGAAGAAAAATAACTCTTCTATAGAAAGAATATCTGGCTCAAAATGATTCACTAGTGTGAGTAGATCTTTTCTAATTTCATTCAGTTTAGATGCCTCTGATTGATATTTTGAAGTTTCTATGATTCCGCATTGTAATAATTCATACAAAGAATAGCCAGGGTAAGCTTCGATAATAGAGTAACCAAGTCTTGCTGTTCCAGGATCTATTCCAAGAATTTTCATAATATAATTATAGTGAAAGTTCTTTCCTTCAATGATTAGACCATTTAATATATTTTGCTCTAAATTTTTAAGTTCACAAGTTAACAGAGTTCTTGTAAGTTTAATCTGTCCTCTGATACTCAGTGCCAGCCTGGCTTCTGTCGGGTATTATGGTCTCGCTTGGTTTGCCTTGGTTCCACTTATCTTGCTTAATAAAAGTGCAAAAAGTTTGCTTTCTTGTTTCCTTGAGACTTTTATTTTTCTAACTATATATAATCTAGTTTCATTTATTTGGATATTTAGTATTCATCCACTATCTTGGCTGGGGCTTTCAAATCTAGAGAGTATAAGTATTGCAAGCCTTGCTTGGATTTTACCTAGTCTTTATCAAAGCCTCTTGCTTTCAATTTTCTCGATTGCTGTTTTTTTAATATACCAGTTCAAAGATTCTAAAAAGCATGAAGAATTAAGTTTGGTGGAAGTTTTAATACTTTCCTTTATTTGGGCTTTGATCCAGTACAAAGTCTTTGCCAGCCCTAATAGTCCTTGGTCGATTTTTAGTATTCCTGTGAATCAGTTAGCCTACAGTCAGGCAATGAATTCAAGTTTGTTTAATTTGTTTTCAATATTTGGCGCTACGGGAATCGAGATTTTAATAGTAGCTTTTAATTTATTATTAGCAAATTTAGTGCATCTTCATGATTTCAACAATTCTATTTATAGGGTTTTTCATCAAAGTCAAGCTTCTAGAGGTTTGTTTGAGAGTAACTCTATGGCAAAGTCTATTGCGAATATCTTTTTCATTGTCTTGATATTTGTTGTTATACAGTCTAGTTCTTGGCTTAATTTTGATGAGAAAAGAAAAGATATGGATACTGCTCTTGCATTGAGATTGGTTCAAGCTAATTTGGATAGAAAAGATACTCGTAGCTCAAATGAAAATCTAGATTCGATAATAAATCTTCAAAAAGAACTGAGTTTGGATTCAGGGTCTGAAATTTCACAGAAGGATTTACTTATATGGTCGGAAGCTGCTATCCCAAGCTCTACTCGTGATGAAGATTTTCAAAATTTATTAGCAAATTTGGCTCCTTATTATAGTAGTTTCCTCTTTGGTACTTATAGTCAGTCTTCTGATTCTAGCTTCAATAGCCTTGAACTTATAGATATGCAAAGCTCTGAAGCCAGGTTCTATAACAAAGTAAACTTAGTTCCATTTGGGGAATACACACCTTTTATAAAAATATTTCCAGAGAGTGTCAAAAAATTAGCTCACAATACTATAGGAACAGGCTTTGATAGAGGTGATAATGAGCAGGAGCTTCTTAGTGTTAATTCACGTAAATTTGCCAGTAATGTTTGTTTTGAGCTTTTGTTTCCAAGTCTAGTAAGAGAGCAAGTTGCCAAAGGTGCTGAATTTATAGTAAATGTCAATGACTTATCATGGTTCAGTAATTCTATGATTAATGATTTATTTTTAGCTGTAGCTAAGGTGAGAGCACTTGAGAATCGTAAGGATTTAGTTTTGGTTTCAAATTCTGGTTACTCTAGCTATATTCAAGCAAGTGGAGATATAAGTATTATTTCAAATTTGAATTCTCAAGAGAGTTTTGATTTGAAGATTCAGCCTAATGATACTCTGAGTATTTATAATCAGTATGGTTGGTAGTTTTAGATTATTTTCCTGCTAGTTCTTTTTCGATATCTGCATACTGTTTGCTAAGACTCTCTAAATCCAATTTTGCTTGGTTAAGGAAATCTCCTGGTATTTTAGTTGTCCAAATTTCTTGATCAAATCTATTCAAATCAATTTTTTCTATAAAATCTTTAAAGGTTTTTATATCACTGTTAAGAATATCATTATATAAATTATCAGTAGCTTCATTACCAAGATATTTCCTGAGTGATTGATCGTAAAATCTTAAGCTTTTTTCGTATTCAGGAGCATTGGTCTTGCCAGATTTCATTAATTTAGCAGTATTGAGGAGTAGTGTTTTATGTAATAGAGAATTCCCATTTTTACTGAATAATGATGAGCTAAAAGAGATGAATTCATTTAATGGTCCAGTAGCTTTAAGTTTATATTCTTCATTCTTATTATTTTCTTCTATTAAATTTGCAAGGTTAATAGTTTTTGTTAGAACTGTTGATTTGAATATAATGTGCGGTAGTTCATTCCTGAGGATTTCTTCTAAATGCTCTCCTGCATCAGTTTGAAACATTTTTGAGTTTAGATATATATTGTTTTGGAAATTTGAGGCTGTTCCAGCGAAGTTCATCTTAAATTCATCAGATGAGTATATATTTGTATATTGAATAGCTTCTTTGATGTCATCTAGACTTAGTTCCTTGTCAAAAGATTGAAAGATATTTAGTAAGTCCTGCATCATTGCTTCATTATTGATAATTTTGTTCATCTGTTCTTCGTCAAACTTTTTTAGATTAACAAATAGCTTATCTGAATCAGAAGAAGTCATTCTTGGTATGTGAGCTTTACCTGTTTCATTTGCAAAAAGTCATTTAACTCTGCTTTTTCAAATTCATTGTCAATTCCAAAGCTTTTTTGAGGATCACGGTTTAAGCCTCTGAGATAATAAAGTTGTATGAACGGAGCTGCTTGTTCACGATATGTGTTAATCACTAAATTTTGTGATTCTCGGTCATAGCTTTTATCTGCTCTTATGCTTTTTGTTATATGGTTAAAACTTTTCTCAACCTCACATACTGTTTTATCTAATATTTCCTGCTTCTTTGCAATTGAAAGACTACTAAAATTGGTTTGATTCAGTTTATCAAATGGGTCTAGAAGATTGTAAGCTTTATCTTCAATTGCTTTCGTGCTCATTACTTTATCTGAGCTTAAGCACATTTCTTCTTGGATTGTTCTATTGCTTGAAGGCTTATTAGATGGTACTTCAGCTAATTTTTGACAACCTTGTATTAACAAAATTGCTGGTGCAGAAAGATTAACTAATCCTTTAAGAAATGGATTAGCTTTTTGAAAAATTTGGAATCAATGAAACCATGAGTGTTATCTTAACATGGTCTTCTTGATTTTGCGATTATTTGTATTAATATATTGATGCTTACTTAAACAGCCGCAACTTGGGACATATTATCAACAATTGCCTGACCAAACTCTGAACACTTAAGAAGTGTAGCTCCTTCCATTTGTCTTTCAAAGTCATAAGTAACAGTTTTATTCTCAATAGCTTTTTCTAGAGCTTTTTCGATTAACCTCGCAGCTTCATTCCAGCCTATAAATTCAAGCATCATCACACCGGAAAGAATGACTGAACCAGGGTTAACTTTATCAAGTCCTGCATATTTAGGAGCAGTACCATGAGTTGCCTCAAAGATTGCTTGTTCAGAACCAATATTAGCTCCAGGGGCAATTCCCAAACCGCCAACTTCAGCTGCTGCTGCGTCAGATAGAAAATCACCATTTAAATTCATTGTCGCTAAAACTTGATATTCATCAGGTCTGAGTAATAATTGTTGGAAAGTACTATCAGCAATTCTATTACCTAGAACTATTTTGTCACCAGCATCGGCACCGTCCCAAATTTCTTCTTCAGTGATTACTTTATCTGCATATTCTTCTTTGGCAAGTTCATAACCCCAATCTCTGAAAGCACCTTCGGTATATTTCATAATATTACCTTTGTGAATCAGGTGAACTTTTTTTAGCCCTTTTTGGATTGCATAATCTATAGCTGATCTAATTAATCGTTGTGAACCAATTTTGGAGATAGGTTTAATTCCAATTCCAGAGAGTTCTTTAATTTGTTTTTCTGGATTGAAAGAATTTATTAGTTCTATGACTTTGTTGGCCTCTTCTGAGCCAGCTTCAAAATCAAAGCCTGCATAAACATCTTCAGTATTCTCTCTAAATAGTGTGATATCAAACTTATCTGGACGCTTCATTGGTGAAGGAACACCTTGGTACCATTTTACTGGTCTTATACAAGCGTAGAGGTCAAAAATCTGTCTAAGAGCTACATTTAAGCTTCTAATGCCTCCACCTACAGGAGTTGTAAGCGGTCCTTTGATCGCTAGTGAATATTCTTTGATAGTATCTATAGTTTCTTGTGGAAGCCACTCGCCTGTTTGGTCAAAGGCTTTTTCGCCAGCTAAAATTTCTTTCCACTCTATTTTTCTTTTGCCTTTGTAAGCTACTTCGACAGCAGAATCTAATACATGCTGAGATGCTTTCCAGATATCAGGTCCGATACCATCACCTTCTATGAATAAAACTATTGGATTGTCGCTAACTTGAGCTTTTGCATCTTTAATAATTACTTTATCAGCCATAATTTCAGCTATACCCCAAAGCTTTATGAGAATATCAGAACTTGATAAATTAATTAGATTGTATTAGTTTTTATCTTTAATACAGTTTGGGTTATGTTCTTGAAGAAGCCTTAAAATAGATCTGATGCCTTGGTGACAATTGGAAAAATTTTTTCTAAGTCTACATAAAAATTCTTAGGGTCTTCTCCAATTTGAGTGGATAAGGTAAATACTGTAATATGAATGTATGGGTTCAGATCTGAGTCGATTTTA
>JAKVAO010000011.1 GCA_022447685.1 Candidatus Caenarcanales bacterium | reverse complement strand
TTTACTTAATTTCTTATTGGACATTAATTACCTCAATTTCTTTTCACTTATTGGTATATTTTATCGAGGGGGAGCCAATATTCTTGAAAAAATAAAGCAATCTAATGATTTCACTTGATTCAGAAAAGGGAACAAAACGCTTAAGGAGAAGCTATGAACCAAACTATTAATACTGAGAATATTGATAGAGAGTTATTAGAAATTCAAAACCTTATTAAGAATAATCAAAATGAAGAAGTAGAACAAAAACTAGAAAATCTATATTCTAAATTCCCTAATGATATTGTTCTATCTACTATCTACGCAGAGTATAGTTTTAATAAAGCTAACTTAAAAAAATCAAAAGAAATATTGGAATTACTTACAAAAAATTATCCTGATTATTTATTTGGAAATAAACTATATGGAAAAATTTTATTTGAGGAAAGTGCTTATGATACTGCAATCTATTTTCTAGAGAAAGCTTTACAGGCAGCTAATAAACAAAATCCACAGATTAAAGAAGAAATGCTTGAATTACTATACTACTGTGGTGTAAGTAGATATAAACTAGAATATTTTCATCAAGCAGATTATTACTTAAGCCTTGCACAGCGTATTGATCATACTTACAAAGATTTATTTTATATTGTAAGTGAGCTAAAACCTTTATTACAGATCTTTGAATCCTACAAACAACACAGTAGTGATCCATGGTTCTTACTTGCAGCTTATAAAACATTTAGAAAATCAGGACATAAATTACATCAAATAAAGTTCTTTGAAGAATTAAAAGAGAAAGGAGCCCGTATATTAGACTATGATCTTATTAAACTTGACTTGGAAATATGTGAACTTTTAGATAGAAATGCAAGTTACCAAGAAGTAGAAAATCTAAACCAGGAATGGCAAAAAAGAAATAAGTTTGCTGGATGTGTATTTACGTTTCATGAATTATTTTTTGACAAAAAGAATTTCCAAAGGAGTATATCTAGATGACTACTCTTGCTCCTCAGTTACTTTCTCCTTCAATTGACATCAATACAATGAGCTTACTGATAGTAGGTAAAGGTCCCTCTGCAAAAAAAATAAAATTTAACAAGGAGATTATTCAAATTGGTGATAAGAATTATCAAACTCCTCCAAAACTAGAAACAGCTTCACTCAACCACGCTTGGCAACTTTTTGAATCACCTGTTGATTATGGATTTATGGGTGATTACATAAATTTTGAAGAATTGAAGCAACACGATATTAAGATTGTAAAAAATAGTATAAAAAGGTTAGTGATACCTACATTTCCATTAGTCTATCCTCATCAACAGCAAGTAAACAACGGCTCCGGATGCTTACCTGCCCACATTGACTATCACTATAAAGATGAGCAAATGAGCTCGATTATTGATGAAATACCCTACTATTTAATTCAAGTTGAAAACTCCCCATTCATAAATTATGGTGTAGAAACATACCCTGAAATATCGAATTCTGTTTCTATTGGAAATATTGCTGTATCGTTTGGGCTTTCAAGAGGGTTCAAGCATTTTATCCTTTCTGGCTTTGATCCAGAACCTGAAGGTGAAGTTTATAGTGATTTTTATAAATACGCTAAAAAGAAAATTGATAGTAATAGCTTCAACCACTACTATCAGTTTTCATATGCAAAAATGATTGAAAAAATTATCAGCTCAGGTTGTAGCTATCAAAGAATCTAAAAAATAGATTATTGAACCTAAATAATACTTCAATAAAGGACAGAGTAGGTGAAGTCACAAAAGCTAGTCTGTGTATAATAATTCTATGAGTGAAAATTTTTTAAAGGAGAGAATGAAAGACTCATCTGTAGTTTCTGCTGAGTCTCTAATATTAAAACCTCCATTTCCATATAATATGCTTGTTGAATTATCCAATTACTGCAATCATTCTTGCGTATTCTGCACAAATCCACAGATGCAAAGAAAGATAGGTTTTCTGGATTTTCAGCTTCTCAAGAATATACTCATTGAAGCCTATACGAATGGAACAAGAGAAATAGGTTTGTACAGAACAGGTGAACCATTTGCTTTTGGTCAATTGAATGAAGTTATTTCAATGGCAAGAGATATTGGATTTGAATACATTTATATTACGACCAATGGATCTCTTGCGACCCCAGAAAAACTCATTCAAGCAATAGAATCAGGCTTAAATTCAATTAAATTTTCTGTAAATGCAGCTACTAGAGAAACTTATAAGATGATACACGGCTCAGATGACTTCGAACAAGTAATGTCTAATATAAAGTTTTTAAAGGAATATAGAGACTCCAACAATTTAAATCTGAAGATTGGCTCTAGCTTTGTTACAACTTCTGAAACAGAGCATGAGGTTTCAATCTATGAATCCATTTTCAAAGACTTAGTTGACTCTTATGTAACTGTTAAAGCACATAATCAAGGTGGAAATATGACTGAATATACATCGTTCAACACTATATCTGCCCCTTGTCATATCCCATTTAACAGATTACATATTTCATGTGAAGGCTATTTAACAATGTGCTGTGCTGATTTTGAAAATTATTTAGTTGTAGCTGATCTCAAAGAAGTAACATTAACTGAAGCTTGGCATTCTGAAAAAGCTCAAGACTTAAGAAGGAAGCACATTGAAAATAAACTTGAAGGAACCTTATGTTATAACTGCATAACTGGCTTGAATACTAAGATTAGTCCTTTATGATATTTAAGCTAGCTTATAAGCTCCCCGAGGTCAAGATCAGAACTTAGACTTGTTGAAAACATTTTATTTTCTTTCTTAATTTTTCTAATATCCCAATCCCACCATTTTATCTCTAGGAGTTGATTGATAGTCTTTTCATTAAAACGAAATCTTATTAATTTAGCAGGAGTACCAGCATACAAACCGTAAGGCTCACATTTTTTTGTCACAACAGAATTCATTCCAATTATACACCCATTACCAATTTCAACTCCATTCATGACTGTTACATTTTTACCAATCCAAACATCATTACCGACCTTGCAATTAGCAACTAATAAAGAAGAATCCACACTACTTTTTGACAGAAAATCTTCAAAAATCATTTCAGTGTATGCAACTCTAGGTGAAGGACCTAATTCATATGTAGAGCATAAATCTGAAGCATGATTTATATTTGAACTAACGAAATGAATATTATCACCAATAGATGAAAATTGTCCTATTTCCACTTCACCTCGCCCACTGAAAACCACTTGGCTACTCAAGTAGCTATATCTTCCTATCTTTATAGAGTCACAACTGGGTACATTAAATTTCCCCAGGAAAGCCTTTGAATTTCCATGCGACAAAACCCAACCAAATTTTAGATGATACGAAACACTTGAAGCCAAATTAAATTTGCTAGAACACTTTAGATAAGAGTTTTTTTGCAAATAATTTAAAATTTGATCATAGACTTTAGAATATAAATCATAAAAGTCTTTATTTGAATTACAGCTTTGATAATAAAAATCCTCTAAAGACTCAATATCCAATGAATATATAGAGTCCTTCAAAAACTCTCTTCTTATTAAATTATCCAGCAAGAAAATTTTTTTACTATCCAAACTTAGCATATACTTTATATACCAATATTCCGTATGAAGATTAAGCTGATCATATTTATTCACTAGTTTAACCTATATATAATTATGGTTAAATAAGATATAGTAGAAATTAAATTATATGAATAATTTATTCAAAATTAAAAAGCTAAAATTTAAAAGAATATTAGTTACAGGAGCAACTGGATCATTTGGTCAAGCTTTTATTAAGTATATTCTGGATAACTTTTACGATCAAGTTGAAAGATTAGTTGTATACTCACGCGATGAATATAAACAATATGAAATGTCTCAACTTATACCAGTTAGTAAATACCCTCAAATTAGATACTTTATTGGAGATATAAGGGATGAGTCAAGACTTCAGCAAGCGCTAAATGAAATTGAACTAGTGGTACATGCCGCGGCTTTGAAACAAGTGCCTGCAACTGAATATAATCCTTTTGAATGTATCAAAACTAATGTACTTGGCGCTCAAAACCTTATAAACGCATGTCTCAATAATGAAGTCAAGCAGGTCATTGCACTCTCTACTGATAAAGCTGCTGCCCCTATAAATTTATATGGCGCTAGTAAATTATGTTCTGATAAATTATTTGTAGCAGCAAACAGCCTCACTGGCAATAAAGACTTGAGTTTCTCTGTAGTTAGATATGGCAACGTCATGATGTCCAGAGGTTCTGTAATTCCATTTTTTCTTTCCGAGAAAGGAAATGGTATCTTACCTATTACTCATCCAGATATGACCCGCTTCAATATTACTTTAGAACAAGCTGTTGACTTAGTCTTATTTTCAATTTCTAATTCAATTGGGGGAGAAATATATGTACCCAAATTACCTTCATACAAAATTCTAGATCTAGCGGAAGCAATTGCACCTGAATGCACTCATCGAATTGTAGGAATTAGAGCTGGGGAGAAAATACATGAAGAAATGATTACCTCTTCAGACTTTCATCAAACTTATGATTTTGGCTCACACTACAGAATCTTGCCTTATAATCTCAGTAAATCTCAAGCCGTAATGCTGAGGGAATTTGGTGCAAAAAGAGTAGAGGATTTCTTCTCTTACAATTCTGGTAAAAATGATCAATGGTTATCTATTAATGCTATAAAGGAATTAATTAACAATGAGCTAAACTCACAATCTAAACCAGTGGGATAACTTTAATGTCAGAGTCTTTAAATAAACTTTTAATTTCCTCAATATGCAATAACCTGCTAACTAATACTATCAAATCGGTATATTGAAAGTACATATTCTTTACATCATCAACAGTTAAGACTGGAATCCCTTCTATTTCATCTAAAGTTAAATCCAAATCAACAACTCCTAGTAAAGATTGTTGCAAATGAGGGAAAATCAATTTACCTACACTACCATAGCCGTACAAAACAATATATCGCTTAGTTGATTTATACTTCTGCAAGCCAAAAAATAGTTTGCCATAAAATGCTTCATGGCAATAATATTGTTTATCATTAAATATTTCAGAAAATACTTCAACTAATAATTCAGTCTGCTCTTCTTTAAGATTATTATCTGGTGAATCAATCACACTATTCTTAGAATCAACTTGATCAAAGAAACAATCTTTATTTTGGTAATCAGGAAAATTATCTTTAAACCATTTATCCGAATCTACTAATTTTTGATAAAGTAAATCATCATAAATAATATTGGTATTGAATTTATCTCCAGACATTATATTTAAACTTGAAATAATTAGTGAAATAAAATTTATATTAAAACCTTGTTGACGAAATTCCTTAAGTTTATCTTGAAATCCTTCAAGAAATTTAGCAGCCTTAAAACTAATTGATTGATTTTTAGATGTTGGTTCAATACAGTCTTCAGAACTAATATCTAATACATATTTTAGATCTTTAATTAGACTATTACCAAAGAAAAAATTATCTTTGAAAATTCTTGGTTTTATACTATTTATTCCAAAGCTATGTATCCAAGGCTCTAGCTTTAGTTTATAGTCTTTTAATATATCAAATATTTGTGAACGATTATCCCTTACTTTAAAACTATTTATATGAAAATCACCACCAAACACTTCCTCCAAAACTCCTATTTTTAGAGTCTCTTGAATATATGAATTCATATATTCATCATAATTCCTTAAGTAAATAAATACTTTAAAATCATCGAAACCCAAACTTAACAGATAAGACTTCAATCTATCTACATCAGCATCTGTCTTCAACCAATGAAAGTCTGACGAGATAATAAAATTTTCTGACCGAGAGTCCTTAATTTGCTTAGATATATCTGCGTATAAATCTTGCTGAAAGTTGTTGAATCTCTTTTCACTATCTATAATTTTCCACCCATAGGCAGGTTGAATTCTAGTATTAAATACATCACTATCACAAACCCCAATACCAATATGAGCATAATTACTTAAATGTTCAAAACCATAAGAAGCAGAATCAAGATTAGAGACCAATACAGTGTAACCAGATTTGAAAAGATTATTCTTATTTAGAGTTAGGAAGTTTTTTATGGTAGAAGTACCAGTTTTTGGTATACCAGCATGAATGTAACATTTCATATCAATAGTTTTATATTATTCTATCTTCATTAGTATTTGCAACACTTTTTATTAACCCCATTCACATGACAATAATGTAAAATATATAATAAATCTATGATTCCTTATGGCAAGCAAGAATTAAGTGAAAAAGATCTTGACGCTGTAAATTCAGTTCTAAAATCAGATTATTGGACACAAGGTCCTAAAATTGAAGAATTCGAGAATAAATTCGCTGACTTTTGCAAATCAAAATATGCCGTTGCATGTTCTAGCGGAACAGCTGCACTTCATCTATCTTATTTGACTCAAAAATCATCAAGGAAAAATGGCAATAAAGTACTCACGACTCCTCTTTCATTTTCCGCGACTTCAAATGCTATGCTTTACTGTGGATTAGTTCCTGAATTTGTAGATATTGACCCCAATACTTTAATAATTGACTTTAATGAATTAGAGGTAAAGCTCTCTAATAGTCCAGAAGAATACGTAGGAATTAGTATAGTACATTTTGCTGGTCTATATGCAAATATGGAGGCTCTATATAAACTAGCAACAGAGTATGAATTATGGATAATAGAAGATTGTTGTCATGCGCCAGGAGCCAATTTCCTAACATCCTCAGATACAGTATCCCAATCTGGTAGTTGTAATTTTTCTTCTTGTTCTACATTTTCTTTTCACCCAGTGAAACATATTGCCTGCGGTGAAGGTGGCATGATAACTACCAATAATAAAGCGACTTATGATAAGTTGAAAAGTTTGAGATCACACGGTCTATCGAAAATTGGTACACCCGAAACTGGGCTATGGCTTCAAGAACTTTATGAATTAGGATTCAATTATAGAATGTCAGATATCAATGCAGCACTTGGTATCAGCCAATTAGAAAGAATTCAATATTCAATTAGTCGAAGAAATGAAATTGCGAAAAAATATGATTTAGAATTGCAAAGGCTTCCATTAAAATTAGCTCCTCGGGGCAATGGTATTCATGCATTTCATCTTTACGTTATCCAAACCCCAAAGCGTAAAGAACTCTATGATTTTTTAAGAGAACGAGAAATTCTTACTCAAGTTCATTACAAGCCAATCCACACAACTAATTACTATATTGAAAAAGTCCTAAAAAGTAAAATCTCTTTACCAAAAGTTGAGAAATACTATGAAGAATGTCTAAGCCTACCAATTTTCCCAAGTCTAACGGAAAAAGATTTAACATTTATAATCAACTCTATTAAAGAGTTTTTTGAAAACTGATTTCAAAGCTTAATCGAATATTCTTAAACGACTTAGATTCTTTTACACTTTCATCAACTTCAGCAAGTGAGAAAATTAACTGTGTAAAATATTTTCCACATTTAGTTTTTTGATGCAAAAACATAGGTAAGGCTCTGATATCAGAATCTTTCAGAGTAACCTTTAATATATTTGCATTATCACCAAAATAAAAATCATTCTTAGTCATTCCATATGTATTAGCGGCTGTGACAAAATGTGATGCTGGAAATGAATTCTCAATATTACTAGCTACTCGAAATTTTTCTAAAGCATTGCCACCATTATGAGTTGCAAAAAAAAGATTAGAAATATCAAAAGAATCAGGGAAAAAAGTCATCAAATAAACCCTTAAAGATCCTATTGGCAATTGATCCCAATCAAATAAGTAATCAATCAATAGTTGATTAGTCTTTAAGTTAAGAGTGAAAAACTTTGTTACATATCCCAAGTCTGTTAATGTTTTAGAACAAATCTTAATCAACTCAGACTGGCTATCATAGCTAGATTGAAAATATGTGCAGGAATTTAAATCAGTGACTTGCGCTTTACCTGCTTCTTTAAACACAATATTTCCTGAATACCAGTCTGCAGATAGGGCCATTTCTCCGTAATATCCATGAGGAATGGTACCAAAAAAATTTTTTGAAGCAAAAGATAAAGATTCAATAGAAGCTCCCCTATATTTATTAAAGACTATATTTAATTTTTCATTCCCAAGCTTTACTAACCTATGATTCACTTCTTCACAAATAAGACTCATATCATCAAAAGAACTCATATCTTCTTTAAGCTCTGGAGTTTTCAAATTCAGGTTTAAAGTAATCTCATAATATCTTAAATATGATTCCAAATCTTCTAGATACTCTTCCCAACGAGTTTTTGTAATATGTGTCCTAAAATCACTTGAAAAAAAATAACATATTTTCTTACGCATACTTGGATCTGGATTTATATATTGTTCTGAAACATAATTATAAAGACGGTAGCAAAGACTATTAATATAAACGCTATTTCTTCCTGTTAAAGCCCATCTTGTAATATTATATTTCGGTTGCTTCTTTACAGGTATCACTGATTGAGCGCTCTCGAGTTGTATTTTCTTAGAGTCATCGCTTAAAGATTCTAGAGACTCACTTGGAAAAACAAACTCAAAATTAGAATCTTTTAAAATACTGGTAAACAAGTCTATGATTCTTTTCCATTCATCTTGATTAATTTGAACCTCATTATGAAATCTTCCTGGTCTATAGTTAAAAGCCTCTAAGTCACCTCCGTAGATACAATGGTAGTTACCATCATTTATTTTATGATTCAAATAATTCAAAAATTCGCCATCTGTAAATTCACCGTATGCATATCTTTGAAATTTTTGGAATGTAATTGAATCATTCCAAATCACAGGAATTTCAAAATTATCTGATGTCAAAATTTGTGGCTTTTGAAAAATCGATATATCTTTAAAATGATTCGAATGGTTGTTAGACTCTTGAATAATTGCTTTAGCACCGATATTAACATAATGCTCCAATATACCTCTTGAATAAGCCTGTTCATTAACAAACCAAATCTCAGGACAAAAATCTAAAAGCTCCCGATATATCTCCTGACCTATTTCTAAGTTCCATTTGTTAACATTAGCAGGTACTAAGGGAGCTATTATTTGTGAATAACCAGATCCTAGAAACTCAATTTGTTTACTCTTTATTTTCTGTTTCAGAATTTTAATAAAATTTTGATCAATATCATAAATAAACTCTAGACTAAGAGCAGGTGCTTCCATGCCTATTTTATATTTATCGTTAGCCATTTCAAGCAAAGGCCAATAGCATTTTCTTATAACCTCTGCTCTTGAAGATTTTTCAATAGATGAATACATCAAATTTAAATGAAAAATTGAATAGAGTTTCATCAAATCATACCTCTTCTGTTTTGACAGTAACTTGACTCACATAGTCTTCTACTCGTTTCTTTGCAACTTCATAAGAATTAGCAGTTGCTAAAACATAACCAACGTTCACTCCAGAATTTGAAATAGGTGGCATATAATCGCCAACAAATTTATATTGGTCAATCTCTAAAAATTCATCAGTCTCGGGTAGATCTATTTCTGTTAATCTTCCAGGTTTTGTAAAAAAATATCTAACTCCTAAATATGATTTATGTTTTGGTGTAATATCTGACACCTTAATACTTTCCCCTAAAGCCAACTTAATAACAACCTCGATCAAATTTATACCAAGAGTCCTAGGAATATGGTGCGAAGCTAAAAAACCGCCACTAAGTCTTGAAGCTAATTCGAGTATGTAAATTACACCATCATTGATTACAATATCTGCTTTAACAGTTCCCCAGCTAACACCAAGTAAGCGAGATGCTTTTTCAACTGTCTTTCCAACTTCTGAGAGTAAGTCTTGGTGAAGTCCCGATGGTAAAACACCACCATCTTCTATAATATATGGCTTAAATTGATGCAACCTAGTATAATTCCTGTCAGCAAATGCAATTGGATAAAATTTGTCATCAAAAAATATACTTTCTACACTTAGCTGGGGGCCTGCTATATATTCTTCTATTAATAAAGAACCTGAATCAGAATGCTTTATAGACTCACTAAAGATCCACTCTAAATCACAGTTTTCCTCAACATAAAAAACACCTTTAGACCCCCTACCATCAGTAGGTTTCACAATACAGGGAAAATTAAATTTAGCAATTTCTTTTTGAAAAGAAGAGATATCCTTGACATATGAATATTTTGGAATTTTCACCTCAGTGCCAGCCCACTTTTCTTTCATTGTAAGTTTAGAACTTGTATTAACGGCGACTGCAACTGGAGTGGATGGGAGATCAAAAAAATCAGCGACTTTAGATACCGTGACGGGAACATCATTAGCCATAGTCATTACACCGTGTATCTGACCATAATTAGCTACGTAAGACTTTGTAGAGTTGAGAGTCTCGTCAGGGTTTCTTGTTGAGCAAATAAGCTTAAAGTCAGCAAAATTAAAAGCGGGGGCTTCTGGGTCAATATCAGTTCCAATAACATAATGACCTAGTGATTTTGCAATCTTATAAGCCTCTATTTGCTGATAACCTGCTCCTATAATAACTAATTTCTTTTTCATTAAAAATTTAACAACCCCTAAAAAATATTAGCACTAGTTAGAATTTAAACGATTGGGATCCACTTTTCTAGACTGATTTCATGTTACTCTAAAAAGTGTAACGATGGATAAGCAGCAGTAAATATTTCAGTGTAAAAAACACGTATGAGTTAGCACAATGTGCTTTAGAATTAAATTTCAAAACTTGTTTAGATATTGGTATTGGTAATGGAGGAGCAAGTTTATTATTTGCTAATAACGGACGCAAAGTTACAAGTATTGGGCTCGATATAGATTCCTATGAATTACCAAGTCAAATCAAAGAAAATACAAACATTAATCTTACAGAAGGACTTTTTGAAAACTTCGATTTTGAAAATCAAAATTTTGATTCAATATGGGCTTGTCATGTATTAGAACATTCTCAAAACCCTGGATTCTTTCTAAAGAAAGCAAGAGATCATCTATCAGATTCTGGATGGCTATTTGTAATTGTACCTCCATATAAATCGTTAGTAGTGGGAGGACACTTATCAACTGGATGGAATTTAGGACAACTAATGTACAATCTATTACTATCTGGCTTTGATATAAGAAATGGTCATTTCTGCACTAGAGGCTATAACGTAGTTGCTTTTGTTCAAAAAAGCTTTCTAGAACTACCAGAACTTAGAATGGATATTGGTGATTTAGAAACATTATACGATTACTGGCCAATGCATATATCTCAAGGTCTTGAAGGAAATATAGATGAAGTCAATTGGCCTTTTAGTAAAATCATTTGACTTAAAGCACAACATCAAAGCAGCAAAACCAATCCCATTACTAGTTACATCATTAATACACTAAAATTCATTTTTTTATTTAATTCCTTAAACATATTTTTACACGAATCTTTAATTTCTTGCTTGGATGACTCACTAGCTATTAAAAGATAATCAAAATCAATCTCTAAGAGCTTTTCAACTGGATCTAGATTTAAATTTCTATAAGTAGTATCAAAATCATTAGATTTATTATTGAAAGTTAAAATCATTTCCTTCATTTTTTTTTCTTGATTCAATGAAGATAAAAGAATTTTATCAATTTTTTTAGAATAATATTGGCTATCCACCCAAGCAGTAATTTCAAAAAACTTTGATTTTTTATGAAAATCTATAATATCTCGACTAAATTTATTTGCACCCCATATAGCTATTCTTAGAGTTTTTTTTGAGTCTTTAATTATAGTTTTGAGAGATTTTTTAGATTCATCCAAGTAAATTTCTAATGGATCATTATTCCTATAACTTTCTGCTCCCAGTTTTCTCGTCTTTAAAATATAGTTTAAAGTTGATTCTAAATCTGATTTCTTCCTAGTTTTTGGGTCTACATAATAGACATATTGCAAATAAAAAGCATAAAAAAGCTCTTCAAGAGTTCTACTTTGTTTTCTTCTTGCCAAAGTTTGATAATCTATAGTGATCCCCCATCCTGAATACCAAGGAATACCAAAGACATGCGTTTCTTTTTTACACATAAGTGCTTCAAAACCAACATGTGAGGAGCAAACATACACTTTATCTACAAACTTTATAAGAGAAATTGAGTTTAGTGAATAGTCAACAACATGAACATTGTTCATATTATGGAAGTCATATTCATCAAAGTATCCTCCAAGTTGATCTGGATGTGTTTTGATAATTATTTCAGCACCTGGATTATCTTCAATAGCTCTTTTCAACATATATTCAAAGGTTTTCCTGCTAGCCAAACCTTTATTTATAGATTGATCTCCAAATGTCTGATCTATAACTAATACTTTTTTAGTATTTTCGCTCCCAATCCTTATATCAGATATCTCTTGGTGATTATATTTTGATATACAGTTTTCAATTATTTTTCCAATGAATTTTTTTGATTGGATCAAATCACATTCTTCATATACAGCATTATTCAAGATATCTTCCAACCTTGTTGCTTCGGATGCATCAAAATAATGTGCCCTATCATCAAGAACAAATGATAGACCAGAACTATTTTCTTCAAGGGTAGAAGAAAATAATGGTCCAGATTCAACAAAGACAAACTTACATAAATTCTGATCAGATTTAGAACTTACAAAATCGAGAAAACTCAATTGGTTTGGTAATGATGATAGCTTAGGCAAGCCCCAATACAAATATAAAGGAAAATGGAGATCTGGAAGAATATACTCTATTGATTCGTCAATCCTCAGAAAATGATCTAAATCACTCCATAGAAAAGCAAGCTTTTCAATCGTAGGACCATATTGCCCATATAAAAAAATATTTTTGAATGAAGAAAATATTTCATTACCCATCTGAACCTTAGCAAGTGCTGAATCTTTAGAGGTAATTTCATAAATACGCAATAAAGACATAAGTTTATTTTTTAAACCTTCTCTATACTTCTCTAAAATATACTGAAGCTGTGAATGAGTTTCTGCTTTCAAGTTTTTGGCTAAATTAGAATTTTGATCTTGCTTTTCAATGTATCCTAAAAATTTAATTACTTCTAACTCATAACAATTAAAATTGTGTAATTCCCCAATCCGTTGCTTATACTTATAAAAGACTTCAGGGTTTTCTCCAAAAAATTGCTCAATATTAATATCTTCATTAATACTCTTTTCTTGCAATATTGAGCCTCCTTAAATTCTTACAATACCTTTAATATATTTATCTCTATTTTCTGTGATGTACTTGTAAGCGTCATTTAAACCATCCAGAGTAAATTCATGAGTAATTAAAGACTTAATTTCAATAATATTTTTTTTATAAGCCCATATACCAAGCTCTAAGTCTTTCAATTTATCTTTAGATTGATTGGGGTATGCGGGGATAATCACAGGAGCTCTATTTTGCAAATAATTACCAATACTAAAAGGCATATTATTATCATACGCTGAAGCCAGCACTAATTTTGACCTGACTTTAGCTTTTGTAATAGAGGCTGCTAACCTTAATGCATCTGAATTACCAGCATATTCTATACTCACATTAACTCCAGCTCCCTTAGTATGGTCCATAACATATTGCCATGGATCTTTTTGCTTAGAGTTTACAACATGCTTGAAACCATAACTTCTAACTATATCTAGCTTAGATTCGTGATGCCCAAATACAAATACTTTATCCAAAGGATAGTGTCTAAGAGCTGAGATAAGCAACAAAGACATAAACCCATCACCGATAATGGAGACAGTATCACCAAGTTCAAAATTGATATTATTGAGAATATTAATTGTAGCCATCAATGGTTCACCTAAAATATACTCAGGAGCACTTAAACCATTGATTGAACAAAGCATTGATTCCTTTTCAACAAAATATTTTGCGAATCCTGCTCCACTATAAGTTAGACCTGTAACTATATCAGAAGTTTTGAAGCGAGTTACTTTTTTACCAACATCAATGACAGTACCAACAACTTCATGACCTAGTTTTGCGGGGTATTCTTTATAACGAAATGAAACACCTGCTGTACCAATCAAGTCACCAGTGTAAATTGGCATCTCAGAGGAACAAATACCACAAGAGATTACTTCAATAAGAACCTCGTCTTCTTCAATAGAATTAATTTGAGATTCAACAAGTTCAAATGTCCTTGGAGAAACGATCTGTGCAGAAAGATTAGCAAGTGGCATTATTGAATATATCTCCCCACTTAGATTTTATTTCATTATGAACGAACTCATAATCTAAATTGTATTTCTTATAAATATAGTCTCTAGTACCATGAAGAATAAACTCTTTTTTGAAACCAACTCTATGGAGCTTTGCATTTGAATTAAAGTTATCAATGTTTTCTAAAATCATTGATCCAAAGCCTGCCTCTAAATAACCTTCTTCAAGAGTAATGATATATTTTGCTTTCTGAATTAAGTTAACAACACTTGGGTTCAAAGGCACAATCTCGGTAATTACAACATGCTTAGCTAAAATATTGGAAGTTTTTACAAGCTTATTATTAAGAGCTTCTGCATTTTTATTTTGTGCTCCTGTACTTAATATCAGTATAAAGTCCTCCTCAATTTTTTCTTGAGGGTCTAGATTTATATCAAAAATATCCTCATTAAGAACATCATCCAAAGCGTTTGCATATGGATATAAAATCAAAGTAGGAGCAGATAGGCTATAAAACTCGTTCTTAATAAGATTTTTCAGGTGTTCACTAGTAGCTGACATCTTAATATTCAAATTAGGTACAGATCTTAAATAAGATATATCATTCAAAGCATGGTGAGTTAAATGGTCTAAGCCAGTATGACCAGACCTAGCACATATAGCTAATAGAGGAAGATTATTAACACAAACATCATGTAAAATTTGGTCAAAAGATCTTTGAAAAAAAGTCGCTTCAAAACAAACAATCGGCTTAACTCCCTCAAGTGCAAACCCAGCCCCCAATGTTAATGCATGCTGCTCAGCCAAAGAAACATCATAACTTTTAGATTTGTGTTTTTGGTGGACTTGATAAATGCCAGAGTTTTGTAGTGTCGCAGGAGTAATTAAAATCGCTTGTTCTTCATCAGACAATAATTCATCAATAGCAGCACCTGCAAACTTCGCATAATTTGCAGCCTTTGGACTTTCTGTATTTTCTCCAGTTTTAGGGTCAAAAGGAAAATTCCAATGAATTTTTACCGGACTATTATCTGCCATAAATTCAAGCCCCTTACCTTTCTCAGTTTTAATATGAAGAATAGTTGGTTCACTAATAGTTTTCTTAATTTTTTCAAACTCATGCACTAATAACCTAACATCATGACCATCAATTGGTCCTATGTATGAAACGCCAAGTGAACTAAAATAAGTCTCATTTTTATCAGTATTCAATTTACGTGAACAAAGATATTCGTGAATGCCTCCAAAGTTATCATCCAAAGCAATTTCATTATCATTCAACACTATTAATTGCTTAGACTTTTCAACAGCTAAATGGTTCAAAGCCTCTTGAGCAACCCCTTCAACAAGTGAACCATCTCCGATTACTGATATACTTATGGAATTATCTTTCTTTTTTTGTTTAGCTAATGCAATCCCAAGCCCCAAAGATAGAGAAGCCCCTGCATGGCTTGAAGTTACTTTTTCAAAGGGACTCTCGTCTTTAAATGCATAACCAGGTGATCCACCATTCTTTCTTATCTCTCTTAAAAGATTCGTCCTTCCTGTTAGCATCTTTTGAATGTAAACCTGGTGTCCAATATCCCACACAATAGAATCTTCTAATAAATCAAAAACATAATACAAAGCTACAGTAAGCTCAACTACCCCCAAATTAACACCAATATGTCCACCAGTCTTTGAGATAATCTCAATCAATTGTTCTCTTATTTGAGCACAGAATTCCTCAAGCTGATCCATATCTAAATCTTTCAGATATTCAGGACTCAAATTTTCGTTTACTAGTGAATTACGTAATTTTGACATTAGATTAATACCTCTTTAATTATTTCAAACAACTCTGATTCAGTAAATTGAATAGGGTGTTGTTTTAAAGGTCTAAACTTATATTCCATAATACTTGCCATTACCTTATCAGGTAAAGAATCTATTGAATCAATATTAATAATACTAGCTAAGGATTTATTTAAATTAAGTGAAGAATAAATATTTTCCAAATTATCCAGGAATTTAGATTTGGGTATTAATAATCTATTTGACAAATTTCCCAATTTACCATAGAAATCATTATCTTTAAGTGAAGCCTTGAGAACTGGAATTGTTGAGATTGAAACTGATTGACTATGGGATATATTCACTTTACTTGCAAGTGTTTCAGCAATGGCATGTGCAACAGAGGTCCCTCTATGAGCGATTGCTAGACCTGCATACATGGAAGCTTGAGCGATTACTTTTCTCAAATTTTGATTACATGGGTCATGGTACAACTCAAGTAAGTTACTTAAAATCAAATCTATAGCAGTTATAGAGAAAGCTTCTGCGATTGGAGATTCTTTTGAACAATTAAAATATGATTCAAACGCATGTGCAAATGCATCCATAGCAATTAATGCAGTTAATTCTTTTGAGAGTGTCACATATAACTCAGGGCAAATAATAGCAACCTGCGGGAATATTTTAGGGTCCTGAATAGTACCCTTCTGTCCAGTATCTGAATTAGATAAAACAGAGTAAGGAGTTACTTCAGATCCTGTTCCAGCAGTAGTAGGAACAGCTATTACTGGCAATGGGTCAATATCAATATCAAGGGGTGGTCTATTAGAAAGATTAGCATAAGACCAAATCTCATTTTCATTCCTTAAAGATATAGCTAATGCTTTCGCTAAATCCATTGAACTGCCACCACCAATAGCGAGAACAACAGAAAAACATTCTTGAGCTTTTAATGAGTTCGTTAGATTATCGATATAACCTGTCTTAGGCTCATGCAGGGGACATTTTTCAACATGTAAAAATAATTCATTATCTGAAAATACATCTGGTAGAAGACTATCTAGTTTCTCATACAAATAGGAATCAACTATTATTAAAACCCTCTTACCATATAACCTTAATAACTCAAACAGTAAAGTTGATAGATTAGGCTCACAGTAAACCTTTGTAGGAATGTTGAGAATTATTGACATTGCTAAAAATATAGTCCTCCATTAACATTAATCGTCTGGGCAGTGATATATGAACTTTCATCAGATGCCAAAAAAGATACCAGATTCGCAACTTCATCTTTTGAGCCAAGCCGCCCTAATAAAATTGACTTTGTAACAGAACTTACTGCAGCTGAGGCTAGACCACTAGCAGCCATCTCAGATTCAATCAAACCTGCTGCGACAGTATTACTTCGGATATTATAATCAGATAAGAATCTAGCAAATACTTGACTAAGGGAAATCAACCCAGCTTTACTCGCTGCATAGTGAGCGGTTCTTGGACCACCATACTGTCCACTTACTGAACCAATATTAATTATTGAGGCAGACTTTGAAGCCTTTAATAAATTTAAAGCCTCCTGGGTACAGATAAAAGGTCCCCTCAGGTTAACATTCATAACCCAATCCCAATCCTCATCAGTAATTTCATCAAAATCTGTAGGCTTATTTACCCCCGCGTTATTAACCAAAATATCAATTCTTTGATAATTAGCATTAACAGATTTCATAACCTTTTGAACAGAATCTCTTTTGGACACGTCCATATTAAGGATTTTCAAACTATCTGCCAAGTTCATGGTCTCAGCATATTTTTTCAAATCGTCAGCTGCTGAAGAATCTTGATTATAGGTTGCAACAACACAGGCTCCATCTTGAAGTAATCTAAGAGTTATACTTTTTCCAATTCCTCGTGTCCCACCAGTAACAAATGCTAATTTATCCTTTAGTCTCATTTTTCAACCAATTAATAATAGTATTCTTTATTGATACTTGATCAATCCCATATTTACAAGCAAGTTCATCTGGTTCTCCAGACTCACCAAAAGTATCTTTAACACCAATTCTTTTTAATGGAGTAGGATGATATTCAGAAAGCACTTCTGCAACAGCACTACCTAAGCCTCCTATAATACTATGATCCTCAACAGTCACAACTTTAGATGTTCTTTTCGCCGACTCAATAATAATTTTCTGATCAATAGGTTTGATTGTTGACATATTAATCAACTCTACATTTATATCTAACTCTTTAAGATCTTTTACCACCTGAATAGACCTACCAGTACAAACACCGCAGCTGATAATAGTTAGATCAGATCCTCTTGATAAATACTTACCTTTTCCAAATTCAAACTTATAGGAGTTATCTAAACATTCTTCCAAAGGACTTCTACCAGATCTCATATATATGGGACCTTTATGTTCAATGATAAACCTTGTAGCTTGATTAATCTCAATAGGACTTGCTGGAACTATAACAGACATATTTGGTATTGCTCTAAATGCTGCTATATCCTCTAGACATTGTGCTGAGCCACCATCTGGACCAACATCCAAGCCACAATGACTGCCAACTAATTTAACATTCATTTGTGAATATGCTACTGATAGTCTTACTTGCTCGTACGCTCTTAAAAGAAAAACTGCAAATGTTGTAACAATTGGTATTAATCCTGTTTCAGCCATTCCTGCTGCGACAGAAATCATATTTTGTTCAGCAATGCCACATTGTATAAACCTATCTGGAAAATTTTTTCTAAAATGATGTACTCCAGTTCCACCAGCGACATCAGCATCCAATACTACTAGAGAAGGGTAATCTTCTGCTAAAAGAATCAAACTCTTACCAAACGCCTCTCTCAAAGAATCTTGTGATTTACCTACTAAGTCTGGTGATCTAAGCACTCATCAACACCTCTATTTCGTTATCCGTACATTCCAGATCTTTCAAAGCTTTCCTACAATCTTCTTCTGTCAACTTTACACTACCGTGCCAAGAAGGGATTGATTCCATATATGAAACCCCCTTACCTTTTATTGTATGTGCAATGACAACACTTGGCTTTTGATTTTCTTTAGACATAGCAGCAGAAAAAACCTCTCTTATTTGATTAGGGTTGTGCCCGTCAATGTTAAATACATTCCATCCAAAGGACTCCCATTTATTCTGTAATGGTTCAAGCTTAATAATATTTTCATTTAAATCATCACTCTGCATTTTATTGTAATCCACGATAGTACATAAGTTCCCTAAATTATGATGTGCAGCAAACATTGCACCTTCCCAGATCTGTCCTTCTTGCAATTCCCCATCACCAATCATTGCATAAACATTGTTTGAATAGCCTTGCAGTTTCAACCCTAAGGACTCACCAATAGCAAAAGAGAAGCCTTGCGCCAAAGAACCGGTACTAACTTCAACCTGAGGAAAGGCGACCCTGTGACTATGACCTTGTAACCTTGAATTGATTTTCCTTAGAGTTTTCAGCTCACTTAAACTAATATATTCCATATCGCAAAAAACTGCGTATATGGTTGGGACACAGTGCCCTTTGGACATTATAAATCTATCCCTAGATACATTATCGCAATCCAGAAAAGAATAAGACATATGATATCTATATAAATAATCAACAATATCAACACAGGAAAGACAACCTCCTGGGTGTCCTGAGCCAGCATGGTAAATTGATGAAACAATCAAGCTACGGATGTAATTTACATTGGACTTTACAGACTTTGTCATATCAAACAGTTACCCTTCTCTTACATACAACGAAACTATTATTACCCAAAGTTTCACCCTCAATAACGACCCGTCCTTGCTTAATACCAATAAACCTATCTAGAATAAAGTATTTTCCAAGAAGGTTCTTTAGTTCATTAGCAGAGAATTCTGTATGATGAGAAGAGTTAATGGGTATGTGTCCATAAGAATTTTGAGGAGTACTCATGATAAATCTCCCTCCAGGCTTTAAAACCCTGAAAATTTCAGCGCAGTATTTGTTCACATCAACATGCTCTATCGTTTCCATACTCAAAACCACATCAAATATTTCATCATTAAAACTCAAATTTGTCACATCATCAACTTGAAAATTAATATTTGAATACTCTTTTGAAAGCTCTCTGGCTTTATTAATAACCGCTTCATCAATATCTGCACCAATAATATTCTTAACCTTAGAAGCAACAGCTCTAGCACCGTAGCCATTGCCACAAGCAATATCCAAAACAATATCATTTTCATCTAAATAGTTTCCAGCAAGCTGATAATGAAAAGATAGTTGATCCCCAGAAGAAACAATTTTTTTCTCATCTACTTCCATACGTTCACCATCATAAACAGTGGTCATAAACTTTCGAGAGGCTAAAAGGTAATCATCTGTTAAATTTATAGAACCTTCATCAATTGTATGAGCATGAAAATCATTTTCTTGTAAGCAATAGTACTTAGGATGTACATGAAATACAGGGTCTACAGCAAGATCCACAAGTTCTCTTATATATTCAACTTTATACACATCAAAAGAAAAAGCTGGAGGAAAGTCATCTGGAAATTTCAAACAATCTGGTACATACCTATCTATAACTTGATTCACGTAATTCCATAGATCCAACTTAGAAAAGAGATTTAAGCTGTCCAAGCGAATTATATAATCTGAAGCATTCAAATCTTTTGTAGCCTCATACATCCTCATAAGTGGACTATTATCATGCGAACATATCAAATCAACCTGATCTCTAATCTTTGGATTCAAATTAATAATTTTTTGCAAAATTCCTCCAGCCTCAAAACTTGGAGCAATAACTGTAATGGCAAATCTTTGATTTATTATCTCTAATACTTTAAGTAAAGTCATTTCAAATACGGTGACATTGTTTATAGTTTTCATACATAAATCAGGAGCTCCCGCCCAAGACCTAGAACTTGCTTGAATTAATACTTTTTTCAATCCCATTGACAACACTATTAATTTAAGGTACATTATATCGGTTGTCAAATAAAGTTACAATTGAAAAAATCAAAGTGGGAGATAAATCGCTCAAACAAAATGAGCTATATGGTTTTTTCTCCATACACCCACTTCCAAGTCAAAAAGAACTGTTTGAATTTTACTCCCAGAAATATTATGAAGCTAAACCAAATTTTTTAGAAAAACAGAGAGTTGATAATAAGCACAGGCAATCAGTATTTAAGACTGTCTTGAGCACGGTAGAAGAACATAGAGGAACAAATCCAGGAAAAATTCTTGACATTGGTTGTGGGGTAGGCTTTTTTCTTGAATTTATGAAAAATCAAGACTGGTCAGCAACAGGGATAGAGTTATCAAAAGCGGCTAGTAGTACAGCCTTAAAGAATGGTCTTAATGTGTACTCAAATGAATTTGATCATAAATTTATAGATGAAGCAGGGAAGTTTGATCTCATCTACATGAATGAAGTTTTAGAGCATGTCCACAACCCAGAAACCATTATTAAAACATGCTTTGATGCATTAGAAGATAATGGGTTACTTTATATCTCTGTCCCAAATGATTTCAATCCATTTCAAATGATTTTACTTGAACAAAAGAAATATAAACCGTGGTGGGTAAGTCCCCCAGAACACATACATTATTTTTCATTTGAATCACTCAGTAACTTATTAAGTTTTAATAAATTCAAGATCGTTGATCTAAGCACAAGCTTTCCAATAGATATATTCTTATTAATGGGGCAAAATTACGTGGAAGACCCTATTCTAGGTAAAAAGTGCCATAATTTACGCACTGAATTTGAAAGTACCATGATTGAATCAGGAAATAATAAGCTCCTGAAACAAATTTATAATTCTTTTGCAAAACTACACTTAGGTAGGCATGTCAAGATTCTTGCTCAAAAAATCAACTAAATAATTTAAAGAAATATTTTTAAAGTTCCCTAAAACAGTAATTTTGTCTATTTGAGAGAGTTTTAACAAATCTTCTGTATCCTTAAAATAATTACTTATAACAAGCACTGATGATTCCATAATTAGAGCCTCTAAAATAGTATTCCCAACCGCGGTGAATACATATTTAGATTTATTCAAATAAGGGGCTAAGTTATCACATGAATCAATTAAATTATAAAAATCTAAAAAGTTCTGGTTCAACTCCAGAATTTGCTCTTTAAAATGAAAGTCAGGACCAATTATTACATCAACTTTCTCTCTTAAATAGGGCAGCTCTAGTAAAGCTTTCATAACAAGTATAGTAATTTTATTAGGATCACTTGCCCCAAAAGAAACCAAGATCCTATCTTTGACATCACAGGAATGATTTTTAAAATCATAAAATTTTTCTGAAACCAATAACTCACTCCAGCCACCTCTGAGAATTCCCCCGTATACCCCCCAATCTAAATCATTTTCATGAAAAAGAAGTGTTGGATATACATTAACATCAGCCATCAGCCTATAATTAAAAGTACAATCAAATAAAGTAATCTTGAATCCTTTTTGTTTGAGATATATAATCTCGTTCTCAATATTATTTTTAATATCAATGAACCATTGAATTGATTCCTTCAAATCACGTTCTGAATCTATTATCTTCCTTAAAGAGTCTAAATTTGTAGAATGAACATCAGCTTCAAAAAATATATTTTTAAACCCTTCTTTACAAATCAGCTCCCTTGCAGCTAAGTTGGAATTAGTTAAGAAAATCAATTGATCTTTACCCTCACTAAAATGTCTATTGGCATAAGTAATCATTCTTGAACAATGACCAAGACCAATTCCATCACCACCAAAACAATAAAAAACTTTTTTCAATTAC
Organism: Candidatus Caenarcanales bacterium; assembly: GCA_022447685.1. Classification (GTDB taxonomy): domain Bacteria; phylum Cyanobacteriota; class Vampirovibrionia; order LMEP-6097; family LMEP-6097; genus DT-14. Next base: position 29,678 of record JAKVAO010000011.1, on the reverse strand, counting down.
ATATTAATTAGATCTAAATTCAGCCTATCACCTAAATCTAAGTCCTTATTTACAGTTTTCCCAATTATATCCTTATAATATTTGGGGTGTAAACCATGGGATGGTCTTACTGATTTAATATGTTCAGGGTTTAACATCTCATTTTTTTTAATTGGTTTTGAAACATACAGTGACCTACGTGCATTAAATTTTGTATCTGGATCACCAGGAATAGAATAATCCACCTTGCCTATGGCTTTTTTAATTTTTCTAATTTCTGACACCAACAAATTTAAATCACTTGGATCTAAAGAGAAAAAAGCATCAACCGTATTATCTGTTTTATCTAAGACAAAATGTTTTTCTATCATAGTTGCACCTAAAGCAACTGCAGCGATTGGGACACCAACCCCTAGAGTATGATCAGATAGACCAGACAAACAGTTATACCTTAAAGCTAAATCAGGAATAGTTTTCAAATTCATTTGCTCAGGAGGAGCAGGATAGCTAGCTGTACATTTTAATAAAACCAATTCCTCACAGCCATTTCGTCTCAATGTATCTATCGCCAAATCCAAATCATCAATTTCAGCTAATCCTGTTGACATTATCACAGGTCTCTTAGTTTTAGCAACTTTTTCCAAAAGTGGAATATCAGTTACCTCAGCTGAAGCAATCTTGTAAGCAGGTGCATTTAATTCTTCAAGTAAATCCACTGCGGTTGAATCAAATGGAGCTGAAAAAATTATAATTTCATTTTTCTTAGCTTCCTGAAATAACTCTTCATGCCACTCCCATGGCGTATAAGCTTCCTTATATAAATTAAAAAGAGTTTTTTTATAGTGCCAAGGATCATTTTCTGGTATGAGGAAATCTTGCTTTTCACAATCTAAAGTTATAGTATCAGCTCTATATGTTTGCAATTTAACTGCATCTGCTCCACAGTCTTTGGCTCTTTTAATAATCTCTTTTGCCTTATTAATATCACCACCATGGTTTGCAGACATCTCAGCAACTATAAAAACAGGTTCATCAACGCCTATATATTTATCTGCTATTTGAATTTTCATAAATATGGTCCTCTATATATCTTATCTCTAAATTATTCTCACTTGACTCATTAAACTTAGATTCAGATTTCTTAGAGCAAAACAATACATCAAAATTAGTTTTAGGAAAATATTTTTTTAAATCTTGTGCTGATAAATTACCTGAATAAGACTTGTATTTAATCTTAGTAGTTTCAAAAGCTTCACTATCAAAAGTTTCAGGAATTAAAAAGCTAATGCCGTATGCATAACTTGAACGAAGGGAATCAGCATAACTTATAAGCTTAGATATATCTTCAGTTTCAAAGTTTTCAACTACAAATAAGCACAAAGTAGTTTTTTCACCAAGCTTCTTTTGGTGAACCATAGAATTTAAATTAATTAATTCTGGATTACTCTCAATAATATCCAAAAACTTCAAGACACTTAAATCTCCAGGTTTAGCACCTGATAATTCATAAACTTTCTCAAAGAAATTTAAATCTTGAGGAGTATCTATAGAAAGCCTTAAATTTGCGTCATTGATAATCTCAGGTACATAATATTTTGATGGAACTTCAGGTTTAGAAATTTTAAACTTATCTGGGTATTGTTTAATATATCCAGAAACATACTCTTGAGCATAAAAATCACCCTCATCTTCAAGGATTCTTTTGAAAGCATTTGAACTCATTACGTCAAAACCACCGAGTACAATTTTTCTATCCTCTGGAAACCGCCAAAAAGAATAATCTGACTTGGTCTCTGATAAATTTTCAATCCAGGAATCAATGAATTCTATATCAATAATTGGTGAATCACCACAAACTTGAATAATATAATCTGGATTAAATTGTTCAAAGGCAATTTTGTATCTATCTAATAAATTATGCTCGGAAGCTCTAACACAGTGTAGATTTTGCTCTTTAGCAAAATTGTAAATCGCATCATCTTCTTTATTAATACTAGTCGCAATCACTATATCATTAATGAAAGTAGATTTTTTCAATCTATGAGCTATATGAAATAGTAAAGGCCTTGCACTAAGATCCATCAAAGATTTACCAGGTAGTCTTGATGAAGTCATTCGCGCTTGAATTACAGCAATACAGTTTTGATCTTGAGACATTTACTTACTATATTCTATAGATATTTTACGAAAATTAAACTAGACTCATATCTTTAATGATGTAGAATCCCAAAATCAACCTAGTTATTTTTCTTTATTTAATGGTTTATAGAAACTAATGGTCTTATCCAAAGAGAAATTCATCGAAGAACAATCTCAAAAAAATTTAGTTTTGTTTGATTTTGCACAGAAACTAGATAATTCCATAATTGAAAAAATTGAAATCATCGCTGGCTCTGTAATAATAAGCTTTGCAAACACTGGTATTAAAATGTACTTAAGACCAGGTGATAAAAGAATTCCTCAATCTGAAGCACTTAACTTCGGTGAATATGAAAACAAAGAAATAAATATGGTTCTTAGCTTAGCTCAAAACTGTAAAAATATTTATGATGTTGGTGCAAACTGTGGTTGGTTTAGTTTAGAGCTAGCGGCTCGTTTCCCAAATGCTACTATTCATGCATTTGAACCAGTTCAAGATTTATTCCATGACTTAAAGCAGAATCTTGATTTAAATAAATTTGAAAATATTAAAACATTTCAATTTGGTTTCTCAAATCAAAATACTAAAGCCCAAATATACTATGATCCAATGAACTCAGCTCATACTAGCCTTGCAAGCACCATTGATAGCCACTCTGATGAAAAGTTAACTGATATAGATTTAAAAACATTAGATAGCTTTGCTACAGCAGAAACCAAACCTGATTTTATTAAAATCGATGTAGAAGGGGCTGAGCTATTAGTGTTGCAAGGAGCTCATAGTCTAATTCACAAACATCAACCAATCTTCTTTTTAGAAATGGTTCGCAAATGGACTAAGCATTTCAACTATCATCCAAATGATCTAATTCATTACCTAAATGAGTATGACTATTCTTGCTATAAAATTCTTGAAAATAATAAATTAAAACTCTACCCACATATGTCAGAAGAAGACTTAGAGTCAAACTTCGTGTTTCTGCAAAATACTAAACATAGAGATTTAATAGCAAAGTTTTCGGTATAAAATATTTATATGTCACTAAATGACTCAACAGCAGTAATTCTTTGTGGTGGCTCCGGTATAATCCTGGATACTGATACAGGAAGAATCCCTAAAGCATTAATTCCACTAGGGGATAGAGCTTTAGTATGGCATGTAATGAAAAGATTTTACCTTTTCGGTGTTAAGAAATTTGTTTTGGCCTGTGGCTATGGTAATAACGAAATTCGAGATTACTTTATTAACTTTTCAAAATATAATCTAGATATAGCTTTTAATCAGCAAGACAATACTATAAAATACTACGGTCAAGGTGAAGACAGAGACTGGCAAATCAACTTTATAAACACTGGAATTGAAGCTAATACTGGTGCAAGAATTGCAAGATTAAAAGATTACCTTAGAGATGAAGATAAGTTCTTTGTAGCCTATTCTGACTGCATCTCAAATATAAATATTAAAGACCTTTATGATAATTTTCAAAAAAACTCACTAACTGCATCTGTTACAGGGGTAAAGCCCATTTATCGTTATGGTGAATTTATCTGTAATGATTCTGAAGTAACTGACTATAACAGCATGTCACAGATTTCGTCTGAAAGAGGTTGGATTAATGGAGGGTACATGCTACTCTCAAATAAAATTTTTGATTATATAAACGTAAATAAAGAGTGCTGCTTAGAAAAAGAAGTCTTCAAACAGTTAGTTCAGGATAAAGAATTAGAACTATATAAACATAATGACTTTTGGTGTGCTGTAGACCATCAAAGGGATGTTAGTTATTTAAATGATCTTTGGTATAAAAATAATATGGTATGGCTCAAAGCATAGCTACAAGAAATAAGAGTAAAAATATTAGAATCGTTCCATTAGAGTCTGATTTAAAAAATCTTAGTGATATTATCGTCGACTTTGAATATACAGGACAAGAAAATATTGATTTCTCACCCTACGTAGTCAAGAAACCATGGGGCTATGAATATCTTTTTTATGAATGTAAAGACTCTGCAATTTGGTCTCTCTGCCTAAAAAAAGATGCTGGCACTAGCTTTCACTGTCATCCTAATAAAAAAACTGCTTTACTTGTACTCAAAGGTAAAGTTAATTGTTCAACCTTTACTGGTGATCACATTTTAAGTAGAGGAGATGTTATTCACCTCGAAGCTAAAGTCTTTCATAGAACCTGTGCTCTAGAAGATAATACCTGGATTTTAGAAATAGAAAGCCCTGTTGATAAAGCTGATCTAATTAGGCTCAGCGATAATTATGGTAGAAAAGATAAAGGCTATGAGTCTTTAAAAGACTACGATAAAATCTCAGAGCGTGATGACTTAATTCAAATCACCCCTGACAACCCAGAAGATCGTTTCCAGAATTCAGACTTTTTACTTACTAAAAATATTGATGATATAAATGCAGTAAATGAGAATGAATTACTTGCAGTATTATCAACTTCATCTAAACTCTTCGAATCAGATTCTCATTACATTTGCCACCCTAGCGCTGAAGTCTTCACTCACAGTACTTTTAAAAAGCATAGAGAGGCACTAAAAAGACTTAAAGATCTGACATTATTAAAAATCACTTTCAACGATGACTAAAATAAAAGTATCTGATTTCATCTGTAAAAACCTAGCTAGCTTAACTGGCTCTAAGCATGTATTCTTACTTTCAGGTGGTGGTATGATGCACCTACTCGATAGCTTAGCTAGAGAAGAATCGTTAGATTATGTTTGTATGCATCATGAGCAAGCCTGTTCAATTGCTGCTGACGCCTATGGCAGAACTAAAAACTCAACAAGCATACTATTTGTGACTTCAGGACCAGGAGTGACTAATGCTGTTACCGGAGTAGCTGGAGCTTTCTTAGATAGCACCCCTATGATAGTTATCTCAGGGCAAGTTTCAAGAGCTTCATCTCTTGATGGATTAGATATTAGACAAAGAGGTTTTCAAGAGATTGATGCAATATCACTAGTTTCCTCAATAACTAAATATGCAAAAAAAATCACAAATCCAAGTGATATTAAAACGGAACTTAGTAAAGCTGCTGCTATAGCATGCACTGGGAGACCAGGCCCAGTATGGCTAGATATCCCTCTAGATATTCAAGCAAGTACTATTGAAGTAAAAGAGAATGATATCTGTCCAATAGAACAATTCCAGATGCAAGTAAATGACCACCTCAATCAAGAAAAAGAAAAGTTAAGTAATTTTGATTTAGATGTTCTTCTAGATGAACTAAAAAAAGCATCTAGACCACTTTTAGTGATAGGTCACGGAGTTAAACTCTCAAAAGCACAAAAGGAAATACATCAATTAATTAATTTGCTGAAAATCCCAGTGCAAAACACTTGGAATAGTTTAGATATAATCCATGAAGATCATGAATTATACTTCGGTAGAGCAAATGCCTATGGACCTCGCTATGCAAACATAATTATCCAAAATGCTGACTTAATTTTAAGTATAGGCGCAAGATTAGGGATTCAACACACTGGCTATAATGTCAAAGCCTTTGCAAGAAATGCAAAATTATTCATGATCGATATCGATGAAAATGAAATTAATAAACCAGATTTAAATGTTTATCGTGGCTTAAATATCGATGCGAAAGTATTTATTGATAATCTTCTTAGTAACTTACCTTCAAGCCCAGTTTCATCTAATATAAATTCATGGCTTGATTACTGTAAAGAAGTGAAATCTCGTTTTCCAGTCTACCCTAATTTAGAAGAGTTAACTAAAGAGAAAATCACTTTTGTTGATCCATATTACTTCGTAAAAGAGCTGGCGAGCTTAGCTCCAGATGATAGTGTTGCTGCACTTGGTAGTAGTGGTACTTGCTTTACAGTATCTGGGCAAACATATGCAACTAAAGCAAAACAAACCGTGTTTAATAGTAAAGGCTTGGCATCTATGGGCTATGGCTTACCTTCTGTTATTGGAGCTGCAATTGCATCTCCAAACAAAACAGTTTTTACGGTAGTAGGTGATGGTGGTGTAATGTTAAACATTCAGGAGCTACAAACCATCAAACACTACAAGCTACCAGTAAAAATTTTTATCTTAAACAACCAAGGTTATCATGCAATTCGCATTACTCAAAATACTTACTTCAATGGAGTCAAAGCTGGTTCAGACGAACAAAGTGGTGTCAGCTTACCTTCGTATAAAGATTTATCTGTAGTTTTTGACTTTAGGTATCAAACTATTAATAGCAATGACAATGTCGTTACACAAATACAAGAATGCTTAACAAGTAATCGAGCCGTAGTATGCGAAGTGTTCATAGACCCAGATAAAGCTTTATTACCAAAGCTTTCATCATATAAAAAAGAAGATGGTACCATGGAATCTAGTCCATTAGAAGATTTAGTTCCATTGCTGGATAGAGATTTATTTAAAGAACTAATGATCTCAGAAAAAGATTTAATTGAAGTTAATAACTCATGAGAGGAATAAAGACTATCAATGATTTTATAACAAATGATTACCAGTACATTTTCACTGAGATTCAAGAACTATTAACTAAGTTAAATAATACAAGTATCTTAATCACAGGCATTACTGGCTTTGTTGGAAAAAATATTTTAAAAACAATAGTAGAGTTCAAAAAAAGCAACTCCCTAAACATCTCAATCATAGGCATTTCTAGAAACCCTGAAAAATTTCTTACTAAGCATCCAGAATTTCAAAACCTAGAATATTTATCACTATTAAAAGCAGATATTAGCAATCCTAGTTTTATAAATCAAATAAACTCTGATATCGACTATATTATCCACTCGGCTACTGATACAACAATCCCTGAAAATGATAACGAAGCCCTTTATCAATTCACAAGCATAGTTGAAGGAACATATAATTTAATTAAATTAAGCCATAAACATAATTTAAAGCAATTTCTTTATTTAAGCTCTGGAGCTGTTTATGGCTTCAATACGGTTAAACAAGAAGATTTCAGAGAAGAAATAAATATTCATGGCATCATTGAAACAGATTTTCATCCTTATAGAGATGGTAAACGTATTGCAGAAAAATTGATTCAAAACTCTTTTCCACAAAATAAATATTTAATTACTCGTGGCTTTAGTTTTTTCGGTGAATACTTTCCACAGAATAGCCATTTTGCTTTTTCTAATTTTTTAAGTTCTGTACTTAATAAGCAAGATATAAACATCAAAGGTAACGGCAAAACAATTCGTTCTTACCTTCATAGTTCAGATATGATCATATATATTTTCAAAATATTATTAACAGAACATAAAAAAAATATATTTAACCTTGGTTCATCACAAGAAATATCAATCCTAGAGTTAGCTGAATGGATTATTAGCATTAGCAGAGAAAATGATATTAAATTAAAAATATTAAAACAAACAGATAAAAAAGCTCAATACTATGTGCCAAGCCTAACTCAACTAAACTCCCTTGACTAGTTTCTATTACTCAATCCACAGACAACAATATCAAACTATAAATCTCCCTGAAAAAAAATCAAGTATAAGAATCAATCACTTGATAGATCGGATATATTTTTAGTTTTGGAATAGTAGATATAATGTCTTCATTGCAAAAGTACCAAGATTTAGATATTTTAATTGAAAAAGCTAATAATAAGTTCAAACAAAAACATTATTCAGAAGCTCTAAAGATTTATATTGAAATTTTTGAATCAAACCCTCAACAAAGTAATTCATACTTATTAGCACAAATAGCTTCATGCTTTTCTCTAGTACAAGATCATCAAAATGCTTTAGCATTTGCAGGAGAAGCTCTAAAAATAAACCCTAATGAAGCTAATATTCATTTCATTATTGGTAGATCACTTTATTACCAAGGCTCTTTGAGCCAGGCACTATTGTTTTTAGAATCTGAAACTAATGTAACAAATATTTTTACACTTTTACTACCTTACTATAAGTCCTGGATATACTACAGAACCTGCTCAATAGATAAAGCTCTAGGTGAGTTTGAATTAATTAGAAATCATCCAGAACTAAACTATTACATGCATTTAGAGTATTTACTAATGATGCATCATTCTAAAAACTACTCTGATATTGAAATTAATCAATTTGCAAAATCAATTTATAATAAATTTCTTTGTGACCAAAATGCCAAATCTGAGATCTCTGAATACAAAAAAAAGAAACTTTTAACTATAAAAAACAATGCAGTTAAAAAGAAAATAAGGATAGGCTTAGTTTCAAAATATTTAAATAAAAACTCTTCAGATGCTTGTTTAGTTCCAATTTTCACTAAATTAAACAAAGATAAATTTGAATTTTATACTTATCAACTTAATGGCACTAAAGATCAGATCACTGAAGAATACGAGAAAATATCAAATAAATTTACTTGGATAAGCAATGGAGATAAACTCAAAATCGCAAAACAAATAGTCGATGATGAAATTGATATTCTTATAGACTCACAAGGTCTAATTATTCATAGTTCACTTGAAATATTTGCTCTCAAACCAGCACCAATACAAATTAGTATTTTTGGTTATTGGGGCTCAACTGGTTTAGCTGAAATGGATTATATATGCATAGATGATCCTTTCATGGATAATCAAAGTAAAGACTCTTACTCAGAAGCATTAGTAAAATTAATCTCTTACCACGGTGTAAAAGAAAAGAATACCAATAGTGTAAGTCCTCTTCTATCTAAAGTAAACAACTATATTAGATTTGGCTCATTAAATAGACTTCATAAAATCAATGCTGATGTCATTGATGCCTGGATTAAGATTTTACAAAGAGTCAATAACTCTAGATTAATTTTAAGTGGTGAAGCTTTTCAGGATGAAAAATTTAAAAGCACTTTGATAGAAAGGTTTACAGAAAAAAATATTGCAAAGGAACGATTAGAATTTTTACCTAAAGTAAGTAGCAAAGATTACTTTGATCTATATCAACATATCGACATTTGCCTAGATACTTTCCCTTTTAACGGTTCATCTACTAGCTTAGATGCGCTCTATGCTGGTGTGCCAGTTCTTACCCTGAAACAAAATAAATACCCATCTCACTTCACTTCAATCTTTTTAAATTCTATAGAAGAAAGCGACTTAATTAATAACAGCGTTGAAGAGTATATTAACTCTGCAGTTAATTTGTCACAAGACCAGCAAAAATTAGAATATTATCGACAAACTTTAAGAGATAAAATTTCTAAAACTGAAATGTTAGACCTTGATCTATTTATAAATAAATTTGAAACAGAACTTGAAAAAATATATACTAAAGCACATTAAAACAATTAATTAGTTGATACTTAAAAAGAAATATAATCCAAATTATCTAAATCAAAATTCACAGACTGGGGTCTAAAAGTTGTATATATCTTTATCTCAAGAGGGAGACTAAATATGAAAGCAGTAATTTTAGCAGGTGGTTTAGGTACCAGAATATGTGAAGAATCTCAAACTAGACCAAAACCAATGGTGGAAATAGGTAACAAACCAATACTTTGGCATATTATGAAAATATATTCTCAACATGGCGTCAATGATTTCATAATCTGTGCTGGCTATAAAGGTTACATGATAAAAGAATACTTTGCCAATTATTTTTTACATCAATCTGATATTACATTTGATATGAGCTCTGATAACAAACTGGAAATACACCACAATAACTGTGAGCCATGGAAAGTAACGGTAGTTAACACAGGTGAGCACACTATGACAGGTGGTAGACTAAAACGTGTTAAAGATTTCATTGAAGATGAACCTTTCTGCATGACCTATGGAGACGGTGTTTCAAACGTAGATATCAGTAAATTAATTCAGCACCATCAACTATCAGGTAAACTTGCGACACTTACAGCAGTTTGTCCTCCAAAAAGATTTGGTGTCTTAGACTTAAATGGCAAATCTGAAGTAACAGGCTTTATAGAAAAACCTGTAGATGAGAATAGAGGCTGGATCAATAGTGGTTTCTTCGTATTAAGTCCAACTGTATTAAATTTACTAGAAGATGATACTACTATCTGGGAAAGAGAACCACTTGAGACACTTGCAAGTGCTGGGCAGTTATCTGCTTATAAACATTCTGGGTTCTGGCATCCAATGGATACGCTTAAAGATAAACTTGATCTTGAAAGAATGTGGCAAACCAAACAAGCCCCATGGAAAATTTGGGAAGAAAATAATCAAGTCAGCATTCAAGACTCAGTTCATAAGCTAATTAGTATCAAATAATAATTAGACTTGTTACGTAACAAGTCTATTAATTTGGAATTGCATAAAGTAATAGATCGCTACCATCAGCACCAAATTGTCTTAATTCATACTTGTATGAGTTTGGAACAAGCTCTTCTATAAAATTAAATATCTCCAACAAATCATCAACTTTATGATAGACGCTAATAATTAAAATTGGCTTGAATAGAGAAATAACTTTCACTGCACCTTTCAAAGCCTCAAGCTCAACTCCCTCTAAATCAAATTTAATTAGACACTGATGGTTTTTGATTTGATCCATCAAGCCATCAATTGATTCAGTCAGAACACATTCAGGAGAACTCTCATCAATAGAAGATCCCATATCACCTGAATTTCTAAACGGAAGCCTTTGCCTTGAGGACCATAAAGCTTTTTGTTCAGGGAAAAAATTTTGATTCAAAATTAATGATGAATCATTTTGTATTGAGATTAATTTTGCATAATTAGATTTATCAGGCTCAAATGCAAAAACCCTATAATGAAATCCTTGAAAGGAATTTATAAATTCTAAAACGGTATCACCATCAAATGCTCCACCATCAATATAAAAGATCTCATCAGTCTTTTTAACTTTATCAATAAGCAATTCAAATATTGACTTAACTTTATCCAAACTGGTGTAAGATCCTAGTATTCTTAGGTTTAAGAATTGCTTTAAAACTTTCTGTGATTCTTTTCCAAGCTTTTGATTAATTAACTCATACCGATCTAGCCTCGCTAAAATCTTTTCAGGTAAGTCAAAATGATAATACGGCATACACTTGTTTTGAAATAGAGAGATATCCCAGATAGAAAATATATTTTTAGGGTCAAGATTATATTTTTCAACTAACCTGTTTTTAATATCTATATATGAAGCCCTGGGTGAAAAAATAGATATAACTACACAAAAATCATAATGAAACTTATTAATAACATCTTCAAAAGAAAAGATTTTTTTACCGTGAAAATCTTGCCCTTGCTTCTCAGGAGTTTCATCAATTAATCCATAAAGAATATCTTCATTAAGGTTAGACATTATATGGAGAGCTGTTTGCCCTGCTCCAAATAAAAATATAGGTCTATTAGCAATATCTTCAGCTAGATTAGTTGTGTTTCTTTTTTTAGAATCAAGCTTATCCTTAAAATCCAGATAATCTAATCTCATTTATTACTTCCTAATACTTTATTGATTTTATTCATACGCCAATCATAAGCAGAATCTGCTGATTTCCAAGTTTCACCTAAAACAGCACCAACAAAATCTTCACCATATGAATCTATATATTTACTCAGCTTATTATGAGTAAAATGATTTCCTAAAGAAATATATTGATTAACAAACGGAACCGCAAACATTTGATTAATACCAAATCTAGGATTAGAAGTATTATTCACACCTGTTTTATGAAACAACATTGAATTCATAACAATCCAATCACCAGGCTTAGCTTTTACTTGGGTTTTATTCCTAATAACAAATTGATTTGAAGGAAATTTTTCAAACATATGAGAGTTTGGTAAAAACTCAGTGCCACCTGTATGCTCATCAAAATGATCTAGACATAAAAGTGCATTAATAGCCAAAGGTTTACTTGCTACCCAGTGTTGATAATTCAAATCTCTATGCCATTTATAAAGTTCTTGCTTATTTTGCTCTGGGTAATTAAAAACCCCATTTTGATAAATTAAGACAAATAGACCTTTGAAAATCTCTTGAACGAAGTTGATTAAATTTGCTTCGAAAACCAAATCTAAAAAAGTTGAATCATACTCTAGTAGTGACCTTACTACATTTTCATCACCAATCAGAGCTAGACTCTCTTGATCAATTTCTAATATTTGTTTCTGGTAAACAAGTTTAACTTTGTCTTTAAGTCTATTAATTTGCTCTTCTGTAAAGCCACTTGGAAGAACTGTAACTCCAGTTCTAATTAACTCTTCATAATAAATTGAGCTAGAGCTCTCTTGCTCTTGAATCGCATGTTTAATTACTTCCCCAGCAAATTCCTCAAATACTTTCATATCTTATATTTACCCACCAGAACTAGTAAAATACTAAGTTCTATATCTTGAAAATCTTTCAATAATCGTTTAAACAGTCTAAATAAATTACAATAACTCAGGATAGAAATTGGTCATAATTCAATCAAACCTGACTATAATACATCTATAACTATGAAAAATAAAATCCTAATAACTGGAGGCTCTGGTTTCATAGGCACAAACTTTGTAAAGTTACTTTACAAAAACTATCCTAATACAGAAATTTTCAATTTAGATAAATTTGATTTTGAAATTAGCAAGAATAACCATAGAGACATACTCGCTCAAAAATTTCTCACAAATATCAAGCAAAACTCCAAACATAAACTAAGTCCTGACAATCGTTACCATGAAATAAATGGATCAATATTAGATGAAGAATTATTAGATAAACTTTTTAGAGAATATAAATTTGACCAGGTAATTAATTTTGCAGCTCAATCACATGTCGATAACTCTATTAAATCTCCAAATATTTTCACTATAAATAATGTCATCGGTACTCAAAATCTTTTAAATCAATGTCTTAAAAATGAAACTTCACTATTTATACAAATCAGTACTGATGAAGTATATGGCTCACTAAAGGCTGAAGATACTTCGACTAACGAAGAGTCGACTCTACAACCTAACAATCCATACTCAGCGAGTAAAGCTGCAGCTGACTGTATTGTAAGATCTTACTATCAAACTTACCAACTACCTTGTATTATTACAAGATCAAGTAACAATTTTGGTCCTTATCAATATCCAGAAAAATTAATACCAGTAGTTATCAGCAATGCTCTTAAAAATCAGACAATTCCAATTTATGGTGATGGTCTAAATATTAGAGACTGGGTATTTGTTGAAGACAATTGTAAAGCTATAGACTTTATTCGTCAAAATGGAAAAATAGGCGAAGTTTATAATATCCCAGGTCATAGTGAAATTACAAATATTCAAATGTCAACTGAGATTCTTAAAATACTTAATAAAGCTACAAGCTTAATAAAATACGTGGAAGACAGGAAGGGACATGATTTTAGGTATTCAATGGATGGAAGAAAACTTAAAAAGCTTGGCTTTGAAATTCAGTCTAATTTTAGTAAAAATTTAAAAGATACAGTTAATTGGTATTTAAATAATCCAAATTGGTTAAGTACAAAAGAAACAAGTACAAGAGTAAATGTTAGAAGCAAATAATATAAGTACTGCAGAAGAAGAAACAACTCAAACTTTACTCCGTAAAGCAGACAACTACCATAAAGAGTTTCTAAAGAATTTAAATTATAAATATTTTTTTGAAATAGAAAGAATATACTTAGAAATACTTAAACGTGATTCCAAAAACCACGATGCCATTATTAAACTTGGTAAATTCTATAGCGATCTTGGACAAATAAACAAAGCCATAACATTTTTCAAAGCCGCAAAAAGTCTAAATCCCAAAAGCGATAGAGCCTGTTCACTACTAGGAGTTGCTTATTCAAGAGTTGGGGAAAAGAAACTAGCTGAAGAAGAATTTAAAATTGCAGTATCACTAAATCCATATGATACTCAAAGCATATATAATTTTTGCAGTCTTCATAAACACCTAAAAGGTGAAAATTATAAAAATCACATTATAAAATTACTAGAAAGTGAATCGATAAATAACTTTGCAAGAATTAATTTACATTTTGCACTAGCAAATATTTACGATGCGTTAAATGATACAGAAAAAGCATTTGCAAATTTCTGTAAAGGTGCTGAACTCAAAAAACAAAACAATCATTATCAACAAGAAATAATTGAATACAAATATTCTCTAAATAAATTTCTTACTCTAAGTGATGATTTTAAAAAAGAACAAAATAAAAAGCTTGAATCACAAAAACAACAAGATGAACCTCAATTGATTTTTGTAGTTGGAGTACCCAGATCTGGAAGTACTTTGATAGAACAGATTCTATCATCTAATAAAAATGTAATTGGAATAGGTGAAACTAACTATTTATATGCTTCACTTGGTATTGATTATAAATCAATCAGAAATGCAAATGATTTTCTTAAAATATATAACAGCTTCGACTCTGAGAAAATCTCAAAAGTAAGAAACTCATATTTCAGCAAAGTCTCATATCAACTTGAAACTAAATTAAACAATAAAATCATTGTAGATAAACTTCTAAGTAATTTTGAATTTGTAGCGTTTATAAAAAAAATCTTTCCAGAAGCTAAAATCATTTATACATCGCGGGATGCTATAGCCTCAGCTTGGTCAAGTTTCAAAATTAATTTTTTCTCAAACTGTGTTCCTTATTCATATTCATTTGATGATTTATTTCATTACTACAAAGTATTTAACAAATTCATAAAACTATGGGAAAGAAACTTTCCTCATGCACTCTATAATGTCGACTATGAAACTTTAGTTGAAGCTCCTGAACAAGAGATTAAAAATCTTATTAACTATCTAGATTTAGACTGGGATGATAAATATCTAAAGTTTTATGAAAATAAAAGAGTAGTACAAACAGCAAGCCTACTTCAAGTTAGACAAAAGCTTTATAACAGTTCAATTGATTCCTGGAAAAAATACAAGGAGTCTCTAATTCCAATAATTAATCAATCATTCAGAAAAAGTTCTTCAAATTCATATGAATCTTCTAAGTCTTCAATTTTAATAAAGTGAACCAAAAAATCTTTATAAAGAATTTGCTGATTTAAAGTTTCATTAATAACAAAAGCCTTACCAGTTTTAGGGTAAGCCTTTAAAAACTTCTCAAACGACTTAGGTATTTCTGCTTTTTTAAGTTTAGATTTAACTTCAATGATATAAGGGATTCTATTTTTCAAATATATAAAATCTATTTCATCACCACTTTTTGTCCTCCAGAACCTTAGTTCAGCATTAAGGGGCATTTTAGTTCTTATTAAATTATTCACATAGGTTTCATGTAATGTCCCTTTGTCATTTCTATCTTTAATTTTTGAAAAATCATTTAATATAGAGTTACGAATACCATTATCAAATAAAAAATATTTTTTTGATTTCTTCAACTCATTGCTTAAATTACCAGAAAAGCTACTTAAAGAATACAATACAAATGTTTTCTCTAATATCGATAAATAATGATTAATAGTTTTATTGTCAAGCATAAGATCTCTAGCTAAAGAACTTATTGAGATAATTTGAGCTTGAAAATCAGCAAGTAAATATAAAAGCTTATTAAAAGCAGAAATATTTTCTTCTTTAATCAAGCTCTTAATATCTTTTAAGATATAAGTTGAAAGCAAGTTATTGATTAGTTCTATTTTACTCTGATTAGTTTTTTGCTTATATAAGCCAGGTAAAGCACCATAAACTAGATACACTTCAAAAGATTTATTAACTTGCCTAAATTCATTAAAGGTCAAAGGGTAAATAACTCTTTCTAACTTTCTACCAGCTAAACTTTCTTTTAAATGCTTGTGTATCTCTAATGATGAAGAGCCTGAAGCAATAATTTTAATTGAGAGCTTTCTATCATCAAAGATTGCCTTGAAAAATTTAGAGGCATTGTCAAAATATTGAAACTCATCTATAAATAAAACATCTACTTCATCTGTAATCTGTCTATAAAGATCAACTATATCTTGACTAAAAAAGCGACTATCCTCTGGAATTTCCAAATTATAATATTTAATTTGTTTATTTTTCAAGCTTAAAGATTTCTCAAGCTGGTTCATCAGATAAGTCTTACCAACTTGCCTTGCCCCAATTAGAATAAGTATCTCAGGATCATCTAGACCTAATTTCAAATCTTGAAAAATTTCTCTTTCAATTTCCATGTTACTATTTTAGAAGTACACTCCAAAATAGTCAAAAATTTACCATTTTGGAGCATGCTTGCAAAACAGTAATCACAAATCAACCATTCTTCAAAAGCTTAACTCTAGAAATATCTGAATTAATTTTAAACATTTTAGTTATATCTAATTCAAGAGCAGTATACAGACATTCAAGTGCTTTATCATATTCCTTCAGCACTGTATAATACTGAGACTCAACCATATAAGTATATGGTGAATCTGGAGTTATCTTTTTGAGCTCATCAATAAGAATTGCTGATATTTTCATACCTTCACGAGTATTAATAGTTTTAATAGCTCTAATCAAGTCAGAAAGAAGATTCAGTGGACTATTATCCATAAATTCATCTACTGGACCTAACTCTTTACTTATATCAAATAAATAATCAGCATCTTTAGAAACTAACAAACGTCCATAATATTCATTACGTCTATAACGGTAGGAACCAGATTCTGACTTAACTGTAGAAGTGATGATTTCAAAATTCACAAGATTGGCAATAGTATTCCCAAAAATCTCATAAGTACCTGCACTGAAGTTTTCTCTATAAGGAATATCCATTACATAGAGAAGTCCCTTATCATCCAAGCTATTCATAATTGAACTAACAGCTTTAATAGCACCATAACTGTAAGGAAAAGCTTTTTGCTTTCTAGGGTCAAATTGCTTCATATAAGTACTCAAAAGACTTATATATTTTTGCTCCACTTCATCTTCTTGATCTAGAATATAAGGACTATACTTCTTATCAACTTTTAACTGTTTAAGAAAAACATCATTGGAGAGAATATTATTATCAAGATCTTTATCAGATTTTTGGCTTAACTTCACCTGTAATTTATTAAACTCAGACTTAGCAGTAAGTGAATGGGTTACTGGCTTAGCTGGCAAAGCATCTAAAACATAATTCATGATAACTAAGTTCAAATCTTTGTGATCAAAAGGTTTTTCAGTATCATAATAAAAAGCCTGATCTAAATTTAAAAGATCAACAACTACATATTCAATATTGGAAGTATATTTATCTAAAAAACCTACATCTACAATTTTTTTCAAAATATTGGCATCAAAATCACAGACACAATAAGTAATTTTATCGAGTATATTATGAGCTTTAGCAGCTTTTAAAAAGTTATAAGAAAAAAGACCACTACCAACACCACATTCCATGACCCTATATGTCTCTAGACCTGGACTATTGACCATAATCTCATCTTTAAGCAAAAGCACTAACGATTCTGCATGAGCATATGAGCAAGAGGTTTGTGCTGGGATTGCGTTACTAGACTTAGCACTGGAAAAAGCATCCATGCCTTTTTCTTTATAATATTCACGAGTAATGGAAGCGAGTGAAGATTTATCAAAATCTTTCCAGTCTGCAATTAATTTATCTTTATTTTTTTTCTTTAAAGCTTTTGCCATACATAACTCAGTCCCAAAAAGAAAGGAAAAATTAATAAGTTAGGAGGAGTATATTGAATCTTTTTCCATAGAATAAAGTATTTAAATTAGTATCAGCCCGTGTATAAATCACTTATGAGAGCAAAATTCCTAAATAAAAATACAACTGAAGGTTTTAACAGTTCACAATTATTAGAAAGGCATCTTAATGATGGTAATTTTGAAGCCGCCACTAAAGCCTGTAAAACTCTATTAAGTGAAGGTAAGGAATCAAGTTTACTTGCATCTTCATTAATTAAAAGTTTTTATACTAGAAACTTAGATAAAGACTCTGCCTTAAGTTTTCTTCTAGAATTAAACAGAGATATCAACAACTCACCAGAACTCAAACTGGAGCTTGCTGATATATTTCTAAAAAACAAAGCTAACTATCCAGAAGCAATTATGCTCTGCTCCGATATTCTTATAAATTTAATCAAACAATACAATCATGCTCCAGCAAGGGTAACTTTATTTAGACTCTATTTAGAAGAAAATGAAATTGCACTCGCTGAAGAAGAATTAGCTGTAATTCAAGAAAGTGATGATATACCAGAATCCATCAAAGAAGAGCTTGAAGCAGCTTATAATGTAAAAATTCTTAACTATGGAAGAGCATATGAAATTTTAAATAGACTTTGTCAAAGAGAAGAAGCTAGTATCTATGCATATTCCTTACTTGCAAAAACAGTTCAGTTTAACCAAAGCTCTAAGCTCCCTGAATTAGATGAACTTCAAAGAAAACTTAAACACAAGAAATATAATCATGAAGATAAAGCAAGTGCTTACAGAGTTTTAGCTAAAGTTCATTTAGATTGTCAAGAATATAAAGAAGCATTTAACTATTTAAATAAATCTTCACAAGAATACTTAAAAGTATTTAATCACTCAACTGAAAAAGATTTTGAATTCTTTGATACAGCAAATAAATTTTTAAAAGAATTTGATTTTGAAGTAACAAGTGAAAACCAAAAAGAACATCTATTCATTCTTAATTTCCCAAATCAAGTAGATAGTGAATTATCAATGTACCTAAGTAGCCTCTTTAATTATGAGTATCTTGGCGAAAATAATTTCATTTCACATATGCTACCTGGTGAGAAAAATTCAAGAACATCACTAGAGCAAATGGAACAAATTATGAATATGGATAGAGAGCAACTAGATATATTCCAAGAATTTTACAATGAAAATGTTTCACATAAACTCGGTACCAATAAACTGGTACTTGATAGCTGTGCTCACAATTTTCTCTATGCAGCAATTATCAAAAAGATTTTCCCAAATGCAAAGTTCTTAAGCATAAAGGCAAACAAATTAAATGCACTGAGTCAGAGCTTTCTAAACAATATTGAGACTGCTAACTTCTTTGCAAACTATAACTTAAAAATATCTTCAGAATTTTACAATAAATATGAAAGCTATGTAAGTGAAATTCAAAATAAATTCCCTGATAGTTTCTTAGAGATTAATTTAGAAAAAGACTTGGATGAAAATGGATTAATCAAAGAATCTAAACTAGAAGAAATTTCTACACAATTAATGACAGATCTTAACTTAGAGCTTCATCAAGAGTATAAATATCAAAATCCTCCAAAAGAGATAAGTGATTTAGTCAAAAAGTACATATAATATAAGTAAGTGGAAAATGAACTTACTAAAAATATGAGCCAAATTGCTAGCTATATTCAGACCTTAGAAGCTAATATCGCTGCAATAAGCTCTGTTGCTGATACAGTAAAGCATACAGTAGGTCCTAAAGGACTTGATGTTATGCTAGTTGATCAATACGGTGACTTCAAGTGTACTAATGATGGTGTTGAGGTTTTATCTTCAATTCAGATTCAACACCCAGCAGCAAAATTATTAATCGAAATCTCAAAAGCCCAAGAAAAACATGTTGGTGACGGAACCACTAGCGTTGTAATTTTTGCAAATGAAATATTGAGACTTTCACTACAAAAAATCAAAGAAGGCTATCAAACTATCCCTTTAATCAAAGGCTTGAACAAAGCCTTAGAAAAAGTCATAGAGCTTCTAGAAAGACATTCGACTCCGATCAATAGAGTAGATGATCCTAGATTAAGGTCAGTAACTCATATTGCTGCTAGAGGGGATAAAGAAATTACAGATCTTCTCACTAAACTTTCTGAAGATGTTGCGAATGCAAATAGTTTTGAATACTTAGTAAGTGAATTTAATTTATTTGAATCAATCTACACTTGCTCTAGGCGTGAATCAGAAATAATTGGAGGTTACTTCATCCCCAAAAGACCTCACTACAATTACGATTCTGACTTCTATGACCCTAAGTGTTTAATCATAGATGGTCCTCTTGAGCCAGAAGCCTTTTCTAGTGAAGTTATCAGCACAGATACTGGAGTGAGCCACCTTGACCAAAGCGTTGAAAAGCTTTTTTCTATTGCTGAGAAAATCAAAAACGTTGGTATTAAAGCTATTTTCCTCAGTGCAAGTATACTTCCTAAGCTAGAAGAATATTTTATAAAAGAAGGAATTTTTGTTTTAAGTAATCTAAGACAAAAAGATATCAACGCACTTCTTAGAATAAGTGGAGCAAGTAAAGTCAATCGCCAAAGAGTTCTTAGCGCTGACAATAGTGAACTTAAGAGTATCTCAGGTGATCTTGAATCCATACAAAAAAGCTTTTCCCCACTTGGTGTTTTCATAAAAGGTACTAAGGCTTATGAAGCTACGATTTTACTTGCAGCTGAACTTGATAGTGCTCTAGCCGAGAAAAAAAGAATAGCTATAGATGCAGCTCATGCCTACAAAAAATGCCTGGAATCCGGTTATGTTCTAGGTGGTGGCATTGCTGAAATCAATCTCATAGAGAGACTTAAGAGATCACAAGATTCACTTTCATATAATAAAGATACTATGGTTGGTTTCGATATTATAGTTGAAGCGCTGCCAGCTCTATTCAAACAAATAGTTTTCAATGCAGGCTATGACCCAGATGAAAAATTAAATTTAATTGATTTTCATGCAAGCAATAAAAACGGTATAGATCTAGAAACAGGTGAAATAATTAATTATGATTTCTCTGGTATTTTAGATCCCCTTGCTTCTAAAATATCCATATTTAAAATAGTGAAAGAACTTGTTTCACAAGTCCTTAAAATTAAAATGATTTTACAAGCGAAATAGAACGCAGGATTTGAAGCAAAAAAATATAAGAGAGCTTGCTATAGCTTCAAAGTCAAGGCTTTCGAGGATGAAAAAGCGCAGTTTACTGGAAGTAAATGAGCATTTTGAAGACGAGAGCAACGCAGGATTTGAAGTTATAGCAAGCTCTCTAGTATAATGGTCACATTATGAAACTCCGCTCTGAATATCGTGTTCTTCCGTCCTTAAGACTTGTGGATATGCCTCCATATGCTTTTGGACAATTAGATGAATTAAAGATGAGCGTTGCCGCCGAAGGTACTGAAATAGTGGATCTCAGTTTAGGTTCACCTGATCGTCCTACTGATGAAAAAGTTTTAAAAGCTCTCTATGAAGGTATGCAAAAGCGTCGTAACCAACAGTATCCTATATTTAGTGGTTTACCTGCTTTCAAAGAAACAATCTGTGAATGGTTTGATGGCAGATTCGGTGTAAAGCTTGATCCAGGTGAAGGAGTACTTCCTCTTATTGGTTCTAAAGAAGGAATAGGACATTTAGCTTTCGCTTATATCCAAGAAGGTGATATCACTATTACTCCAAGCCCTTACTATCCTGTACACAAAAGAGCAACAGTTCTATCTGGCGGGCATGTTTATGAATTACCACTAAAACCTGAGAATAACTTTGTGGGTGATTTAGATGCTATTCCTGAAGATGTTCTTCTCAGAGCTAAGATTATGATCTTAAGTTACCCTCATAACCCTACAGGCGCTTGTGTTAATAAAGCTTACCTCAAAAAAGCTGTGGATATTTGTAAGAAGTACAGCATTATTCTACTAAATGATTTTGCTTACTCTGAGATTTGGTTTGATGATTATAAGCCTAGCTCTATTTTAGAGATAGAGGGTGCGATGGATGTTGCTATTGAGTTTCACACTTTCTCAAAGACCTATAATATGGCTGGAATGCGACTTGGCTTTGCCTGTGGTAACCCAGAAATAGTTCAGACATTATACAAACTTAAAACTAACTTAGACTATGGTGTATGCATGGGAATCCAAGAAGCTGGGATTGCGGCACTCAATCTAGGAAATGAATATCGTGAAGAGATTCGTTTAGAGTATCAAGCTCGCCGTGATTTTCTAATGCCGCGCCTGAAAGAAATTGGATTCAAACCAATGGCTCCAAAAGGTGCTATGTATATCTGGATTCCTGTTAATATCAGTTCATTGGAGTTTGCAAATAACTTACTTACTGAAACTGGTGTTGCTGTAGTTCCTGGGGTTACTTTCGGTGCACCAGGTGAAGGTTATATCAGAATCGCAATGGTTCAAGGAATACCAGCTCTAGAATTAGCCTGTGAGAAAATGGCTAAATTCTGCGAGAAGCATCCTTTTGCTTTTCAGGTTTAAGAACCCAACTTTTTCGGAATTCATTCCAAAAAAAGACAACTATTTTGGAATTTAATCCAAACTAGTTGGGTATAATATTTTATATGGATAAAAGTACAAATAAAATACCAAGATTTGATCTAATCAAATCAGAGAAAGGTAAAAGCATTTTTTTATTCGGTCCCAGGAAGATTGGAAAATCAACTTATCTGAAGAAAAACTTTACTCACTCACTTTATTTTAACCTTTTAAATTCATCATTATTTTTCGAATTTCAAAAAGAACCATTTAGGTTAAGGGAACATATTCTAGCTTTAAAAGCTAAGAATGACAAATCACTTGAGGAACCTATTATTATTGATGAAATACAAAAGATACCAGCTCTACTAGATGAAGTTCATTTAATGATTGAAGAATATGGATTTGATTTTATACTTTGTGGCTCAAGTGCAAGAAAATTAAAGAGATCTTCTGTCAACATGCTCGGTGGCAGAGCGTGGTCATATAGTTTCCATCCTTTTACCTATCATGAGTTAGAACAAGCCAAGAAG
Source organism: Candidatus Caenarcanales bacterium (assembly GCA_022447685.1). GTDB lineage: Bacteria > Cyanobacteriota > Vampirovibrionia > LMEP-6097 > LMEP-6097 > DT-14. The sequence continues at coordinate 6,970 of JAKVAO010000011.1, read as the reverse complement.
TGGGATCTTCTCAGAGCTTTAAAACAGGGTTTAATTCCTAACCATTACTTGGAACCAGATAAGAACTTCAAGAAAAATCTTCAGTCCTATGTTCAAACCTATTTAAAAGAAGAAGTACAGGAGGAAAGTTTAGTTAGAAATTTAGCAAATTTTTCAAGATTTATTGACTCTTTAGCCTATTCTCATGGTGAACTAACAAATTATTCAAATATTGCTAGAGACTGCGGTATTGATTCAAAAACAGTCAAAGAATATTACCAAATTCTGATAGATACTTTACTTGGATCATATATATCCCCCTATACTCCTAGCTCCGGAAGAGAAACTATAAAGTCCACTCCTAAATTTTATTTATTCGACGTGGGTTTAGCAAATTATATTTGCCACCAAAAATTTAATGAACTGAGGGGTGAACTTGCTGGCAAGGCTCTTGAACATTTGGTTTTCATGGAATTGAATGCATATATTAATTATTATGATAAAGATTTTAAAATTAAGTTTTGGCGCACTAAAACTGGTTTAGAAGTAGATTTTATTTTGACAGAACTAAGAGAAGTCAGGTTTGCCTTAGAAGTGAACATTTCAAAAAATATCTCAAAAAGAGATCTAAAAGGTATAGTAGCTTTTAAAGAGGAAAACCCTGATACAAATGCTTACCTGATATGCTTAGAGAAAAATTCTCGCTTAATAAAAACAAAATCAGGAATTGAAGTTCAAATTATAAGTATTGAAGATTTTTTAGATATGCTTTGGAGCAATAAATTGACTCACAATTAACCCTCGTGGTATTATCTTGAATATGGATAGATTGCCCCTCCTATAGTACACCCTTTTCATAATTTGCATCCTCAAGTTCAAAATGAAGGAACTGTCTTGATTCCTCCATCTGTTTCTAATAAGGAATATAATAATCCAGTAGATATTTTACATCAAATACCAGAAACCCCATGGCAAATACTTGAAAGTAAGCAATTAAATGAGCAATTACATGCATTAAACGATAAATTAACAAAACTAAACCTAGAAAAATCTAATACACAATCTGATGCGCTACTAGGCCAGATATCAGCTTTTATCATTGATGGGGTTAACAGTATTACAAGTAATGAGAAGAACTTAGATATTAATATTAATATTGAAAGTGGAACTATAGAAATCAAAAATAAAAATCAGATTCAATTTTTGCTCAAAGCCCTAGTTCTTGCTGATATTAAAAACTTAGAACTTAATGATGAAGAGAAAAATGAAAATCGAATTGATGTTTTATTAAAACAATCCATAGAGGACAATGCAGATGAAGATTTTAAATTCAAAAACAAATTACCACTAGGTAATAAAGTAACTAATCTAGTTCTTAGTACGGAATTAGTCGGTGACAGCTTTATTACGGAAACAAAACTTCAAGAAAATCCAGTAACTCTTGGTGACAAGCTAGCTGAAAAGCTAGGAATTCCAGAAATAAATTTTGTACAAATTATTTCTGAGCTAAAAAGAAGTTTTGATAATAAACCTGAAACAATAGTGAATTTATAATAAGGCTATTTATTTTCGGACTCTAGATCCTGCTTCTCTTTCAGATCGGCATCAGGGCTTACAGTGCCATCTTCTTCACTCCTCATCCCTTCTTTAAACTCTTCAGAAGCCTCATCTATACCCTTCTTGAAGCTTTTCAATCCTTTACCAAGATTCTTACCTAGCTCAGGAAGCTTCTTTGGACCAAAAATAATCAAAGCTATAAAGAGTATTACTAATAATTCTGGTAAACCTAGTCCAAACGGTAGCATAATAAGACTAAATATACTACACTCGCCCTATTTAGGCGAGACTAAATAGAGGGGATATATGTTTTAGATGGTATTCTCATTCATCGAACAACGCATATCTCAAGTCGAGGGCTATATAAAGGGTCTAGATAGAACTGTACAGGCTAAAACAGGTAAATTAGACTCGAAACTTCTTGATAAGCAAGCAGGTTTTTCAGAAATATTTAATAAATTCCTAGACCCTAAAAAAGTCAATAACGCCAAAAACGAACAACATCAACTAATAGATAGACAGGCAGATGCAAGTGCAAGAACAGCAGTATTAAATACTAAGAAGAAGCGTGGCGACTCCTATGGTCTGCTTCCAGAAGGGTTTGAAGAAGTAATAAATAAAACCACTATAGAAATAGCAGAGAAATTTGATGTTGAATTAAGTCCTAATCTGGTAAAAAGCTTAATACGTCAAGAATCTAACTTCGACCCTAATGCAAAAAGTGCTGCTGGAGCTGAAGGTCTCATGCAGTTAATGCCTTCTACAGCAAAAGAAATGGGAGTCTATAATAGTTGGAACCCTTATCAAAACCTCAAAGGCGGGGTAACTTACCTTGCTAAAATGATGAAGAATTTTGATGGCAATATCCAAAAAGCTCTAGCTGCCTACAATGCAGGTCCAGAAGCTGTGAAAAAATATAGAGGTATCCCACCATTTAATGAAACCAAAGAATATGTTTCTTCAATCATGTCCAACTTCCTATATCGTGAAAATGGTTATAAAAACGTTGATATTACTGGCTAAATCAAGTTAAATTTATAGAGAGAATTCAGGAAAGTAAATACACTTACCTTTTTGAAGCTACTGGGAAATAGCTGAACAGCGTGAAATATTAAACTTGCAATCTGAGAACTAATTTAGTTAAAATTCTAAATGATGTTAAAGAGAATCCAATTATTAGCTATTTTACCTTTCCTTGTTTTATTTGCTGTGGGATGTAATGGTCCTAAAGTAGAAGAAGGTGCTAAAGTCACTTTCGAATATACTGGCAAATTCAAATCTGGAGATAAGAAAGGCGAAGTATTTGATAGTACAGATGGTAAGCAACCTTTAACAGCTACAATTGGTACTGGTCAATTACTTAAAGCATTCGAAGCTAAATTAACAGGAATGTCAAATGGCGCTTCTAAAACTTTCACATTAAAGCCAGAAGAAGCTTACGGAGTGAAAGATCCTGAGAAAATCGTTGAACTTAGTAGAGACCAAAGATTCAAAGGTGTTGATCTTAAAGAAGGTTCTACTATCTTCGCTATGAACAAAGGCAAAGATGGTAAAGAAGTTCCTACACCACTTAAAGTTGTAAGTTTCACAGATGATAAAGTTACTGTTGACTATAATCACCCACTTGCTGGTGAAACACTAAGTTTCAAAGTAAAAGTAGTTGGAGTAGAAAATCCAGCTGCTGAAGCTACTGAACAAGAGAAGCCAGCTAAAGCTCCAGAAGAAACTGCTAGCAAAGCTTAGTTTTATCAATTTAAATTAGTAAAAAAAGAACCTTCAAAAAAAGTCTTGGGCAGTTTTCCTTTCTGTATAAGCAATTTAGGATCTTCTTGAACCAGAGTTGTTCTTGAATCTTGAATCTCGATTTTATTTTTTAGGATTGTTGAAGGTTGATCGGATCCATTTGGGTTCATAGATACTAGACCTTCAACTTGAAAGATAGGAATCTTAGAAGTATTATCACCAATTGAAAGCATAAAGACCAATTATGCTTGAAGGATAAACTTATTATCAAGTGAAAATAATTTAATCTATTTTATTCAGATTTATCTACAGCTTCTGCTTCCCCAGACAACTCTTCAGCCCTCATAGTCGAAAGTCTGTCATATTCTTCACTTAAACTTAGTTCTGGACTATCATCTTCAATACTGTGTTGAGATAATGTATGATCTGGAGTAAAGTCATCATAAGTTGCTTCTTCTAGGAGAACATCGAGTTTAGTTCCCGGCTCCATTCTAACATCATCACGCTTAACAAGAGCAGCTCCAGCTGCAGCTCCAGCAAGACCAATACCGGCAACAGTCAAAATATCTAAACTATTTGCAATTCCAAAAGTATCGTAAGGCTCTACTATTGCTACAAAAGCATAACCAGTACCACCCGCCGCCGCCGCACCTGTAGTCGCAGCAGCTGCTGCTTTAGTTTTATATGGAATCCCAAAATTCACGATTGAACTTTTTTTCATAAGTTCTTTCTGGCGAACTACGCCTTTGATATTCAGTTCTTTAACTTGATTCGTTTCCATCATGCTGAGACGATCAAATTCAAGCTCAAGCTTAGGTCTTTTGTATAACCTTCCAGGTCTTTCGAGCTTTGAAATGTAGCCGTGCAAAAAGCTCTGACCTGGAATAATAGTATAGTCATTGATAATAATATCTTCGCTTACCTGAACTGTAACTTGGTCTCCTCTTTGACTAAGCCTAGTATCAATCGGAGTTCTTAGCTCCACAGGAATATTTAAAGCTCTCGGTAAATAATAGCCATCACGCTTAATAAGTCCCCCAGATAAAGTATTGGAATTAACTGAGGATTCCTCAGCCAAGCCTAGATTTATCTGAGTAGCCCACAAGAATAATATTAAAAATAATACCTTAAGCTTGATATAAGATTTAGATCTTCTTGTGATCATTAGACTTTATTTGTTATGCCATTATTTTAGAATTAGTCTATAGGTTAGCTAATTTATTTGATACAAGAAGTTTTTTATTTGTCATACGTGGTATATTACTTCTATATTCAGAATGGAAGACATTGGATCCATAGTTCTGATCTTTGCGATAATTCTGCTAAACGGCACCTTCGTAGCAGCAGAATTCTCCATAGCTAGACTGAGAAAAACTCAAGTCGATCATATTGTTAATTCTAGAAATCCCAAAAATCTACCTAAGCATACAGCAGCTAAAGTGTTGCAAAAGATATTAAGTAATATTAATGATTATATTTCAGCCTGCCAAGTTGGTATCACAATTTCCTCATTAGTGCTTGGTGCTTTAGCTGAATCGAGGCTTGAAGCTCTTATCGCTCCTGCTCTTGACTCACTTAATCTCCCATGGATTAGTGATCCACGACCAATATCGATTCTACTGGCTATAACTATAATCACATTTTTCCATGTAATACTTGGTGAATTAATACCGAAAAATCTATCTATTATTAACCCTGAAAGAACAGGCTTACAATTGGCTTTCTTTCTTAAATTCATTCATACAGTTTTCAGGGTTCCTGTTTTCGTTCTCAATACCTGCTCCAATATTGCCCTAAAAATCATTGGAGTAGATGTCACCGCAAGTAATAGCTCACACTCAGAAGACGAACTGAGGCTAATTCTAAGTACTTCTCAAGAAGAAGGGGTGATAGAAGAAGAGGAAGAGAAATTAATCCAAAATGTTTTTGAATTTAATGACACTATAGCGAAAGACATAATGCGCCCAAGAACTGACATGTATTGTTTAGAAGCTGGAATCAGTATCGCCGAAGCCACCAAACACTCTAACAAGAAATCTTATACTAAGTTTCCAATCTTCGAAAAACGCCTAGATAATATAGTTGGCTATGTAAATATCAAAGAAATTCTAAAAGCACACGAAGCTGGGCAAACAGAAGCTCCTATAGAATCTATAGCTAAAGAAATACTCAAAGTTCCAGATGGAATGTATATCATAGACTTAATTGCATTGATGCAACAAAAGAAAAAACAAATTGCTATACTAATTGACGAATACGGCGGTACAAGTGGTTTAGTTACTGTTGAAGATATTGTTGAAGAGATTTTTGGTGAAATTACAGATGAGATAGAAGAAACCCCAGATGTACCACTAAAAGCAATTGGTGATGGAACTTATATCGTCGATGGTACTCTAACTCTTAGAGAAGTTAATGAAGAATTAGGCTCTGCTTTCGAGTCTGAGCACTATGATACAATCGGTGGCTTTGTTTACGGTTTACTAGCTTCTGAGCCTGAAGATGGTGCTTCAGTTTACTGTAAAGGTTTTAACCTAGAGGTAGTGGAACACTCAGAGAATAGAGTACTTAAAGTCAAAATTTCTCAAGAAGTTTCTGAAAAAGCTAAAGCTTAATAACGCAGAAATTAAATAAATAAGGAAGTACTATAATCTAATCTTAAATTTATAAGGGTAACTAATCCTTAGCTGGTTATTGAGTGCATTGGGGGGAATACACTGGTGAAGCTCTGTACTTTAATAAGAAAAATCTGCCTATTTATTGGCTTATTTACTTATTTAATCACTAATATAACTGCTAAAGACAACGGGGGAGTTGATTACTCAAATCCAGCTGATTTCCAATCATTTATTCAAAATTTAGAAGTAACTCATAGAAGTCAGGCTTCAGGTTCTTCAGCAGCTCCCGTTTTAAGAGTTTTTCTTCTGTAGTGTAGTCTGTAGCGGGATTACAGTGCCTTGGGGAAAGTTAAGTAAAGATTAAAACTAATAACTGAATACCTTAAACTTGACAAAAATTCACAAGAGAATTAATTTGGAGTTACTTTGGCTCTAAAATCTACAATAAAATCTAAATTACGAAGCAATCTAAGAGGCGATTTTCTTTTCAAAGTAGCTCGTTCTTCTTTTTCAAAGATAGAAGACCATAGGGCTAAAAACCATTCCTACTCTCTTACCGACATGATAAGTAGCTGTTTATCAATTTTTGCTCTTAAATCTCCATCTATGCTCGCACATGAAGGACTTATAAGAAGAAAGAGCATACAAAGTAATCTAATAAAAATTTGGCTCTTCTCCAAAATAAGTGGAATGAGTTAATCTAGATTTACTTGTTGGTGCAATTTCTTTCAAAAAATATAACCAACATAAAACACTAGAACCGTTATTAAAAGTGCGATTGCGAGCCTGATTGATTATTGAGAACCCCAATTTCTTGATTTAGATTGGTTTTGTGGATAGTTATAATTTCAGATCTAGTGAAGGAAGTTTTGAAGTTAAGATTTTCAACTTAAGATATTCTTCGTCTTTTAAGCCATACGCTCTTCGTTGTATAACCCTGATTTTGTTATTCAAACCTTCAACAAAACCAAGCTTTAAATCTTTTCCAAAAGCACAATAACTAACAATTCCATCCCAGTGTTTATCAATCATTGCTGCAAATTTCTCAAATGCTGTCAGCTTTTGATCTTCTAAAG
>JAKVAO010000109.1 GCA_022447685.1 Candidatus Caenarcanales bacterium | reverse complement strand
GACTTTTTAGATCAACTTCTCTAAACTTATTCGTTTCATGCTGGCTGGTGCTAGCATATCATGTGGGTTTTAAAAGATCCAATAAGTTTTTCTGAAAATCAGATCGCTGAATTTACTAGTTTTTATGACCATAATTCAAGAAATATTCAGCGAGGTTAAAACTTAGTTTTTTCTTATTACATACTCAACCCTTAGTATGTTACGCTTCTTTTATATAATATGGATTTATCTGTAATTACTTATTCGGTTTTTATACCACTTTTAAATCAGCTGCATATCTTTTTGAAGTCAGTTGGTTTAGTTAGTTTTGGTTGGTCTATTGTTCTTTTGACAGCTGTTGTGAAGTTGGTTTTGACGCCACTTACATTTAAGCAAATCAAGAGTACTAGAGCTATGCAAGCAATGCAGCCTAAGCTCAAGAAATTGCAAGAGGACTTCAAGAAGAAAGAAGAAAATTACAAAGATAATCCAGCTAAGCTGCAAGATTTAAGAATGGGATTTCAACAAGATATGATGAAATTCTACAAAGAGAACAATGTAAATCCACTTGGTGGTTGTTTACCACTTATTGTCCAAATGCCAATTTTGATTGGTCTTTTCTGGACATTCTCTGGAACACCTTTTAAAGACAAAGCTATATTCACCGATGTGAAAGTTGTTAGATCAGAAGAAGCTCACAAAAAGCAAGTTAAACCTTCAAGTAAAGCTGAGATTTTTGTCGACGCTGAAGGTAATAGAGCGCGTATTTCACTCAATACTAAAGGAGTAACTTTAATAGAAGGTGAAGAATATGTTATCGAATCTAAGAAATTAATGGGTGAAGCTAGTTTTGATCCTACAGAGATTAAATGGAACTTCTTCGGTGATCACGAGACTAATGAATATGTTGATCTCCAAGTTCTACCTAACGGTAAAGCTAAAGTCATAGCTCGAAAAGCTGGTGGCTCCGCTAAAGTCCAAGCTTATCTTCCAGCAAAACTTGAAGGTGATTCATTCTTGTTTATCCGTGATTTTGGCGTTACTGGGGTATACAACTCTCAGACAGGACAAATTAATTTTGAGATATTGATACTAGTAGCTTTATTTGGTTTAAGTATCTGGATGTCTTCTAAACTTAATGCACCTAAGCTTCCAGAAGATCCTAAGCAAATAGAAAATGATCCACAGATGATGATGCAGAAATCTATGTCAACTATGATGCCGGTGATGATGACTGGAATGATGTTGTTTATTCCACTTCCAGCTGGAGCACTACTTTACATGATAGTTAGTGGTTTTATACAAAGTGGTCAGACTTATTTTGCGATGCAGCGTTACAACAAGAAATTTGCTTAGACAGCTTTCATATCAAAGCTCTCAACATCCATATTGAAAGTTTGATTATTAATTTCGAAGCTCACAAATTCCTGTCCTTGCTGTTGAGCAATTTCTCTAAGTTTAAGTATTCTATTAAGCTCACCTGGACTGAGATTTAGTTCAGATAGGTTAGCAGTCTCTACTTTATTAGAATTGTTATTGTTTGAATTTAGCAAGTTGTTGAATAAATTCTTAGTGTCTAGTGAATTATTGATTGAATTTCTAAGTCCTTTCACTACTTGTTTACCAAGTTTTGTGGCTACAGTGCCAACTAACATATTCATGAATTGCATTAGCCTTCACCTCCAGAACTTTCAGTCTCACCTGAAGTATCGCCAGTATTCGCTGAGCTGTCACCAGAATCTTCGGGCGTGCTAATTATAAAATCTCGAATCTCAGTGATGCTTTGACCTATAGTATCAAGTTGTACTGCTAGATTATTTGATAGTAATCTAATAGCATCTGTTTGCTCTTCAACTGATCTTACTTGTTTAGCTGATTGCTCAACCTGAGCAATAATCGCCTGCTGTTGAACAATTTGATCTGTTTCAACGGTGTCAAAAGGGCTTTGGTTTTGTAATTGTGCGGATAACAGTTTAATGAACATATCAGGGTCAAACTCACTATCTTCTGTTCCATTGATTCTAGTTTGAGCTACTGCCTGGTCTATTAATGTCTGATCAATTATTCCGCCTACGTTTCCTGCCATTTATTGTCCTTTTATTTGTTGTTTAAAATTCCCATTAGTTCATTTTGAAAATTGACGTTGTTTTGTCTTTCTTCTTCATTTTGACGCCTAGTGTTTTCTTCTTGTTGTTTCTTTTGCTCTTCACTAGCTTCATTGAAAGAGTTTGGATTTTGTCCATCAGGGTTCTGGTCCTGCTTCATGCTTTGTGGATCAGCTTTGCTGATATTGATATCTTCTATAGAAACACCTTTGTCAGCGAGACTTGCAGTTAGCTCTGTGATTTTCTGACGTAGAACTTTGTCTGCAACATCGTTGGTAACTCTTAATTCGATACTTAGTTGTTGATTAGCATTTTTTGTGATGCTGACATCCACAGTACCAAGCTCCTCAGGATTTAAACGGATAGTTAATTGCTTAGATGAATTCGCTGGAGTGTTTCTTACCATATCCGGAATATGCTTTATGAATTCCTGTGCTTTCATCCTGGTATTGACCGGGTTGGAAATTGTGACATTTTTATTCAGAGCTGTTTTAATATTTCTACTGATAATATTTACAGGGTTTTGATTTTGATTAGAGTTTTGTTGCTCATTGCCTCTAGTATCACTACCACTACTAAGGTCTTCTAAACTAAGAGAATCAAGTCCGATGCTTAAGCTTGTTTCAGTACTAGTATTGCTAATACTATCGTTGATTATTTCAGCGTCAAATTTATTGAGAAGTTTTTCTAGTTTAGTATCCAATAGCGATAAGATTTTTTCTTTGGCTGTTTCAGGAAGCTTGACTTGATCTAAGTTTGTATTGGTAACTTGTTTGTCGAGTCTCTCCAAAGCATTTGCAAGCTTTTCTGACATTCTTTGATGTTTTTCTAGTGACTCACTTTTGTCGCCTAGGTTAATAATTCTCTCTAATTTTTTTTGAAGATCTTCGTTTACTTCGAGGTCATAGTCATTATCTAAGTCAACGTTATTTAAAGAAATATCTGAAAGGTCATTTAGATCAATGTTTTTAATAAGCTCATCTACTTTGGCTTTGATTTCTTCAATTTTGTTATTGAAAAGTTCATTGACTTCTTGTGCAAAGGTAATTTTTTCACTTAAATCAAGTTCAGAAAGAGCTTCTGAATTAAGAAGCTTATTTACTATGTCTAATAACTGGCTAGACTCCTGACTTGCACCTTCTAGGTTTATTTCTTCAGCGAATTGATGAAGTAATTCTGAAATTGCTTTGCCTGAATCCATGTCACTAACCATCTTTGCATCGATGTTGATAGTTTTATTGATGTCTATAGTATTGATGTCTATAGTTGCGTTATAGTCAGGGTTAGTATTGTTGCTTTGCAGTTGTACATCTACATCAATATCAATGTTTAAGTCAATATCTATGTCGATTGATACTGGCTTATCATTGCTTTCTGATAATTCTTGTACCATACTGATAAGTGCTTGAATAAGCTCTATAACTGCTTCTTCAAGTTCCTCAGGACTCATCTTCTCGATATAATCTTGCTTAGCTTCAGTTCCATTATCTGTTTTCTTTTCTAAAGTTCTTTCAAATTTATCTTTGTTATCAACAGATTCGGTTTCATTATTATTGTTATCGTCTTTGGAATTGACTTTACTATCGTCTTTCTTTTCTAAAACTCTATCAGGTCTATCTGAAGTGCTAGCTTCAGCCTCTGGCTTTTCTTTAGTTCTTTCTCTAGTTTTTGTTTGGAATTCTTCTCTTGTCTTTAGGACTTGCTCTTCTCTCTGCATAGAGTCCTTAGAGCTACTCATTGTCGATCTTTTCTTTAGAACAAAAGAATCACGCTTATTAAACCCAGCTGAAGATTTGTTGCGAGCTGAAAAATCTATTAGATTTATACTATTTGATGTATTTAGAACTTCCTGCATAACTAATTATCATTAACCCTAAAGCGCGTTGAAACTATATCGTCTATTTCCTTTATTTCTTCAGCCAAAAGTTCCTGTTTGTAGTCCTCTAGTGCATTTTCTTTGAGAATTTCAATACCTTTCTCGTCTTTGGAGTAGCTAATAAGTTTTTTTTGCTCTACCTGAACTAGTTTCTGTCGTTTAGCTAGCCTGACTTTCTCTACATTCATCTCATGAAGTATCTTTTGATTTACAATTTCTTTTCCTTGATGTTGTGAGAGGTTGAAACCATCCTGGGCATTCTGAACCATGGAGTTATAGACGTCTTCCTGCTTTTGGTTTAAATCATTGATTCGATTTTCCACATCTTTATAAGCACTCATCGCTTTATTCAATTGCGCAAGTTGCTTATCTTTAAGTATCTTCTTGTATTTCAATACAGCATCAAGCCGAAATTTGAATTTCTTCACTTAGCTTTTATTGACTGATTTCACCAAAAAAGAACTAGGCAACTTGGTTGAATAATAGTTTTTTAAGTTTGTACAATATAAGCTATGCTCATTTCTTGTACTCACATAAGAATTAAGGATATTATTGGTTTTCTGCGTTTCTTATTTTATAATTTCCGTTCGGTAAGACAGCTTCAGGCAGCTCCTGGATTGCTTCAAAAAAGCTTTCATGCTACTAGTGCTTTTGATCTCTGGACTTTAAGTGCCTGGAAGACAGAGAAGCAGATGTTGGAATATGTAAATAATGGTGCGCATTTAGATGCGATGAAGAATTTTAGATCGATTGCAGATACCTATCAGAGTAAAGTTGTTAGGTGGGAAGCTGAGGAGTTCCCTACTTGGGATGAAGCTATACAAAGAAATAATGAATGTGATTATGAGTATGAGAAGTCGCCTTACGCAAAGTTGAGTAAGTAGTATAAAGCTTAATAAAATTTAGCCTAAAAAGGAAAACGAAAAGTGCTAAAGCTTTCGTTTAATGAACTTTATGCTTTGAATTAACCTGTAATTATTATATACCCAGATTTTTGTTATTTTAAACAGCTTTAGCTGATTTTTTTCTATATTTATGCAAATTTGAAATTAAAACCCCGCAAAGTACTAAAGTGAAGGCTAAATAATGATAATGCCCTAAGGATTCACCTAGGATTATAAATGCGGCAAAGGCTGCAAAAACAGGAATAGAGTAGTAAATTAGATTAGTTTTTACGGGTCCTAAGATTTCGATGGCTTTTTGCCATAAAAACCACGCTAAAACAGATGCAAGCGCACCAATATATAAAAATACTAGTAATACATTCAGATCAAAGCTGGTTGCTTTTATGAAAATAGCTTCATAAGCATAGAAAGGACTTATACAAAGTAAACCAAAAAATATTGTCATAGCTAGAAAGCTCAGGGTAGAAATTGATTTGGGTTTCTTGACTAAGGCAAGATTCCAGCCAGCCCAAATTAGGGCACTCAAAGATACCAGCAGGTCACCATGATTGAAATTCATTGTTAACAAACTGCTTAAGTCACCCTTGCTAATTACTAATAAAGCTCCTAGTAAGGCAAGTACAGCGCCGCTGCTTTTAGCTTTGGAGAAGCTTTCAATTCGAAACAGGCAGGCGAAGAATATGGTAAGTATCGGAGCTGTAGCCATGATTATGGCAAGGTTACTTGCAGAAGTGTGGTGTCCAGCGAAATAGATGATGGTATTGAACATGGAAATGCCAGTTAAGCCCATGAAGAATAAGTAAACTAAATTAGCCTTGATATGAATCCATTCCTCCTGAACTTTTCTGAAAGTGATTGGAGTTAAGATAAGTAGTGCGATAAGCCAGCGCCAGAAGGCAAGGCTAATAGGAGGGATCCATTCATGTACACCTCGAGCAATAATGAAATTACCAGACCATATTAGGCAAGTCACTAGAGCACAGCAAATTGCAATCCAAGATTTGTTTTGCATAGATTTTAATTGTAACTATTTGAAAGAAAAATTAAAGTTTTTTGGAATTTATTTATTTGGGCTATTGATATTGATCAAAAGCGTGGTATTATATTTTAGCGTTGATCCCAAGTAGCTCAGCGGTAGAGCTATCGGCTGTTAACCGATCGGTCACTGGTTCGAATCCAGTCTTGGGAGCCATTAAAAATGAAGCCCTGATCGATTGATTGGGGCTTTCTTGTTTTTAGGGCTTTTAGTCATTTTCAAAATATACCGTTAACACCATTAACACTAACTTTCAAGAATATATATTAACTGATATTTGGGTTTTGGAGCCTAATTATTATCCTGCGGGATAATAAGTAAGATCTATGAGACTTTTTTTAAGTTATAGCCAGTAACTACTCAGGTAAATTGAAAATTAGCAGCAAATATGTTTTGGCAAGCTAGAATTGCAGATTGTCCTAATCTTT
>JAKVAO010000108.1 GCA_022447685.1 Candidatus Caenarcanales bacterium | reverse complement strand
TAACTCATCTATTCGTAGATTTGGCCAGAGTTTTATTGATTTCTTTAACTATTCTTAATTTTGGGCTGAGTAGTTACTGACTGAGGAAAATCAAGATAAAGTGATGCAGTTCTTCTGATTTAAATTATTTCTTTACATACAAATTTCGTAATTCCGCAGTTTTTAAAAACTAGGATAGATATCAGACAAAATTATGAGTGTGAAAGAGCAATCAGATTCCAGAAAATTTAGAGCAGAAACATTGAGAGCTTTAGGAATTGCTCTTACTATTCCTTTTGGAAACAACATGTTAATATATCTTTGTGGTTTTGATTTTGAGTTAAGTTATATCAAAATCATTCAAATAGTATTTTCACTAATTTGTTTGTATGCAGCCAATCAAATCATTGGATATGCAAAGTGGATAGTTGAAAATGAAAGGACTTAATAATGGATCTTGGACCTATTGATTTGAATGAACTTGCTGCTGTTTTACTTGCAGGTATTTTGACCATAGCGGTGGCTTTTAAGGTTATGTTCGATGCAAAAAAAGAAGTTGAGCAAATGAAGAAAGAAAACTCTAATTCTCAAATAAATTAAACTAAGCAGCCACAGCATGAAAAGCATCACGCATTTTACTAATCAAAGCTTCATTTAATTCAGTCCCAGTCCATATAGAGAAAGACTCAGCTCCTTGTAAAACAAGCATTTCAGAGCCATTGATTGCATGGCATTTACGTTTTTTAGCTTCTTGAAGCATCAGCGTATCTGAATAAATCAGGTCATAGACTATAGATCCTTCTTTAAGGCAGTCTAATTGAGCTGAAGTAAGTGGCATTTCTCCTGATAATCTTCCCTGTCCAAGAGGCGTTGCGTTGATAAGAACATTGGTTTCAGAAATATCAGATTCCCGGTTGAAAAGTTCTACCTTCATTTCACAGTTCTCAAGCCTAGGTAAGTTATTTACAACTTTATCGACGTTTCTTATCCTAACTTCAATTCTCGCTACTTCCAAGTCTTCTAAAGCAATTAAGACTGCTCTTGCGGCTCCGCCGCCACCTAAAATAGTGACATTTTTGTCTTTGAGATCATGGTATTTAAGGCTTTCTTTAAAGCCATAGTAATCGGTGTTATAACCTTCGATTAAACCGCCTCTATTGATCCTGACGGTGTTAACTGCTCCGATGCGCTTTGCTAGTTTATCAACTTTGTTGATGTAGTTAAGTATGGTTTCTTTATATGGAATTGTGATATTCATTCCATGTAATTTCATCAATAATTGTCTAATCTCAGATTCAAAATTATCTGGGTCTATCTCATATTTATTATAATCAGCGTCTATTTTTGAGTGTGCAATGGCTGCAGCTTGAATTTCTGGTGACTTGGAGTGTTTTAGTGTGGCACCAACAACTCCTAAGCTTAATTTTTCATCTCGCATAAATTTAGCTTTAAATACTCCTGTAGAGATTTTACCTCTAATGAGTGATTTTTTAACGCACCTAAAGCTTTAACCATTATTTGAGTTGCTGTAGCCGTTGTAATAACTGGAATATTATTGGATAATGCGATTTTGGTAATTACTTGACTATCTTCGAAAGCAACCTTACCTGATGGCACATTAAATATTAATACTATTTCACGATTCTTCAGTAAATCTGCAATGGTTGGTCTTGCTTCGTTGATTTTATAAACTCTTTGAATTGGTATATTCATTTGCTCCAGGTAATTAGCAGTACCACTAGTTGCAACAATTTCATAGCCGTATTTCACTAAGTCTTTCGCTACTTCAAGCGAGTATTGCTTATCTTTATCGCTGTAACTCATGAAGACTTTACCTGACTGAGGTAGTTTCAATAAAGCACCCATCTGAGCTTTAGCAAATGCCATATAGAAGCTATCGCTTACTCCCATAACTTCACCAGTACTCTTCATTTCTGGTCCTAAGAAAATAGGAGTACCTTCAAATTTATTGAAAGAGAATACAGCTTCTTTGACAGAAACTTGGTTTTGAGGGATATCTTTAAGCATTTCTTTTACTTTAAGCTCTTCAATAGACTTTCCAGCCATGATTAAACTTGCAAGTTTCGCCCAAGGAATCCCTGTTGCTTTACTGATAAATGGTACACTTCTACTTGCTCTAGGATTGACTTCTAGTATATAGAGCTCGTTGTCCTTGACCGCGAACTGTATGTTCATTAAACCGATTACATTGAGATTTTTAGCAAGCTTGTCTGTAGCTTCTCTAATTTGGGTCAGGATTTCTTTAGAGAGAGTTTGGCTAGGATAGACTGAAGCAGAATCGCCACTGTGAACACCAGCGTATTCGATATGCTCCATGATTCCAGCTATGACTACATCCTTAGTATCAGAGATTGCGTCTACATCCACCTCTAATGCTTCGTCTAAGAATTTATCTATAAGTATCGGGAATTGTGAATCTTCGAGTATGGTTTGCTCTATCCATGCATCTAACTCAGCTTCAGAGTATGCAATTTCCATACCTCTACCACCAAGTACATAGCTTGGCCTGAGAACTACTGGATAACCAAGTTCATCTGTGATTTTTTTGGTTTCTTCTATGCTTCTAGCTATAGCGTTTCTAGTTTGTTTTAGACCTAGCCTTTTAACAAGTTCACCAAATTTATCTCTATCTTCAGCAAGAGCAATGGATTCTGGTTGAGTACCAATGATTTTAATGCCTCTAAGCTTCAGTTCTTCAGCAATATTAAGTGGAGTTTGTCCACCGAATTGAACTATAGCTCCGTACATTTTGTTACCAATACTTTCTTCGCGTTTCCAGATGCTCATTACATCTTCTGCGGTAACAGGTTCGAAGTAGAGTTTGTCACTGGTATCGAAGTCGGTTGAAACAGTCTCAGGGTTATTGTTAACCATAATAGTTTTGAAACCTGCTTCAGAAAGAGCTTGTGCCGCGTGAACACAGCAGTAGTCGAATTCTATTCCTTGCCCGATTCTATTAGGACCACCACCGATGATCATAATTTGTTCGCCGTTTTGAGGCGAGATCTCGTCTTCCATATCGTAGCTAGAGTAATGGTATGGAGTGTATGATTCAAATTCACCTGCGCAAGTGTCTATGGTTTTGAAAATTGCTTGAATACTATTAAGTTCTCTAAATTTCACGATTTCGTGTTCGTGGATGCCCGTGATAGCTGAAATCTGTCTGTCTGAGAACCCAAGTTCTTTGATCTCGCGCATAAACTCTACAGTAAATTCACCAATTGAAGTATTTTCTTTGATCTCTAAAGTCTTTGCTACTAACTGTTCTAGATGCTTAAGGAACCATTTATCAATTTTACTTAAGTTATGAACTTCATCTAGGCTAAGACCTAAATAGAAAGCATCGAATAATTGATAAACTCGCTTCGAACTAGGTGTGGAAATTACTTTTCTGATTTCTCTAGCAAGTGAAGTTCTTTTTCTGTCACTGAGCTCTTTGCGCAGTAAGCTTGGGTTAATGAAACCAAATGAATCTTTAGCTTCGATACTTCTTAGTGCTTTCTGGAAGGATTCTTTGAAGGATCTAGCGATAGACATAGTTTCACCAACTGACTTCATCTGTGTTCCTAGCTTGTCTTTGACTCCAGGGAATTTTTCGAAAGCAAACTTCGGGACTTTGGTAACTATGTAATCCAAGCTTGGCTCGAAGCTCGCCATAGTGGTCTTAGTAATGTCATTGGGGATTTCATCTAGTGTGTAACCGATTGCTAGCTTAGCTGCTATTTTCGCGATTGGGAAACCTGTTGCCTTAGAAGCAAGTGCGCTAGAGCGTGAAACACGCGGGTTCATTTCGATGACTATGAAATCACCAGTCTCAGGATCTAAAGCGAATTGAATATTACTACCACCAGTCTCTACTCCAACACCACGAATTACTTTGATGGATGCATCTCTAAGCATTTGGAATTCTTTATCTGTAAGAGTTTGAGTTGGAGCTACAGTGATACTATCTCCTGTGTGGATTCCCATAGGATCAAAGTTCTCGATGGCGCAGATAATTACTACATTATCTTTGAGGTCTCTCATAACCTCGAATTCAATTTCTTTCCAACCGAGTAAAGATTTTTCCACTAAAACTTGACGATTTGGGCTTGCAGCAAGACCTTTTGCGATGATTTCATCTAATTCATCGTAGTTATAAGCGATACCGCCGCCGTAGCCACCTAGTGTGAAAGCTGGTCTGAGTATTAGCGGGAAACCAATCTCTTTAGCAACTTCGTGGGCTTCAGAAATAGAATTTACTGTTTGGGAACTTGGGGTATTAAGTTCAAGTCTATCCATTAAGTCTTTGAATAGTGCTCTGTCTTCAGCAAGTTCAATAGCCTCTAGTTTCGCGCCAATTAATTCAACGTTATATTCATCTAGAATCCCAGATTTGGCTAATTCAACAGCTGCATTTAAGCTTGTTTGTCCGCCCATGGTGGGTAGAATAGCGTCTGGTTTTTCTTTTTTGATGATTTTACTGAGGCATTCATGGTTAATTGGTTCAATATAAGTTTTGTCCGCAAAATCAGGGTCGGTCATTATAGTTGCAGGGTTACTGTTTACTAGTACAACTTCATAACCTTCTTCTTTTAAAGCTTTGCAAGCTTGAGTTCCAGAGTAGTCAAATTCACATGCTTGACCGATGATAATAGGACCTGCACCAATTATCAGGATTTTCTTAATGTCTGTTCTTTTAGGCATTAATTTGTTATTTTACTATTTTCTCTAGCATTATTTGCATTGTTGACTAAAAAAAGTCGCTTAAGCTTCTAATTATCAGATCAAGTTGGGGGGATTTGAAGAATTTAGATTAAATTTTTGAAATATATCGATAAAATTGTAAATACTTTTTACATTTTCATACATATATATAGTAAAATGGTATTTACTTGTACCTCTTAAGGTAATATCGATGAAGATAAGAAAGCCCAAATACTAGGAGTAACTATTGCCGGACCTTGCTACTAACGTGCCGGGGAGCACGCTAGAACCTAAGCAGCCAAATCTTGGCGTTCAGGTAACTGAGCCTGGAATAGTTGATGCTACTAAAGTTAATCCTGAAAATAACAAGGAAGCAAGTACTAGTACCACTAATCTTAAGGATGATATAGATAATTTGCATAGTGTTGAGCAGGCTGTTCCCAGTAATATGGAACAACTCAGGAGACTAGATCAGCTAAGAGAAGTTTTACTCAGTGGTGATACCAAGGCTAATGCTAAGAATGATGCTGTAGCGTTAGATCTTCTAGAAGTAATAAAGACTAATATCCCAGAAGATGCCAGTAATTCAACAGAAAGTTTAGAAGCTTTAGAAGAGTTAAAAGACTTAATAAACGCAAATAAATATTCTGAATCGAATGAGAAAATTAAAGAATTAGCTACTTTAATAGAAGCGGATTCTCAGATACCATTTACTCCTAAGCGTAATACTGAAGGACCAGCCTTCAGTCCTCTTCTTGACACTATGCTTATGCATCTTTGTGGGAATGTTTTGGGTCCCAATATAGTTAAGTTGGTTAAAACAGTCTTAAAGCCATTTACTGGTGCGAATCTAGTTATGAAGACAGGAGGTGGTTTAGCTGGATTTGGAGTTGCTGAAATGGCAATTGGTGGGGTAGGTTTACCTGAAGGTATGAATTTAGATCACTTTGGTGAAAAAATGATTCATAAATTTACAACTTGGATAGAGAATAAAAATCCTAAGTTGAAGATTAATCTAAATAAACAATTCGATGGTTTCATGAGAAAAATTGGTGATTTCGTACTGAGACCATTTGGTAAAAAATTAGATACGGTTCCGGATGAGACTAAAGCTGGTGAGAGATCTTATTCGGATGAATTACAGAATAAAATCGATGATTATTTGAGAAATAAAGCTGATATTGACGCTAAAGATCCTAAATTTAGAAGAAAGCTTGAAAAAGAGATGACTACAGAAGATTATCAGAAGAGATACGGCAAAACTATGCCTAAGTTCTTAGAGAAAGTCTTGGATTATTCATTAGAGTGTACTAATAATAGTAATACTTTACTCAAGAGTAGTTTACTTATGAATGAGCTTGCAGAGGCGATTGAGGATGTTCTAGATAAGGTTGGACCACTTGGTAAGTTTGCATATAATTTCCTTTACTACGCAATTCCGAATCAATATATATTCATGTTTAGACCAGCGGGGCAGATTTTACTGAACAACTCAGAAAGATATTTAACGAATAGAGCGAATGAATTGAAGATTCATTTACCAGAGGATGCTGAGCATCATTAATTAGGTTTTTTTAAGCTTGCTTTGATCTTGAAGAAGCTTTGTGGATTTGTTAATAAAACTGGAAATCTAAGGCTTTGGTTGGGGGGGGGGGGGGGGGGGGGGGGGGGGGGGGGGGGGGGGGGGGGGGGGGGGGGGGGGGGGGGGGGGGGGGGGGGG
>JAKVAO010000107.1 GCA_022447685.1 Candidatus Caenarcanales bacterium | reverse complement strand
TATACTATAATCTATATTGTTGTCGGTATGATTCTCCAGATCAGGATCTTGCTCTTTATCTAGATATTGAAGAGTTAGATTATATATACGTTTATCTAGATTAGTATCTATATAGTTATTCACGACTTCTTCTATACGTTTATCTAGATTAGTATCTAGATAATTTTCTATACGTTCATTTAGAGTAGTGTCTAGATCATTATCTATATTAGTTTCTAGATTCTCATCTATATGTCCTAAAGCTCTAAGGATAAACTGGTTTAACTCTGCACTAGCATTACTGCCCCTCTCTCCTGCCCATTTCTTAAATTCCTTCCAGGTTTTTTTATCTATCCTGAATGTGGCTAGAGTAGTTTTATCCATGTCTATACTTGTATCTATATTGCTTCTATATTATAGACTGAATCTAGACACAAAGTTAATGTCTATATATTTGTATATATTAATGTATAGATTGATAATGAGACGTTCAAGTGGGCGTTCTCAGGGTGTAAATAGACTGAAAATATTCTCATATCGAGTTTTTTTGTATTTGTAATATCTTAACCTAAAAAAATAAATTTATTATCATATTTTCCTTTTTCTGTCTGTGATAAGCTTCATGATTTTAATATGATATTAATCACTTAATAAATAGCTAATTTACTATAGACTAATAGAATAAAAAATACTGCACTTTGAATTAATAAAAAAATCAATTATTTTTGATTATTAAATGTTGAATAAAATGAATAATTCACAAAAGCTAGTAAATTTATCTTCTAATTTATTAATGTTTTTAAGTTTTCTTTATATGTCGAAAACTTTAATAGGAATTAATTTAGTAAAGAATTGTCATGCTGTTGAGGTTCTATTAGGAGATTGTAATTTTTCGGATATTATTACAATCACGGAGAAAATGTATGAAAATTATCAATATAATTATCCCCATATAGATGAGTTGATTCCTGAAATAGAAATACTTTTTAATAATAATGTGCTACAATTAAGAGATAACAAGACTGCTAATACTCGGGGTTTTACTACAAGCCTGTTTGGTAATCCAGGTAAGATTTTTAGCGATATTAAAGTTTTTGTTCTTTTAGATACCAGAGGGTATAGTAATGATCAACTGGCAGTATTAGCTAGAGGAAACTTCACTACTCCTAATAGTTATAATACAGCTATTGATTTTAGTAATAGAAGATTAATTTTGGGTAAAACAGTTGGAAGAATGAATACTGTCCCAGCTGATGAATTCAATACATTATCTATATTAGATCAAGCTTACTTTGTTGAACTCGAAGTCATTGATAATAAACTGACTGCTAATTTCTTTGATGCTTCAGAAAACACTCTTTTATTTACTCTAATAGTAACTGATACAAACAATCCTTTACTCAATCCAAATCCCTAATCCCTCATGTTATTTATATGGGAGATTTTCCCCCATACCCTCTTCACTTGATAATCATAGATGTATAGTTGCTACATAAAGAAAATTAGGCGTAAAATAAGGGTTTGAATAGGTTCAATAATTTTCAATAGTATATTTTTCTGAGTATAGTTACTTATCAAAAGAGATATTCTTTTCAGAAGTTACTTTTTATTCTTGTCAAAATTATAAGGATGATATTTAACTTAAAATATACTCTCACAACAAGAATAAGGTATCTAGAAGAAAGAATAATCTAATTTATGTACTGGACATCATAATTTCACAAATCACCCCTTAGAAGGTCTTTTTCTTGATGATCAGATAAAGTATGAGCTTAGAAATTTCTAAAAAAAGCTAAAGGTGAATAGTTAGGACGCTTTGTTGATGAGGGTTTTGGCCTATAACTTAAATTCAAGTCCAACTGTTCGCCTTTGCTTTTCCCCCCACCGAGATTTAAGTCAAAAACCAAGCCCACTCAATTTGTCCACAGATCGTAGGAACGTTCTAAACCTTCTTACGTTTCAAAGTGGACTAAAAGGTTTAGAACGTAGGAGCCTCAGCTAAGTATAAATCGTCTCCCTATCGGTCGGTTTTTTGCGATCGCTGCCCCCTGCGCGTTCTCGTCCCCCCGGGGGACTGCTCTTGGAGTACACAGTATATATGGCCAAATCTGAAATGCTGTTAAATTGGGGATTTTAATTTTTAATGCGTAAGATTATTCTTACAATGCGTAAGATTATTCTTACGGGTTGATATAATTACAGTGACAATGCGTAAGATTATTCTTACGGAAATGTTTAGTGGAGCTTTTATTATATGCCTAAAGGCAAACATCCAAGGAAGACCGTCAAGAATCACGTTACCATAGACTTTGAAGGCTTATCAGATGAAGAAAAAACCATTCTTAGAGAAAGAGGGTTAATTCAAGAAGGTGTCAACATCAATCATATCTCAAGAAGACCAATTTTTATGGAACCTCGATTTTCAACTACTCCCCACTTTACTCACCAGTATTTGGCTCTAGAACCAGAGCTAACAGGTAAGGTGTTAAAGGTTTTCCATTACGTTTGTTCTATTCTTGAGTTTGATAACTGGGTAGACTTTTCTACTGTTTGGGTTGCTGAAAAGATGGGCTTGAAACGTGAGCAGGTTTCAGAAGCACTAAAAATTCTTGAGAAAAAAGGTTTACTTATTCGAGGTGAGAAAATAGGAAGACACTACAAATGGCGACTTAATCCAGAAGCTGCTTGGATGGGTCGAGCTACCACCAGATGGGATACTGTTTATAACGATGAAATTCCTTACTCAGATTTTATAGAGAAGCGAATTCAATACGGCGAAGAGCATGATTATCCTCTTAGTTACTTAAAATGTCTTCGTCCCGTTGAAGGTGGCTTATCTAAAAATCCCAAAGACTTAGAAAAACTGAAAGCCTATAATTGTGAACTACGTTCAAAACTCTATGGAGAAGAATACGGTGATGGCATTGAGTGGAAAGAGTTAAGCGAAGCTGAAACAGCCCGTATCCACATCAGAGCAGCTAAAGTTGAGCTAGAAATGAAAGAATCTGGTGAATGGAAAGAACTTTATGAAAAATACTTTCCGCCAGAAGAAAAACCAACTGCTGAAGTTATTGACATTGCCGAAAAAGTTAAACGTCACAAAAAAACTCAAGAATTAGTGAACAAGATCAAGAGTGGAGAGATCGACTTAGACGCACTTGAAGAGTTTATCAATAAATCAGGAACTAAGTAGTATTGTACCTCCTCTTAAGTCAGGAGTGTTTTTTCGGCTTTTTCCTAGTCTTACTTATTTATTGTCTTACCCATTCTCAGAACATCTCTTTCATCCTATTCTCGTTATTTGATAGAGTATAGAACAAGATAACAAACCCTATCTTGCTAAATTTTTACCTAAAATTAAGACAGTGTTATGGAGGTCAAAACCTTCTCCACCACTCAACTTGAAGCGGATTCTGAGGCCAGCCGAGTCTTTGATCGCCTCCTTGATATGTGGCTTCACAATCGCTCCCCTCATACCCGCCGAGTTTACCTCCGTTACGTCAAGCGGTTCTTTACTTGGTGCGCCAAACCCCTTCATACTGTCACTCTGGCTGACCTCCAAGGCTGGCAAGATACTTTAGTCAATAGCTCCCCTAACTCCCAACGGTTGGCGATCACGGCAGTAAAATCTCTTCTCAGTTTCACCTACTCCATCGGCATCACAACTGTTAACGTGGGCATGGGCGTGAGAACACCTCCCTTTAAAGACACTCTCAATGAGAAATATCTCACTGAAATGGAAGTGGCTACTTTGATCGGTATGGAACCTAACCTTAGAAACCAAGCTTTATTATTGTTACTCTACGCTGGAGGCTTTCGTGTCAGCGAAATTTGTACGCTGACCTGGAAGGACTTAAATACCCGTGATGATGCTGGACAAGTAACCGTCTTTGGTAAAGGCGGTCGAACCCGAACCGTTCTTTTACCAGCTAATGTTTGGGAGAAGTTAAATCAGATTCGTGGGAAGGCTGATGATAACGCTCCCGTATTTTCGTCACGGCAAAAAGATATTAATGGCAAAGGTCTTGATCCTTCCTGGGTTTATCGCATCGTTCAAAAAGCAGCTAAACGGGCAGGGATTAAAAAGAAAGTCTCCCCCCACTGGCTCAGGCACGCCCACGCCTCTCACTCCCTAGAACGAGGCGCACCCCTTCATCTCGTTCAAGAAACTCTTGGTCACACGAACGTTGCTACCACCAGCAAGTACCTCCACGCTCGTCCTAATACCTCTAGCTCTCTCTATCTGCCATTGTCGTAACTACTAGATATTCACCAACTTCCCAATACATTTCTTTTCCAAGTTACCCATCGTCACCTATCGTCAAGTTACTACGCTTAAAGCTTGATTATATCTCCTCTCTAGTATGTATTAAAAAAATCCTCTAGGGGATCTTATGTATTTTTGAGCATTTACCTTTTTTAAAGTACATTACCAAGTAATTTACTTTTGTTTTAATTGGTAAAAAGTTACAAATTATAATGCGCAAAGAGAATTTAGTGAAGATATCAGTTGATTAATTTTTATTAAGTTCCTTCCTATAAAACCTATCGGTGACAATCATCAAGTTTTATAGTTAATAGTGTTTAAATACAATCGAGGAAAAATATCATGACAAGCTTAACGGGAAGGTTTATCACTGATCCAGTTGAATTACGACCTAATGGGACGGAAGACGATTTGCAAATTGTTATTCGGTCTGTTTACAGACAGCTATTAGGAAATGCTCATTTGTTAGAATCCCAACGTCTAGACAGTGCCGAATCTATGCTCCGAAATGGAGATATTACCGTTCGAGGATTTGTGAGAATGGTAGCCCAATCTGAGCTTTATAAATCTCTGTTTTTTGATGCAAGTCCCACCTATCGGTTTATCGAATTAAACTATAAACATTTCTTAGGTCGCGCACCTTTAAACCAAGCAGAAATTGCTCAGCACGTCCAAACTTACAACGAGCAGGGATATGCAGCAGAAATCGATTCTTATCTTGATAGTGACGATTATATTCTGCAATTTGGAGAAAATATTGTCCCCTATCCCTACTGTCTCAATACAAAAACTGGAATGACTACTAATGTCTTTAACCGAACAGTTTCTCTAGTCGGTGGATTTGCCACTAGCGATGTCAACAGTAATCAAGCTCAATTAATTGCTAGTATTGCTTCTAACCTAGCTCAAAAAATCAACGTAGCAGTCTCAACTGGAGGGATTTCTGGTTCCACTAATAAACGATTTCGTATTGCTGTTACGAAAGCAGGAATTACTCCAGTGGCCAAGCGCAGTAATCAAACTTATGAAGTAGGTTATGGTCAACTTTCAGCAAAAATTCAAAACATCCACAAAACTGGTGGTAAGATTGTTAGTATTACAGAGGTTATTTAATCTCTGATGGTACCATAAAAACGACAGTCATTGGCAAAATAACCCATCAAGATTAAGTAGTGGCCAACACGATAGTCCTTCTTAGAGAACTCAAAAAGTTCTTCTTTATATCTTCTTAATACTTAGTACATAATAACCTAGTGCTTATTTGATCACAAATAAGCAAAAAGAGTCAGGTCTAAAAATTAAACAATAACGAATCTTCTAGTAAATCAGAGAAATAGACTATAAAACTGTTTAGATAGCCAATAAATCATTTTCAAACTTTAAAATAAGATTATTTGGTTGATTTTGAACATCGGCTATTTTAGTGTTCTAGCATGATCAAATCTGAATTTGCTTATTTATGCTCTAATAAGCAATTAGACCAAGAAAAATCTTCCAAAAAATCCCTAAAATGTCCGTACAAATAGAGGTTATTTTAGTCAAAAATTAGCCAAAACTAAGGGAAGAGCCAGCAGGCTCTTCGTCATACAATTGCTACTTTGTCAATAACTGGATTTGCTGCTGGTCGGGGGGAAATTCCCCCCAAGCTCCCCTATTTTACCATTTAATGTTTTCTTTAAGTTTTTTGTTCACTTGAATATACCCCAACTATAATTTTTAATTTAGTTGGGTGTGTTCTTGATGATTGATTATTAACGGTGAAAGAAAAAGAAGTCCGTCCATTGTTGTTAGGCGCAGGAGGTTATTGGCAAGTCATTGATGAAGTGGCCTCAACGATGGTCATTCAACAGCAAGATAGTTTATCTTATAACCCGGCTTGTGCTGTTGGCCTCTGTTGGCCGTTGTTGTCCAAACTGTTGGCCGCTTCATTCTCCCTCTTTTCACCGTTTTCAGAAAAACTGTTGGCCGTTGTTGTCCAAACTGTTGGCCGCTTCATTCTCCCTCTTTTCACCGTTTTCAGAAAAACTGTTGGCCATTGTTGGCCTCTGTTGGCCGTTGTTGTCCAAACTGTTGTCCGCTTCTAAGTCCGTCTGTGAGTCATTTTCAGGGAAAGTGTCGAGGTTTGTTAATGGAACTGTCGAGGGCTTATCTTCACTCTGTGAGCCATTTTCATCATTCGTGTAGATGTT
>JAKVAO010000106.1 GCA_022447685.1 Candidatus Caenarcanales bacterium | reverse complement strand
GGTTATATTTTTTGAAAGAAATTGCACCAACAAGTAAATCTAGATTAACTCATTCCACTTATTTTGGAGAAGAGCCCAAAATTTTTATTCTGACTTTCAGGGCAAGTTACAAGTTGTTCTTGTTTTGAATGGAGTTTAAGAAGATTATTAGGGTCTTTGGAATTTATAAGTTGATTTGCACACGATGAAAGAAGCATTGCTGAGCTTACTGTAATTCCAAACTTCTGTATTAAGTGGCTCTTTATTAATTGACTTAACATGTGATACCTGTACGTATTACTGGGATTGTAACAAGATAACACTCGTTGAACTGGCGTATATAACCAAATTTATAATTATTTTATTTTCACTTGATATTGGTGAGAGTTTTCTCTTCTTTGTTTAGTATTACTAATCAAAGTGCGATATTGAAAAATACGGGTAAAATACTATTAGGGCACTTTAGTGTCTTTATTTTGTCGTAGATAGACTCAAAGAATCAGTAAATACTCAAATGCCAGAACTACCGGTAGATCCAAGAAAAAAGAAAGATGGCGAAGACGAAGAGGTCGTAAGAGAGCCTCAGGATGTCAACCTGAAGCATAATTTCAATTATGTTGGTGGTACTTTTGCGTACAAGAATAAAAAGAAAATCAAACGCCCAATAAGTGAAGATAATTCCCGTGAAACTATTATGATGATTGGCTATGGAAAAGCTCGTAAAGTAACTTTAGCCATGCCTGACCAGGATAAAAGAGCTGGTATATTTCCACAACATAACTCAGTTGGTAATTTCCAAACTAACTTAGAGTTACTCCCTGCTAGGAATCTTGATCCTTACAGTGTCATGGTGAATGTAGAAACCCTAGAAAAAAACAATTTTCAACTTTCGATTATCTCCATGACAAATGAAAGGTTGAGTCGTATACAAAAACAAATGTCACATATGAGCCCATATGCTTTTAATCAAATGATGGATATTCCTAGACCTGATAAAAGAGATTTTAAGATTTACTACAAAATGATTAAAAAAACTAGGCAAGTCATCACTGTTTACCCTCATCGTAAAAGTGGTGAAGCATTGTTTGCTCAAGTTGTTCAGTTTGATGAACAAAATAAAGTAAGCTCAGTTAAACATTGCAGCTTTGACAATTTGAAACCATATATACTCAATGAATCCAAGGTAGATAAATTTGGTAACTTAAGACAGTTAGCACACCTTGGTACTAAGGGAGGGAGCCTTGCATTAAATGCAGTAGAAAGATTTGATGATGGCACAATGGTTTGGGTTATTACCGAAAATAAGGAAACAGGTGCATCAGCAATGAAACCTAGTTTTGAGATCACATTTGTTGGAAATGTAATCAATACAGCAGCTAAGAAGGCTGCTCGTAACATGGGATCAGAATTAATCGTAGATCATCAATGGGGAGGGCGCTTTTGCCCATCAGGCTGTAGAGCAGAATCTCACCCACTTCAACATGGCTTCAAAGTCCAAGTTAAAAACCAAATCAACCAAATTATAGATGGAGCCACAATTCCTGGCTTAGATCCTATATTCAATATCAACCCTAGCTTTTAGAACTTGGTAAACGCTTAGATAAAATCAATTCAGCAATCTCTAAATCTTCTGGAGTAGTAATCTTATAGTTAGATTTAGGGCTTTCTACTAAACTTACAGGAACATTAAGTCTTTCAACAAGGCTCGCAGAATCAGTTCCTTCAAAATGATCTTTCTTAGCTTTCTGATAAGCTTCAATAATCAATTCTTTTTTGAAGACTTGAGGAGTTTGAGCCTGCCATGTGTTCTCTCTAGAAATATTTTTCTTGATTGTAATATCTTCACCAACTTCAGAGTGACTAAGTTTCAACGTATCATAGACTTTATTCGCTGCAATTGCAGCTCCTGTCTTAAAAGCTTTCTCTATAGTGTTAATTACTATTTCTTGGCTAACCAAAACCCTTACTGCATCATGCACCAAAACCAAATCAGGTTGATCGTCTAATTTCTTAATATAATCCAAACCATTATGGACACTATCCTGCCTAGTTTTACCACCTTTGATAATTTCTATATCAACGTCACTCAACTTGCTTGCGATGATTTTCTTAGTAGTTATAACATCAACAGTAGGAATAATAAATTTCTTAATTAAGCCAGTTTGAGCAAGTATTTTCAGTGTTACTAGAAGTATCGGTTGATCAAAGATTGTAAGAAATTGCTTTGGCCTTCGCTGATTCATTCTCTTGCCAATACCACCAGCAGGGATTATTGCAAAAATATTATGATTGGTATTGGGGGCAGAATTCATGGACTAGGGTAACCTTAGCTATATAGATATATAATTATAGTATGCAAGTCTTACTTGAATTTTTAGAATATCTAGAAAATTGTTCTGGTCTTGCCTATAACTCGCTTAGACTCTACAAGCGAGATTTATTTGATTTTGATAAATTTATCCAAGAACAAGCAGAACAGAACTTCAAAATTGAAAATTTATCTAAAGAAAACCTCGAAGAATTCTCTGAATATATTCGCAAACAAGGCTCAAGCACAGCCACCGTCAATAGAAAACTGAGTGCTTTGAAGAAATTCTGGGATTGGCTTCGTGAACAAGGAAGAGCAGAAAGAGATCCATTCTCTCAAATATTTAGATCAAGTCAATTTAGAAACAACTCTTTTGAATATTTAAGCGAAGAAGAAGTAAACTCTCTACTCGACTGTGAGAATTGCGACCTAGAGACTAAACTTATCTTAGAATTACTTTATTCATCAGGTCTTAGGATTAATGAATTACTGAATTTAACTTTAGATGATATCGCACTAGAAGAGAAATCAATCCAAGTCAAGAACTCTAGATCCAACAAAATACGCTTACTACCAATTACGGATTTACTGCAAACACTGTTGAAAACTTACATAGAAGAAAAAGAAATAAGTAGTGCAGAAAAATTATTCAAAATCAGCGCTAGGGAAGTTTACAGAATGGTCCAAAAAATAGCTAAAGAAGTTGGAATAAACAAAAAAATTACAGCATCTACTCTCAGAAATAGTTTTATTAAACATATGAAAGAACGTGGTGCTCATAAAGTTTTCATCCAAGATTTGATTGGACAGAAGAATATCAATAAAGCGGTAATTTAGCAGCTTCGCTCAATATATAATAAGCAGCATACAGAACTGAAACAAGCAGAAGTATATAAATACTAAACTTAAGCTCTACAAGTAATCTAAAAATCACTCTGACTGCTATATTTTGCTTGAAAATCTTCTCATAACTAGCACCCAACATCAATTGAGATTTATAACTGTGGTGACACATAATCATGGTGTGTAGAGGCTTTATAGGATCTTCAAATAAAATAATTTTTTGGTTCTCTGCAAAATAATTATAGAGAAAACTAAAATTAACAGGCTGTGCTAAAGAATTACCATAGTAACAAGGCTCATAGACATCAACACCTGGTCTAGATGCAGCATTGAAATCAGAGAAAATAAGCAAACCATCTTCACTAAGCAGTTTCATAGAGTTTTTCACTGCTTCTAGAGCCCCATAAGAATATATAACAGTAGACTCATCTTTATTTACTCGAAAGCATTTCTCAAGAGCATCAAAGTCTAATTTGGGTATCGAATCTTCTAAGTCAAGCTCTCTAAAATCAAATTTCTTTTTTATTTTCTTGATCCATTTATTGCTTTTCAGGACTTTTTTTCTTATCTCTTCATTATTCCTGAAATCTTCTTCAATACAGAGCTTAATATATTTTTCGTAATATTTATTTCCTGATTTAGCGATAACCCTATTTGGTAGTTGATCCAACAAGTAAGTTGAACATATACACTGAAATTCACCGAAAAAGTCTCTTAGAGAAGAGCTTTCTGTATCCATCAAAACATCAAATTGAAAGTATTTTATATTGGGGAATTTCTTTAATTTTTTATGCTTTCTAACTTCATCTATTGTAGTTTCAGCATAATCTGTTACATAGTATTCTAGTCTTTCGTGGAAATTCAAATCCAGGCTGTGACAGAAGTTCTCTAGAGCGTAAATAAAGTTTTTAGCAAATTCTCCAGAACCTGCACCTATCTCCAGGACTTTGATGGGCTTATTATGATTTTCATAACCAAGCTGTTTTAAGTTTTCAACTAGAAGTAAAACTTTTTTCTGAGTTTCTGAATAACTAGTAACCCCTGCGAAGGGCAAAGCACCTGAGGACCAAGCTTTCAGACCAATATTCTTGAAATATAGCTCATGAATAGACCAAAGCTCAGACTTATCATATCTTTCAAAGTCTGAGCCCTGTATTCTATCTTTATCTAGCAATTCTTAGACCTAAATGATCTCGTAACCTTCTTGGAATCCAGAGAAGTCTTGATCTACAACTAAGTCATAAACGCCTTTACCTGTAGATGTAACTATTCTGAATGGAAGCTTAAGAATGAATTTAGTACCATCCCATAACCAGTTTCCAACATCACAAGCTTTACAATCTTGCTTATAAGTGCAAACTTCGCTAGGAGCTGATCTGTAATCACCACCAGCGAATGCAGGTGTTGAAACAAAACCAAGAATAACTAAAGAGCTTACTAGTTTTTTCATCATGTTTAAAATATAATCACATAATCACTTTTTGTAAATATGAATAAGATTAAATTGTTTTTATCTTAAGAATTTATTTGCATATTAAATTAAGCAGGCATAGCTGCAAAAGCAAAATCATTTTGGTTCTCTATACTTGCATCCATTTCTTCTTCAAGGCTTGGAGCCTTCACTGCTTGCTTAGCCTTAGCCCAGAGTGCGTTCCCAAGTTCATCCAGTGACTTACACTCTTGACCAAAGACATTAATCCAATTATCTATAGTTTCCTGACTCTGACCTTTAAGTATAGTGTGCGCCCATGGTGGGAATAGAGACAAGACACTACTAGCAACAAAAGTTGCTCCAACTCTTCTCTGACTTGGTTTTTCAGAACCTAATAAGAAGAAGTCAGTGGCTATCCCAAGAACAGCCCTTAGAGTTCTAATACCTATCGCAACTTTATTTTTCAAAGAATCACTTTCAGTATCAGCCATTCTGTCCCTACAGAGAATCATCCCCACACCCTGAACCAGTGAATAACCAGGAAGAGAAACAAGATTGAAGAGGCTTTTGAATTTGTCTTTAGCATCAGTCTTTTCATCTCCTAGTTTATTCAAAGAATCTTTCCAGGCTCTTGCGTAATTAATTCCAAACTCTTCTAATTGGTGGAAGAAACTATTAGATTTCCTCGTAACTTTCTCACCTTTATACTCTTCTATCGCTTCTAAAGCGGTATTAATACCACAGAACAAACTCGAAGCTACTGGCATATTTTCCACAGTCTCTATCAGAGGAAAAGATAAAGTAGCACTTAGCTTACCAATCATTGGAACAATATTTTTTTCTTTCAAGTCATCGATTGCAAATATTGCAGCTGGCAATCCACTTAAGATTCTCGAGTATAGGGTTGCACCTTTTTCAAAAAGATTGCTGATAGATTTCGGGATGAATTTCACGAGAGGACTTAAAGCTGCAAGCTGGTGTATCCCAATTCCACCGTAGCAAAATTTCATCGCTTGAACATTAAGCTTGTCACGATTCTTGATTAAGAACTTAATTATTGGCGATCTATCTTCATTTTTATCTTCTACTAGCTGCTCATCTCTATCCTCATCAAACAGAGGCTCAGTATTTTTCAGCTCATTTAAAGATTCCTGCTCTTGATGCAAACCCTTAGCTATTGCCTCAGGGTCTAAGAAAATCTCTCCACCCTGATCTGAACCTGCATTTTCAGAATCAGCCAAATTTGGCTGTAGTCTTCCTATGGAGTTATTTTTGTTAACTCCTGGAGCAAGCATTTCATTTTCTTTGGGCTTAGTTTCTAGACTAGCTCTCATTTTTTCTAGAGCAATTACCAAATAGACAAAAAGCGCCCCTAAATTCTCTTCGAAGAATATTTATGTCTATACCGATAAACTGCTTTAAATAGTATTATACATTAAATTTGTATTTCACCTTAGCTTAAATTAAGAAACTCAATAGAAAATTGAAACAATGAGTTACAATAATACTTGGATAAATACGTTAATACCAGCTACCTACTAGACTATGTATTTGAATTAAATAACTAAAGTAGTTAAACAATAGAAATTTCGCAAAGGAAGTAATCAACATGGAGATTTACGATAATAACAATAAAAGCTTAGAAAATAGAATAAGCACAGGAGTTCAAAAAACAAATCCGTCTCAGGAAACAGCAAATCTCGTACCTGTAGAAAATCCAACTCATCTACCTGATCCTAACCCTCCAGAAACAGCTTCTTTACAATTTGGAAAATATAAAGTTAATTTATCTGAAGTAAGAAAATATCAAGTAACTACTCAGGTAAAAAATAAAGATTATGTAAACAAATAGGTCTAGCTCTGGCCAAATCTAGTTATTCATGAGT
>JAKVAO010000105.1 GCA_022447685.1 Candidatus Caenarcanales bacterium | reverse complement strand
TAGACTTATATAAAATATATTATTTGACAATAAAGAGATCTAACAATAAATAAAATCCCTGTAGATACCCTATAAAATAGTGATTTAAAACCAGAAACAAAGAGCTTTGTTGCCTATTAGCAAAGTCCACCTCCATTTTTATTCTGTATCTGTTTATCGTTTATATTATAGGGTGGTGTGCCCGCCTGCGGCGGGGATTTTAAGTTAAAGGTTTACTAGAGAATTTGCATTACGAGGGTGAAATCGTAGATTTTGTCGAAACTACTCAAATGGCTAAAAGTGGGCAGTAAACTTCAGAAGGGATAAGCGAAATAAAGTCGTACTTGATGACACTATTTAACTAAACAAATTCAAATATTCTTGGAATTCATATAGTCTATTTCTCTCACTACCTGTTTTCTCCCTCAAAATTTGTATCCTTTCAAACTCTTTCAGCAAAGAGTTTGCTGTAGGGAAAGTTATATTTAAAGCCTTTGAAGTTTCTTCAACTGAGAATATCGGCTTTGAAAACAAGTTCTGCAATAAACTTAAACCTAACTTAGTTCTTCTCCCCAACTCTTGAGTTATTTTCTTTTCACAGTTAAGTTTTAACCCACTCACTTTTTTAAAAACATTTTTTGAATCTTTAGCTGTAACCTGAACACCTTCTAAAAAAAATAAAAGCCAATGCTCAAGATTATTTTGGGTCCTCACATAAGTCAAAGCATCATAGTATTCTTGCCTATAGTTATCAAAATATGAAGATAAATACAGAGAAGGTTTTTTCAACAAACCATAATTAATTAAATATAGAATAATTAATAGCCTACCAGTTCGACCATTACCGTCTAAAAATGGGTGAATGGTTTCAAACTGATAGTGGCTAATTCCTGCTTTAAGCAAATGTGAAATCTCATTATTTTCTTCATGCCAAAAATATTCCAGATCAGTCAAAAGATCTCCTAAGTCTTGAGGAGCTGGAGGAATAAAGAAAGCACTATTTATTGAAGAACCACCAATCCAGTTTTGGGATTTACGAATTTCACCAGGTAACTTATGCTTGCCTCTAGTTCCTGAAAGTAAAATTTTATGGGTACCTTTGATAAGCCTCATGGACAATGGAAGATTGCCTAATTCTTTTATAGACCAGTTCATAGCCTCTATATAATTTAAAACTTCTTGCCTATCATCACGCTTTTCTTCAGCTATAACATCTTCACTTATAAATAATTCATCAATTTCTGTTTTAGTACCTTCTATTCGAGATGAACTTGAGGCTTCTTTTGCAATATGCATTTTGACAAAAAAGTTAATATCAGGCATTAACTCTGAGTAAGCATTTAACTCTCCAAGTTCAATTAAGGCATTCTCTAGCAATTTTGGAATTTTAGTACCGGAAAAATCTAATTGAATATTTTTCAAAGATGACGGCATAAAGCTTGAATAAGTGCCTTGCTTCATGTATTTCCCTGATTTATAGTTAAGTTTCTTCATTTTCAAACTTTTAATTATAAAAACCCTTATTAAAAGTTTAACTCTTAACTTTTAATAAGGCGAGTCTTTATTAAAAGTTTTAATTTAATAGCTTTGCTAAAATATCCCACAAAGGATAAATAATGAAATCCACCTTAATACTTTTTTACTTTTGCCTTTGCGTTTTTTATTTTTTCAAAATTCCTACCAAGTCTTGCATCAACTCATTTCCCGGAAATCAAAGACCCGACAATTTTACAATTCTGCAAAGAAGATCAAATCAAAAATCCACAAAACAAACTCACACTTCCAGACTTAGCTCCTTTTTTATACTTAGCCTCCAAAGTCATAAAGCCAGATATTATCTACCATGGCTCCCGCAAGAAAAAAGAAATCGCCCTAAGCTTTGATGATGGTCCCAGCTTTAAATACAGCAAGGAAGTTTTAGATATTTTAGAGAAGTATGATATCCCTGCCACTTTCTTTGTCTTAGGGAGTAGAATTCAAATCAACCAAGAACAAATTCTAATTCAAGAAATTTCTAAACGAGGACATGAAATTCAAATTCACGGCTGGAATCAAAATCGCAAGATGACAAACTTATTTACTAATTACTCAGCAAAAGCTCAGATACTTGCAACGAAAAAACTTATTGAAAATTCTACACAAAAACCTAATTCAGCTTGGTACTTTCGTCCTCCATGGGGAGCTATAAACAAAGATATAGAAAAAGTTTTAGAAGATGAAAATATTAAACCTGTACTAGCTGATATATTCATGGCAAAAGCTCAAGCCTTCAAAGATTTCAAGTCTATAGAACCAGTAGATAAAACTAGTAAAAAAATTCTCAACAACACTCAAAATGGCTCAATAATTCTCCTTCACCTAAGCGACTATCGCTGCAACGGAGAGAGAGTTTGGGATACACCAAATACTGCTGCAATATTGGAACAAGTAATCCCAGCATTAAAAGAACGAGGCTTTGTGTTTGTCAGTATTTCTGAGTTATTAAATGATACAGAGATATAAATAGTTTACTCAATTAACTTTATCAAAGAAACTAACAAGTAAATCACCTTCCTTGACATTGACTTGTTTATGGTCAGATACAAAACTTATACTTTTGTCAGCCTTAATAGTAAGAACATTAACTGCATCTTTATTCTCATCTAAGTTGTAGAAATCTTTCATTGTGAATTCTTTAGTGATAGGCGTTGCCTTAAAAGCCCACCCATAATGAATTTTTTCTTTCAAAGTATTAAACTTCAAGTCCTTATCCCCGGTAATCATATTAACTTGATTATCTAAGGGAATCTGAAAAATATTATTTGCTCCAAAGTCTTCTGCAAGTGTATTTGCCACATATAGATTATAAGCATTGCTGTCAGTACTAACCAAAAGATAACTATAATCTCCTAGAGCAAGTTCAGCTTCTTGAACAGACATTGCAATTTCACCATAATAATATTTCAGATTATAATTTCTAGCAAGTTTCAGGCGATTCCAATTCGAATCAGTTATCAGTACAGGCACTCCATAATCTTCAAGAAGCTTAGCCAGATCTATACTCCATTTCGAAGCACCGACAATCACCAAACCCTTACCTTTACTAGTATCAAAACCAAGTAATTTAGCAAGTGGCTCAATAGCTAAACTATGAACTAGAACAGTACTAAATATAACGGCAAAAACAATAGGTAAAATCATTTCACCATCTGGAATATTGAAGTGCTGTAAACGGGTACCAATAATACCAGCGATTGAAGCTGCAACTATTCCTCTTGGTCCAAAAGATCCAATCAAAAGAGCTTCTTTAAATTTCATATCACTTGCCAAAGTAGAAAATACTATAGAAAGCACCCTGATTAGTACAACAACGAAAAAAATAAAAATATAGTGGTGATAATCTAATCTATTCAAAATATCCAAGTTTATACTAGCTGCCATTAATATAAAAACCAAGGAAACAGAAAAGACACTAATAGATTCTTTAAATTTTTTCAGTTCACCGAGTACTAGCATTTTTTGATTAGCAAAAAATATTCCAAGTGATGTCACCGCAAGTAAACCAGAGCCGTCTTGAAGATTTTTAGCCAATATAAAAATCAACAATATCGTAGATAATACTGTTGGAACTTTAAGGAAATCCGGGAAATGTGTTTTCTCAAAGAGAAACTTTAATGAATAGCCGACAAGAAAAGTACAAAGCAGAGAATAGATAATAGCTTTAGGAATTGCATACAAGATTACAAGCTCGGAATTTAGATGTTGATAGACCAGATACTCATAAATTACTAAGGTAAAAAGAATACCTATAGGATCATTTATTATCGCCTCCCACTTCAAATATTTATTTAATCGATTACCCAAATTCACTTGTCTTAGAATTGGAATAATAACGGTAGGTCCAGTAACAACAAGTATGGATGCAAGTATCAAACTTACACCAAGGGACAAACCAGCGATATAGTAAGCTGCAAGTGTCGTTAAAGCTGCATTGAAAAGAATACCCAGACTAACTAAACGTTTCACCCAGAAGATATCCCTTTCAGCTCTTTGAATTTCAGCGTCAAGCCTCCCTCAAAGAGTAAAACAACTACTGTCAGTTCTATTACAATCTCAAACAAAGATCCAAATATTTCATGTGGGTCTACAGTCTGTGTCAGAGGTCCCAATATTAGACCAAAGACCATTAAAATTAATATATTGGGTATCTTAAAACGCCAACTTAAAATTTGTGCTGCTGAAGCAGATAGAATTATTAAGCCAATACTATTAAATAAATCTGCTGTTACCATTACTTTATTTTAAAGTAAATTCACCAATCAATAAGCTTCTTATCCCTAAAAAAACCACCACTAGGTCCATCATCTTCTAAAGTTGCAAGCCAAATAACGGTTTCTGCACCTTCCTCTGGAGAACGACTTGCCCCCTCTCCTCCCATTCGAGTGCGCACCCAACCAGGACACATAGAGTTGACTTTCACATTAGTAGCAGTAATAGCTTGACTCAGACTAAGAGTCAAAGCATTAATTGCAGCTTTAGTCACAGAATATGCTGCTGGTCCAGTTAAGCCATCAGCAAAAGCTCCCCAACCAGAAGATAGATTAACCACTCGCCCGTAGTTGTTTTTAACCATCTCAGGAACTAAAGCTCTCATTAAATGAAAGGGAGCTTCAAAATTAACTTTAAGGCTTTCTAGAAACTCATCACTACCTACACTTAAGAAATCACCTTGCTTCAATACAGCTGCATTGTTCACTAGAATATCAATCTGAGGAAATCTCTCATTTAAAATTCCTGAACAGTAGGGCGCAAAACTATTTCATTAATATCGACATCATCTGGTTGCTCAATTGCATAAGCAATAGCACGAGCAACTGAGTCTGCTGGAATCGCACATCTCTCATAAAAGTCCTGAACAAACTCAGAACTTGCAGCATGAGAAGAACCATGTTTCAGTTCTGAATCAACGGCACCTGGTTCAATACAAGTAGTACGAATCTTGCCACCAATTTCATGACGCAAGCCTTCACTGATAGCACGCACAGCAAACTTCGTTCCACTATAAACAGTTCCACCTGGACTAAATACTTTCACTCCAGCTACAGAAGATATATTTATAAAATGTCCTCTTTCTTGTTTCTGGAAAATAGGCAAAGCAGCAGCGATACCATAAAGTACACCTTTGATATTGATATCAATCATCCTATCCCATTCATCAACTTTAGTCTCAGCCATTGGGGCAATAGACATTATTCCTGCATTATTGATAATGACATCGATACAGCCATATGTGTCAACTGCTTTATTTACCAGGTTTTCGACATCAGCCTGCTTAGAAACGTCGGTAGATAAGTACATAGCCTCAGCTCCACTTGCTTTGATATCATCAACTATAGCTTTTAATTTTTCTTCACGCCTAGCTGCAAGTACAACTTTTGCACCTAAGCTAGCTAAATAGCGAGCAGTTTCTTCTCCAAGACCACTGCTTGCTCCTGTAATAACAACGACTTTACCTTTAATATTTTTACTCATTAATTAACATTTTAAAGTAAAAACACTAAAAGCAAAATACATTTATTCTCTTACTTATTCCTCAAGAAATTATCTATTGAAGAATTTTCCTCGCCTGTCCCTAGGTACAGAGTTCTATGTGGGAATGGTATCTCGATACCAAATTCATCAAATTTTTTCTTAATCCTCAGACGAAACTCTCTAGCAACTTCCCATTGCTTAATAGGTAAGGTTTTAATTCTAAACTTTATAGTAACCTGGGAATCAGCAAACTCTTCAACTCCAAGCATTTCAAGATCTTCCATGATCAAATATTTAAAATGTTTATCAGAGCGAAGTTCTGAACCTAGCTCAGTAATAATATCCATTACACTTTCTAAATCTTCTTTATAAGCAACTCCTAAGTCAAACAAAGCGTAAGAAAAACCTTTAGTGCAATTAATAATAGTTTTAATTTCACCATTAGGGATAGTATAAACTTTTCCCTCTAGGTCTCTAAGAGTTGTGACTCTCAAATTTATATCTTCTACAAGCCCCCTGTGACCATTGATTTCAATAACGTCGTCGATACGATACTGACCCTCAATAATAATGAAAATCCCTGTGATTAAATCTTTAAGTAAACACTGCCCAGCAAAACCAACTGCAATACCCAAAACCCCAGCACTAGCAACAAACACAGTAGTATCGATTCCAAATACATCTAAAATTCCGTAGCCAATAAAAATTACCACAACAATTCCGAGTAGCCAATATAGAAGTTTTGCAATAGTTCTAAGACGTAGAGCCTTATCACTCTCTCTAATTACATTTTTTGGACGGATAGAATTATATAAATGGTCAATAAAATATTTGAAAATCACATAAATTGTTAAACCAATAGCAATAACAATCAAAGAGTTAATAATTTTCTGGACAATACTCATATTCCTACGACTTGCATTCCATTTAGTTTTTAGTGTAGTGGACTGAGAAATTCAGGCCAGTAAATACGTATATCAGAAGGTGTGAGAATATGAGAAAAGTAAAAAA
>JAKVAO010000104.1 GCA_022447685.1 Candidatus Caenarcanales bacterium | reverse complement strand
CATATTCTTTTATGTTTGACATTTATGTTTTCTCCTTTTTATTTAAAGGAATTTACACAATTTATTTTACACTCTCGGATTAAATAAAAGAATTAAAAAAAATTTTCTTAACTAAAATGGTACTGATTACCTGCACCACCTGCAAGTTTTATAGGTTGATATTTAGCTGGAACATTAGAATTACTTGCTTTCCAAGAGTCTCTTCCTTGTAGCTCTTTTTTAACATCATAATATAAGCTTGGGTTTTCAAAACTCTTAATCATAGCGTCATAGAATTTAGTTGCCTTAGCAATAGCTTCATCCTTATTATTGCCGGTGAAGAATTTCTTACTAATAATCTCAATAGTTTGTTCTCGCGTACTTAAAGCGCTATAGCCTTTCTTAGCCATTTCAGGCTTAATAATATCTGCAACTACCACGTACTGTTGAGGTGCTTCTAATAAGCCTTTTACAGAACCATCTTTACTTCCCCATGCTTTAGCACCTTTTGCATTTTCAGATTTAACTCTATTGTGTAAACCTGCAGTTAAAACATAGTGATAGGAAGAAGGTTTGGTACCATTAACTAAAGTTTCAAGGTCATCCTTACCTTCAAAGGCTGCCATAGCTATAGCTAGATTCATTTCTTCTTCATTAGCAAAACCAAAAAATTCTTTACCAAACTCCATGGCATTACCTGAGGCGACTTGAACATTACCTGTTTGCTGCCAATTAGTTTGAGCAAGTTCAGTATTATTAGTAAATTCACCCATGCTACTAGTGTTAGTTGATGGTGTTATACCTGATGAAGCCAGGCTATCACCCAAAGATTGGTTCAAATCATTTGGACTTATACCAAGAAAAGCCATAAGTTGCTCGTCAGAAGGCTGGTTCTGCTGAGCCTTTACTGGTGACATAAAAGGTAAATTTGCAATATTTAATTGAGGTAATTTAAATACCATATTGTCTCAATCTCTCTGTATATACAAAGTCAAAACTTTAATTTTTTTATAGAATTATGCAGTAGCTAAGTTCTTTGCAATAGCTGTCCAGTTCATTTTTTGTATATCCAACCATTGACCATCAACTTGAATTCTAGTATCTAAATGCTTTCCAGTGGAACGACCAGTATTACCTTCATAACCAACCAAAGTACCAGCTGCTATCTTCATTCCTTTTTTCAAACCAAGATCTTTAGGACTGCTTGAAAAATGCATCATTTGAATTTTACCTTTTTTATCATTTGGTAAAGTTGCTAAACCTTCTATATAATGTCCCGCTCCACCTTCCTGGTAAGTGATATTAGTAATCTCAATATCTAAAGGAGCATATACTGAATTTTTATCCCCACTTGTTTTAACAGTATCTGTACCTTTGTGATAACCACTACCTCTTTGACCTTTAGGGCTGGTTACAACACCTAAGCCTTCTTTATTTACAGATTTGCCATTTGCAGCACTTAAGATACCTTCTTTACCGTTGTATACGATATCCATAAAAGCCATATCATTAGCTTTACTCTTCGAAGAAAGCATAGGTAAATCAACTGCTCTCAACTGAGAACTTTGGGGAACAAATTGATCTGGTGAACTATAGCTATTGCCACCAACGAAAGGATTAGAAGTTGTTGGAGTCAAATCAGAGCCAAGGTCTAGATTGCCATTTAAGTCTGCATTAGTTACTCCAAGGAAACTCATCAATTGTGCATCAGAGACTTCTTTCTTAGACTTATCTTCTTTATTTGTATTCGTGAAATTGAACAAATTATCAAAATTTGGCAAAGTTAGATTCATTATTTTAACCTCTCTCGTAGTTCTTCTTGATTTTTTGTCTCTTCAAAAGGAATAATACCAGTCTCTGGATGTGGCTCTAAAACTTGATCCACATTATCAATGCTAATAATTTTACTAGCATCAGCTGGGTCGGTGAAATTAAATAAAGTTGCATCCGTAGCACTTTTCAGTACTATTCTTAGAGGATTAGAAGATTCTTCCCCTGGATTTGCTTCATCCCATTTATCCATATAAATTTTCAAAATCTGACTAGAAGGAATATCCAATGCCCCTGATTCTAATTGCTGCTTAATAATCTCTTTTGCTTCTGCTGTATCACCGACATTGAGAGCTAGAACCTTCTCTAATTCTTCTTTCATTTCCCCATCTAACTCACCTGCAAGTATTGCAGATGTCGCTTTATGTCTAATTACATCAGGGTTAAAAACAACTAATTGGTGAGAAGTATTTTTCAAAACATTCAATTTGTTTTTCATATAAGATCTCATTGAAGAATCAGTAGCTAAAGCTTGCTCCCAATCTTTCCAAACCTCAGCATCGGCACCATAATTTTCATAATTTTTCTGAATATCAGGAATAACAAGTTTCTCTAAAACAACTTTCATTGGGTTATTTTCAATAGCAATACCACCTTCTTCCTCCATAACTTTAAGTGCTGATTCATAAGTCAGACGAGGATTTGATGCCTCAAGTATGTTGGTAGTTTCCTTGTAAACT
This sequence comes from Candidatus Caenarcanales bacterium, assembly GCA_022447685.1. Classification (GTDB taxonomy): domain Bacteria; phylum Cyanobacteriota; class Vampirovibrionia; order LMEP-6097; family LMEP-6097; genus DT-14. The sequence continues at coordinate 4,185 of JAKVAO010000104.1, read as the reverse complement.
AAATCCAGAAGATTACCTAATCTTGCGATTTCACGTGGATCAGTCATCTCACCTTTTTCATATCTTTCAAGATCAGATGCAAAGTTAGAAAAATCATATTCTTCTGAAAGCTGCTTCCAAGTCACCTCTTTGTACATTCCAGGAACAATTGGCTGGGTTCTAAACTGATCTTTAAATTGCTGACTAGGTAAAAGACCTTCTCTGTACTCATCTGTAGGTATATCTCTAGTAACATCTTCTACGTATTGATCATTTTCACTAGGTTCCTCACCTGTAAGGGATAAATCTATACCATATTGCCTTGCAAACTCCGCATCACTCATATCACCTATCCCAGTTATAGAAGGAGTTATATCTGATGTAGCACTCAAATCTATTCCATAGGTCTTAGCAAATTCTTCATTTGTCATAGAAGGATTAACATTAAAGCCTAGTATCTGTGACTGAAACTGTTCTTCACTTAAACCACTATAATTAGGTACAGAACGAGTTTGTGGGGAAGAACCAATTAACCAAGCATCAAAATTACCGAAGTTCACAGGCTGTTGATTGAAGACATCAGCTTGAGCTGGAGCAACAACACTTGGTGTGCCCCCAATTATAGATTCTAAACTTCTAGGAGAACTATTAGTTGGCTGTGGAGCACCACCTAATAACCAACGATCAAATTTCTCTATCTCCGTGTTCATATCTATATAAGTAAGGTATTTCATTGTTTTTGATAGTAAAAATTACTGCTATAGTCGTAAAATAAACCATTAATACAAGAAATTTTTAAATAGTTATCAAAACTTTCTATACATAAACTTTGTATTTAGCAAAGGTAGAAATAAGAAAATGAACGGACCCATACCACCTATTAATCTTCCATCAGTGCCAGGTTTAAGCAATGTGAGGAATGCTGTTACCAACAGTGCTCAGACAGTAACAGACTTAACATCAAGATTTACGACATCGAATCAATTGTGGCAGAGAGGAATGAGATTGGTCTCACAAATCACTGACCCAGCGAAAAGATCGGAAGCATTCGAGAAAGTTAAAAATATGATAGGTATACCACTCGAACAGGATAAAGGTATGCTTCAGTACTACAGTCAAACTGCCCAGAGGGTATTTTCGATTGCATAACAATAAATAAGTTCATTGGAGGGAGAAATAATGACAACAATTGGCGGCGGATTTAACAATTCATATTATGGTGGTATAACAAGTACCCCAAGAAATCAACAACAAGGTGATTCAACCTTGAGAGCTTCAGCAGAACAGCTAGATTCTTTGACTTTACAGTTTATGAATTCTAATGACCCAGGCGAAAGGGCTGTACTTGCACAAAAATATCAATTATTAAAAGAACCTTGGCTAGCTGAAAACAAGGTTATATCACAACACACAGATTATATGATTAAAGGTTTAGAGACTACTTATAATAGTCATGGTTAAGATTTAGGGAGAATAACATGTCAAATTTACTGAGCCCTTCTATTCTAAACAATAATATTTTTGGGCAAGAAAATATACCTTCTAACTATGGAAATGCTCTAGAAGCTCAACAAGTAGAACAAAGATATGGAATTAAGCCCTCGAGTATTGGTAATGATTTATTCATACCATCAAGAAGTAGTGATATAGTAGCCAACAATATTACATCTTTCAATATAAAATCAATTGGTGAGTCCAAATTACTTAAAATCAATAATGATATTAAATTTGATAATTATATGGCTGACATGAACCTAGTGAATTCTAAAGCTCTTACTAATTCTAGTTATTATGCAGATGTAAAAGCAGCTAAAAAAGAAGTAATTTAATCAATTTTCATAAGCAAAGCTTAACTTTTTTGTGATATTGCATGAATAAGGAGGCATTATGCATCAAGAATTACCGCCAATTGGCTTAAATTATACAAGCTCAGGAGTAGTAACAAATCCTTTAGCAAGAACAAGTTTAGCAAATCCACTTTATCGGGGTACAGGTTTCTCTGTATTCGGTAGTGAAACTGGTTATCATGATTTATACACCTCCAAATTAAATGTACAAGATGCATTAAATCGATTTGAGTATGCTCAAGGAAGAGAAACTATACTCAAAGACGCAGTATTAAAAGCAGGCTTAAGAAGTAATCTACCTAAAGAACAAGTAGATGAGTTAATGGAGAATGTTACCAGTTTCGAGCAATTTGAACAATTATTTGGTCCAAATGAAATTGCAAGCATATCTCAAGAAGTGGGAATCTCCCCTGAAGAATTAAAGAAATTAGATGCAGATATAGCAAGTGGTAAGAAAGGCTTGCATTCACTGCAACAAGATTACTTAGATGTAGCTAATAGAGAAAAAGCTATAGCCCAATTCGATATCATGAAACTTCGATCTGCAGAACAGGCAAGAGTCCACTGGGCTAAAGATGGTAGTGATACAGGTGATAGCTTCTTAGCAGCTTCAGTAACTTAATTTTCTAAAAATATATAAAAAACATATCACCAGCCACATTGTATATACATGGCATTTGAAACAATAGTAGCTTACCACAGTAACGGCAGAGGTGCCTTCGGTAACCAGAGAACTTATAGTGTAAATAGTAGTAACGCTCAGCAAGAGAAAATTTTATACGGTATATTCGGTTCGGAGTTACCTAGTGGAACAATACAATCTCCAAGCCTTAACTTAAATGGAGATACTATTGAAATATCTCAGAATACTCCAAGTGAGCAGCCCAAAGAAGATAATAAGCCAGCTATAGCTCAATTAACAAGTAAGCCAGGCAAAAGAATAGAAAGCTTTTTAAAAGATGAAGATCTAAAAAAACTTTTCAAAAATGAAGAATTACAAAAAGAAATACTGGAGAACCAGAACCTCTTCACAGAAGAAGGTGGTATCGACAAACTTTATGCAATTATCTCCAAATACGTCACAGAGGAAAATCTAGGCAAAGATGTAAACCTAAATCAGCTTCAGAAAAATTTATCCAATCTAATGAAAGAAATGGTTAATCATGCAAATACAGCTGATGAAAATACTAATTTCACAAGTGAAGTAGAACTAATATCCAAAAAATTTGCTCAATTAGGCTTCGAATTCAATAACAACCCATATCAAGCCATTATTAAGAACAAAGCTTCCCGCGGAAATTTAGTTAACCCAAGCTCTAAAGAATGGATAGCAGACGATAAATTTGTTGAAAAACTTGGTGAAACTGAAGAAATTGAACTATCTCAAGAAGTAAAAAAAGACGGTAAAGAAGATCTTAAAGTAGAAAGAACTATGCTTGGAATTGGAACTGCAACTGGAGTCGCAGTTGGTATGGCTGGTGGTCTAGCTATAGCAGCCTCTTCACCGGTATGGCTTGCAGGTCTTGCTGGAGCAGGTATAGCTATAGGTACAGCAGCCGTCGGGACGGCTGTAGCCGCCGCCGCACTGCCACTATTAGGGCGTGCTGGAGCGAGCGTAATTGGTGTAGTAGGGAGTGGGATAAATCTTATTTCAAGAGGTGTAGCTGGATTAGTCGCTGGAGAAAAAGGTGTACAAGCTGTTGATAACCATAGCCTATTCGGTCCTGTTGTTAATAAACCACTATGGGAAAACGGTCTTGGAGCCCTTGGTAGAGATTACCGTGATATGTGGAATGGCTTCAAAGATATGTTTAACGGTACAGACTAGGTGAATAAATCTCATTTATCAGCCTCACACATTAAAAGAAAATAAACAAAGAAAAGATAATCGATTTTATGCTAAAATATTCAATCTGTTATGTACGCAATAGTTGAAATTTCTGGTAAGCAGTATAAAGTAGAAGAAGGTAAGTTTATTGATATCGACTTACAAGACGCTGCTGACTCTAAATTCACTTCTGACAAAGTATTATTAGTTTCGAATGAAGGTTCAACCGTAATTGGTAGCCCTTACGTTGAAGGAGCTGAAGTTAGTGGAACATTCATGAAGAACTTCAGAGATAAGAAAGTTTTAGTTTATAAGATGAGACCTAAGAAAGGTACTAGAACTAAGCAAGGTCATAGACAGAATTATTCTAGGCTTATGATTGATTCTATCAAAGCTCCAGTCGCTGCTTAATTAACTATTTATCAGTTAATATAATACATAATTGTCAATAAAGTCCAGCAGCTCCCGTTTTAGGATGTTTTTGATATAGAAGTAGTTTTTTTGTAAGAATATTAGTTTTTTTAGTTTTGT
>JAKVAO010000103.1 GCA_022447685.1 Candidatus Caenarcanales bacterium | reverse complement strand
TAAGTCTAATTCTGAGGCTGGACTTGATAATATTATTCCTCTACATAAACTGGCTTCCTAATTCGAGGGGTTGACAGCTTACTAAACTTCCTAGTGCATTTAAGCTTAAAAATAAAATTGAACTGAAGATGGCAAGGAAAGTTACTGCAATGCAGAATAGTAAAGGTTCTGTAAAAGATCTTATGTTCTTTAATTCTCTGATGAACTTAGATGATTTGATAGAACTTTCTAATGTCTCTAGAGCGGTTCAGCCACAAGTTCATGTCGCTGCCTCAAATAGTTTTGAATTAGACTTCGTGCCAAACTCTGATGAACAAATGATTCTAGTGCAAAATGATAATGATGCGTATCTGGCGGTTAATAATACTCAGCAAACTCAACAGTATTTTTATCGTTTAAGCTCCTCTGTTGCTACCACATTTAATAATATTTATTCTTCTAATGTAGATGGTATATCTGCTCTTCTTTCTAGTGATACTCAGCTCACTAAAGAAAGTTCATTTGCAGAACTAAAACCAGATGAGAAATTTATAGCTAAAGCATACTGGCCTGAAGATCAATACATTGATTTGAATGGTGCTGATGGTATTTACTATTGGGAATTATTTTTCTATGTTCCTCTTCTCTTGGCTAAGAGCTTTGCTAATAACTATGAGCATGAGAAAGCGAAAAAATGGTTTGAATATGTTTTTAATCCTGCTAACTCTTCTAATGCAAGTGCAGGAAATATAGATGCTAATGATAAATTCTGGAATTTCATTGGTATGCAATCCAGTCGTAACAATACTTTGCGTTATGAACATTTCTCTAATGCAAACTTTGAAACACTGTCTGAATTAGAAGATGGAAAGCTGCAACCGAAATGGGATACTCATCTAGCCGCTATTACTAAATATCATAATGATCCATTTGATCCACATGCTATTGCTAAATTACGTCCTATCGCTTACCAAAAGTGGGTCTTTAGAGCTTATGTGGATAATTTGATTAATTGGGGAGATGATCTTTATCGTGAAAATACTCGTGAAACTCTCCAAGAAGCTTTCATGTTCTATCAGGTAGTATCAAATCTTTTAGGTGATAGACCAATCTCTGTAGGAGAAGCTAGACAAAGTTCGGTTAAAAACTTATTCCAGTTAACGAGACTCAGTGCTAGTTTGAACAGTTTCTTACTTGGTTTAGAGAATTCTCTTTCGTTTACAGGGGCTTTGAATTCTAGTCCAGTAACTACTCCTCATAATGATATTGTTAATGCTTACTTCAAAGTACCTGAGAATATTAGCTTTATTAAAATCTGGGATACTGTTGCTGAAAGACTTTGTAACTTAAGACATCAATTAACTATAGATGGTGAACCTAATAATTTACCATTATTCCAGCCTCCAGCTGACCCTATGAAAATGATTGCTGCTGTAAATTCAGGTTCTATGAACTTCACTTCAGCTGCTGGAGAATTGACGAAGCTGCCACCTTATAGATTCTCTAAAGTTTTCTCTTTAGCTAATCAATTTGCTTCAGTGCTTTACCGCTTCGAAATTAAACTATCAGGAGCTATAGCTCAGAAAGCAGGGCATACTCTTCAAGAATTAAGAGCAAGTCACATGGCAAATATTCAGAGAATGATGCTGGACAACCGTGTGAATATGGTCAAGATAGCTCAGTCTAGGCTTGATACTATGAAGCTTTCACTTGAAAGAACTAAGTATAAGAAAGACTACTATGACACTATGCTTAACTATGGTATCGGTAAAAAGTCTAAAGACTTAAAGCGCTACAGCGCTGCTCTAGGACTTAAGGATGTTAGCTTAGTTTTCACTCAGCTTGCTGCTAATTTCATGGAAGCCTCTGCTGTATGTTCATTTATGAAAATGGTTGGTGCACCTTTAAGTGGACTTATTGTTGGTATGGCTTGTGGTGGTGCAAATCTATCTGGAGTCCCAGAGGGTGCTGCTCACGCTGCTACCCAGCAGGCTTTTGCCTTTCAAACAGAAGCTGCTGTCTTTGAGAGAATTGCTGCACAGCTTGAAAGAGCACAAAACTACTTCTTCATGAAGAAGGAAAGTGAGGAGCAGATTAAGATTCTGAATAAGAGAATTAAGGCAGCTGAACTCAGTGTTCAGAATGCTAAGAATCAGCTTCAGGTTCAAAAAGAGCAAATTAAGTTCTACAATAAAATGGATGAATACTATAAAGAGAGATTCTTGAATGAAGAACTGTATACATGGATGGTTCAGGAAATGACTACTATCTATAAACAGGGCTATAACATGGCTTATGATATTGCTATGCAAGCTCAAGCTGCTTATCAGTACGAGATTTTAGATGAATCTGCGAGCTTCATCACTAATTCATGGGATGATTCTAGAAAAGGTTTCCTTGCAGCTGAAGCGATCCAAAATGATTTGATGCGTATGGAGAAAGCTTACTATGAGAAGAATGTGCGTGATTTTGAGATAGTAAAAGAAGTTTCACTTGCTGAAACAGATGCTGTAGCTTTAATGCAGTTAATGGAAACAGGTAAGTGTGACTTTAGCTTACGTGAATCATTATTCAATGCTGACTATCCAGGTCACTACCAGAGAAGAATTAAGAGTGTGAGTATCTCGATTCTAAGTTCACTTAAACCTACTAGAATTAATGCTACTTTAACTCAAGTTAGTAATAAGATTCTTACTGAACCTAACGCTGATCTAGTAAGCTATGTAGACACTGGTAAAAATGCTAAAGGTAAAGATTCACTGCCTGAAGATGTTTTAGCTAAGCTTAAGTTAAACTTTTAGAATAACCAAAAGATTGCTACATCTAAAGCTTCTAGTGATCCTGGTTTATTTACTTTAAGCTTCGATTACGATATGCGTTATTTACCATTTGAGGGTACTGGTGCTGTTTCTGACTGGCATTTAGAGATAGCACACACTGAGAATAAAGCTTTGCTTACTTCTATGGAGAGCGCTTTAAGAGCTAGTTACATTATTATTAAGCTTGAGCCTCAAGATTTTGTGGACTTCTTGAAGAATATGCAGGCAAAGCCTGATCTTAAAGGAGCTTTTCATAATGAAGTGGTTACTAAGATTAATAAACATACGACTATAGAGTCACTCGTTGAATTTATTAGTTTGATTACAGCTGAAGCTAAGCTTACTGAGTGGTTTAATAATATTGGAAAGACTACTCCTGATAAGATATTAGCTGTGCTTGAGAAGTATGAACAGAAGGATGCTTCTAGTGCTTTAAGTAAGTATTTAACTACTAACGCTAAAGATATTCCAGCTGATTTAGTTGAGTCTAATCTTGCTACTGAACAGGTTCTTTCTTTAGAAGATGTGGTTGTTAAAGTATCTTATACTGCGAAGACTGGTTCTGAGGCTTTTAAAGAAGAGGTTCGTGGGATTTATAAGTGATTGATGATCTAATGAACAGTCTGATTCAAGTATAAGATCTGAATCAAAAGAGTTATTATTAAATATTACTCACAATGCAAATTCAAATATCAAAGCAAATCAGCTCGTAAATCAATTTGGTTAAGTTGCTGTCACATTTCAGTATGACAATAAAGAATTAATTATGATAGATGGTGCTTTTGATTCAGCTTTATCTGTAAAAGTTACTGAAAGCCTAGGTGGTGATAGGAGAGAAATTGATTTACTAAGTGAGGAGCAACCTCAAATATTAGTTAATTTTCTAAAGGGTGCTTCTGAATCTAGTGTTGATTTCTCTAAGTTGAGTTTTTCTGGTAACTCTATGTCTGCAGAAGGTTTATCGGAAATACTTGAGGATCTGCCTAAAATAGGTAAATCTTTCTTTAAAGATCCACAAATACAACAATTCTTTAAAAGTGCATTAATTCCTGTTACTTGAAATAGTGAGAGTCAGGGAGCAGCAATTCTTAGTTCAAACCTTGAAGGTGGCTTCAATAGAGATCAGCATATTGCAAAGATGAATCTGAAGAAGGAGCTAAATGACAAAGTAAACTCGTTAAAAGCTAATGATAACTCTTCAACAAGATCATCTTATCTCGATAGATTGTATGCTGTTCTTACAGGTACTAATACTGATGAGATACTTACTTTAACATTTAATGAGAGCGGGACTTTAACTGCTATGATTTTAGAGGATCCAAATTTGGAAACAGATTTAACTTATGACTCTAATGTAGATGATAAATTATCTAAAAAATACAAAGTTTTTAGATAGAGTTCAGGATGGTGGATTTAATGAAAATATTATCAAAGAAGAAAAAATGGTTCCACTAAAAAAGATATTTAATAGCAAAATAAATGATGATTCTGAGTTCTATATTGCTATTGATGCAGAGCTTGACCCAAATAAGGAAGAATTTCCAAGATATCAATTAATGAAAAATAACATAATCATGGTAAAACTTGATGTAAATTTATCTGTCGCTTCTAAGGACTTAAGTCTAATTAGTCCAGAAATTATTGAAGAGCAAAAAACTCAAGTATTAAGTTCAAAGCGAGCTATGAGTTCTATGAAAGAATGGACACGTAATCAAGATGGAGATGCAGTATTAACTGACTTTAAGCGTGGTGTAAGTATAGCGGCTAAGATACCTGGAAATCCTTCTGGGCTAAGATAGTTACGTTTATAATTGACTTGATGAAAGAAATTTATTAAATTAAAGTGACTAAATTTTTAATAAGCAAATCAATATCTTCAAAGTTATTATAAACATGAAGAGATATTCTTAAACCTTCCCCTCTAGCTGAACAGACAACTTTATGCCCAAATAATTTCTGACATATTTCTGGAGTATTAGTAAACTTAACTATAGTAATTCCTGATTGATTTCCTTCAGGAGAAATTATTGCAAGATTTATTTTCCTTAATTCCTGCCATAGATAAGTTCTTAATTCAGAGATTCTTTTTTCGATATTCTCGATACCAATTGAATTAAAAAAGTCCAATGCTGCTCCAAGAGAGAAGATATTCGGGAAATGCTGACAACCAAGTTCCAGTGATGAAGAATTATTCTTGATATCAAAGGTTTGATTATCCATAAGATCTGGATCTATAGTGCTTTGCCAGCCAGCATTTGGTAATTTCATCTTCTTACTTATTTTCTGACTAGAATCATCTATAAGTTCTTCATTTATAAACAAACCACCAACACCATAAGAAGAAAGCATCCACTTATGACCTGTAAATAGCAGAAAATCTATATTTGCTTTTCGTACATCTACTTTTTGGACTCCCATTGCTTGGGCAGCGTTTACAATGAAGATCAAACCTTTTTCTTTACATAATTTTCCTAGTTCAATTATGTCTTGTTTATATCCTGTGCAGTACTGAACATAGCTAGTTACTATGATCTTAGTTTTTGGATTAATATGTTTTTTGATTTCTTGAATAGAAAATTCATTATTGATTGCTGGTACGAAGTTTACAGTGAAATTTCTATGAAACCAAGGAATCGTAGATGAGGGAAATTCATGCTCCATAGCAAGTACTTCAAAATCTTTGTCTTTAAACATTTCTGCAATTATATTCATGCCGGACGAGGTATTGTGAGTAAATGCTATTTCATCTGTTTTCGCATTAATGAAATTTGCAAGCTTTTCTCTGACTTGTTCTTTTTCTTCTAGCCATTCTTCCCAGAATAAATCTCCATCTTCCAGTAGTTGTTCATATACTTTTTTGCCAGCTTTTGCTACTTTATACGGAATAGCTGAACCCTCTGCAGCATTGAGATAAGTATATTTGCTAACAGCTGGAAATTGATCTCTGATTCCCTGCCAATTTATTTCAGTATATAGAGGAAATTCTTCTTTTTGCAGCATGATATTGAATTGTGATTATAGCTTTAGCTGTAATTATAGTTTAGAAATTTATCATCTTTTAAATGCTCATTGATGAAACTTAGGTATTCAATTCCTATGTCAGAAAGTTTAAATTCTTTAGCTATATCTTTTTTTTGAATTACTCGAAGAGTTTGGGCTATTCTAGGTCTGAAAGCATTTTCTCCAATGAATATTTTCATTTCTTCCTGATTGCTCAGTGGATCTTCAAAAAATAAAATATTAGAAAAAACTGATTTTAATGCTGCTGTTAATGGGAATTGAGCGTTTAGTTCTCTTAACCTTATTGATCCAGGACCGTTAAAGTTTTTACCAAGTTCAAATAAGCTAAGTTTTCCTTCAGTAGCTTGGTAGAAATAGTTATGAGATTTAGCGTCATCTATTGAAATTTTTGCTTTAGAGTAATCAGAGTACATTCCAATATATTGCATTAAAAAATCATCTGAGAGTCAGTCATATGGCTTCATAAATATATAAAGATAATTTATTGCTGAATTTTATTGTGATATGTTGACTTGAGTCTTTGTATCGATGATAAACTTGAACTATATTTTCAGAACTCATAGAACTAGAGCAGAAGTTTTTTGAGCAATTAAAGCTCAAGGACAACGAACTAAGTTTAATTTTCTCCCGCAAAGCTAAACTTTTAGAACCTGATCATGAATTTTATGGCTATTTCTTTCTGATGAAAGATCTTCATACTGATGAAGTTATGGGGGATATTAATATCAAAAATGCTTTTACCGAAAATATAATTAAGGATGCCCTGCAAAACTCAAATTTCAGTGTAGAAGTTGTGGAAGTGAGCTTTGAGAGTAGTTTAGAGTCAGCTAAAGTATCTAATTTTTGAGATATTGGAGCAATTCAGTGCATTTTA
>JAKVAO010000102.1 GCA_022447685.1 Candidatus Caenarcanales bacterium | reverse complement strand
TAAAATCGACTCAGATCTGAACCCATACATTCATATTACAGTATTTACCTTATCCACTCAAATTGGAGAAGACCCATTAAATTAAAGAAAGGTAATACTTCTGAGTTATTCTTATTGCTGGATATAGATAATAAAAGATCTTACTTAGATATTGGGACTTTGAATGAAAAATTAGATCTAGAGGTGAAAAAATATGATAATCATGGATTAGAACCTAAGGCAGTAACCCCAAATATAAAAGAATTCGGTACTTTTCTTCTTCCTACTAACACTGGTGCACGAACAGATGATATCGTGCTAAAAGAAGTTAAATATTAGCTTGAGTTACATTTAAAAATTAAGATTAAACAATAAAAAATTAGTACTAAGTCAATTTTTAAGCTAAAATATTAAGCTATGCCAAGCCTTAAAGAAATCAAAATTAAAATTGGTAGTACTAAGAAGACTAAAAAGATCACGGCAGCGATGAAATTAGTTGCTGCAGCTAAGGTTAATAAGATGCAGAAGCTTATTAAAGCAGCTAGACCTTACGCTAACGCTGTAAAGAAACTATACGCTGAGTTGCAGAATTCTTTGGATATGGAGCAATTGGAAGATTACCCATTACTCAAAAGATACGAGAAAGTATCTAGAGTTTTATTAACTGTAATCTCATCAGATATTGGTTTATGCGGACCTTATAACGCTAATATTCTCAAACTTGCTAAAAAGCGTATCGAAGAACTTAAGGCTGAAGGTTTAGAGGTTGATTTATTTATTATTGGTAGAAAAGCTACTGATGCTCTTTCTAAAGATATCTATAAAGATAGAGGAATTAATATAATTAAATCTTATATTCAACTTCCTACTAAGCCTGAGTTAGAAACAGTAGAAGAAATTGGAAACTTTGCCGCTGATTTATATTCTTCTGGAAAAGTTCAGAGAATTGAAACTATTTCTACTAGATTTGTGAATATGGTTACTCAGATTGCTGAATTGAAACAGATTCTTCCAGTTGAACAGGTAAGCAGCGATGCTGAAGAGGAGCATTCATCTGATGTGATTCTTGAGCCAGATGCAAGTTCTTTGATTAATACTTTAACTCCAATGTTTATCAATAACACAGTTTATTCTGATTTATTAGATGCAACTACAAGTGAGCTTGCTTCTAGAATGACGGCTATGAGCAACGCTACGAGTAATGCAGACTCTGTTATCAAAAAACTTTTACTTCAATACAACAAAGCTAGACAAGCAGCTATCACTCAAGAAATCTCTGAGATTGTTGGTGGTTCAGCAGCTCTTGCTTAATTAGTTTGAAGACCAAGTTTTCACTATGAATGAATTTAATATTATTGGACTTATTGATAAAAAAATAAAGGGTAAATCCTTTGATAACGATGAGATTAATTGGATCATTAATAATATTTATTCTATACCTGATTTCCAGTTGAGTGCTTGGGTTACCGCTGTTTTTATTAAAGGTTTAGATAAAAAAGAAACAGCAGAGCTTACTAGAGCAATGGCTTATAGTGGTCATGTTCTTACTCTCAAAAGACACGAAGAAGATTATGATTCTAATAATCCAGAGACTGCTGTTTCAAATAGAGGTTTTGTTGACAAGCATAGTACAGGTGGAGTTGGTGATAAGGTAAGTTTGGTTCTGTCACCGGTTCTTGCTGCTTTAGGTTTTAAAGTCTCTAAATTCTCTGGTGGCTCTCTTGGTTATACTGGTGGTACTGTTGATAAACTTATGTCTATTCCAGGTTTTAGGTTGGATTTAGATATTAAAGAATTCGAAGCTCAAATCAAAGATCTTGGTATTGCTATAGCTTCACAGACTGAGGATTTTGCTCCTGCCGATAAGAAAATCTATGCCTTGCGTGACAAGACTGCAACGGTTGAGTCTATTCCACTTATCGCTTCTAGTGTAATGTCTAAGAAAATTGCAGCTGGGGCAGATACAATTTTGATTGATTTGAAATGTGGTTCTGGTGCATTTATGAAAGATAAATCTTCTGCTAAAGCTCTTCGTAAGCAGATCTTGTCCATTGCTGATGAGCTTAAATTAGACGTAAAAGTTTTAATTAGTAATATGGATCAACCTCTTGGTTATGCTGTTGGTAATGCTCTAGAGGTTCAGGAAGCTATTGAAATCTTAGATGGGAAATTGAAGAATGATACTTATGATTTGGTCATAGAGCTTGCTTCTCAGTTAGTTCCGAAGTCAGAAGTTATTGATGTTATAGAGTCTGGCAAAGCCGCTGTGAAATTTGATGAGTGGATATCAGCACAAAATGGTGATTTGAAGAAATTCAAAGAAACATATTCAAATATACCTAATGAAACTTATATCGCTACAGATGATGCCTATATGAAGTCCATGTCCTGTGAAATGATAGGTAATATTGCAAATAACTTAGCTCTTAAAGAAGATGGGACTAAGGATTATTCTGCTGGAATTATATTTCATAAGAAATTAGGCGATTCTGTGAAAAAAGGTGAGAAAATCTTTTCTGTCTATGCAAATGCTGAGAAGGAGCTTATAGATAATGCTATAGCTCAGGTCTTGGAATCTGTTTATTTTAGTCACTCCAAGGTTAGCTCGCCTAAATTATTTAACTGATTTTTTAATAATTTGAATGCTCCTTGGGTATAATGTCTGCGTATTATAAATACATATGGTAAGATAAGATGCCCATGCTTAAGAAGATAATTGTAGTTTTAGCCGCTGTGAGCTTTGTTTCAAGCCCGGCTTTTGCAGGTGTTGCTAATAAAATGACAGAAATTAGTCACGATTTGAGGCAAGACTTAGACCAGGCTAAGGTTTATGCTGATGAGTATAAAACTCTATATAAAGAACAGAAAGAAGAGAATAAAAAACTCAAAAGCGAGAATCAGTCTCTGAATACTAAGTGCAATAACTGTATCAGAGAGAAAGCTAGTCTTGAAGGTAAATACAATAGCTTATCTGCCGAGAATAAAGATTTAAATAGAAGAGTCGGTGAGTGGAAAGCGAAAGCCGAAATGTCTCAGCCTAAAACTGTCGTTGCCACTAACACTACTAAGCATGCTTCTAAAATTCATAAAGAAGATGAAGTTCATTCTCTCAAAGGACGTAAGAATTCAGATACGGATTATGTTTATGAGGCTGGCTTATTTCACAGATTTTTTGGTACTTTAGTTGGCGCACCTGTAGGTGCTGTAGTTGGAAGTCCAATTGGAGCTGTTAGAGGTAGTGTTTCCAAAGGAATCGATCACGCTGATGATTTCTCGGATTACTTAGGACCTGGCATTATGGGTGAAGCCTTCGGTAAAGTTGGTGGACTTGGTGTTGGTTCTGTTACAGGGGCTTTAAGTGGAGCGGTTAAGGGCTTTGCAAATGGTCTTGTACTTGGTTATAAGCACCCATTTAGTGCAGAAAGTTTTAGTTTAGATGGTGATTTTATTGGTGATTTCGATCCTTATAACTTTCACATCGATGAACATAAAGAATAAGTTCCAAATTTGTTCCTAAAAAGTTAAAAAATTGCTATAAACTTTGTATATGTATATTCTATGTGCTAAGAATATATACGGATAATAGTGATGATTAAATAAGGAATAAATTTTCTAAATGTCAATTACAAAGACTAAGTTTGAATTAGATACATTTCAAAAAGAAGCAATAGATTATATAAAAGAATCTAAAAGTGTTATAGTAAGTGCGCCTACTGGGGCTGGTAAAACAGTAATAGCTAAAGAAGCTATCAGAATGGCTCTAGATGAAGGTAAGAAAGTATTTTATACTGCGCCATTGAAGGCGTTAATTAACCAGAAATTCTTAGAGTTTGGGCAAGAGTTTGGTGAAGATAACGTTGGTATTCTTACCGGCGACACATCTAAAAATAGAGACGCCAAGGTTATTGTTTTAACTACTGAGATTTACAGAAATATGTTGTATGAAACAACATTTGGTTCTATAGATCCTTACCTAGATCAGTTGAAATTTATAATATTTGACGAGTTTCATTACCTAGGAGATGAGTCTCGTGGAACTGTTTGGGAAGAAAGTATTATTTATAGCCCGAAAGACGTGAGCATAGTTGCTTTGTCTGCGACAATCAATAACCCAGAAGAGATTCAAGATTGGATTACTGAAGTTCATGGTGAATGTGCTTTGGTGAAGACTGATTATAGACCTGTACCTCTTCATCATTTCTACTTCAAAGAAGAGCAGTTACTTCCTCTTATTACACCTAATAAGAAACTTAACCCTAAGCTTAAAGAAAGAAATGATAATAGGTTTGGTAAGAAGAATAAATTTGGTAGATCTGGTGGTAATTTTATGAAAGCCGCTAGTCCAGATAAAGTCGTAGCTGAACTTGCTAAGAAGAATATGCTTCCAGCGATCTATTTTGTTTTTAGTAGAAAAGGCTGCGATAAATACGCCCTTGAGTGTCAGGATTTAGATTTACTTTCTGTAGATGAACAGAAAGAAATTAATAAGATTATTGACGCTGAAAGTAAGTCACATTCTTTCATAGCTAATTACCAGCATTTGGATTTGATTAGAAAGGGTGTAGCATCTCACCATTCAGGTCTTTTACCTGCTGTAAAACTTCTTATTGAAGATTTGTTTATGAGAGGCTTGATCAAAGTCGTATTCTCTACAGAAACTTTAGCTGCTGGAATTAATATGCCAGCTAAGACTACAGTTATTAGTAGTATAGAGAAGCGTGGTGATCACGGTTTTAGAGAGCTTAAAGCTTCTGAATTCTTGCAAATGTCTGGTAGAGCTGGGCGTAGAGGAATGGATGATTTAGGTTATGTAGTAACTGTTAAAAGCCAGAACCAAACAGCTGCTGACGCTGCTGCACTTGCTGTAGCTAAAGCTGAAGATATTGAAAGTAATTTCAAAGCTAGCTATGAGATGGTTCTAAACTTGCTTACTAATCATGACTTGAAAGAAATTAAGGAATTGATTTTCAAGAGCTTTGGACATTCATTAGTACTTAGAGACTTAGCGCCAATGCTTAAAGATAAATCTAGTTTGGAGAATAAATTATTTGATTTACAGACTCCTTTATGCCCAGGTGAAATTGGCGATCTTCAGCATTACAAGTCTTTGCAAGACAAGTTAGATGATGCTAGAAAAAAGAAAAAGAAATTTGAAGAGAGCATGTCTCCAGAGGTAACTGATATGGAAGAGTTACTTGAGATCTTAACTTTAGAGGCTCAAAACTATCCATGTAATGGTTGTCCTAAACAGAAGCCTTGTTCTAAACAAATGTCTACTGTTAAGAGATTCAGAAAGAAAGTTAAGGATCTTGGTCTTACTATTAAAGAAAGAGAAGAAACTTACTGGCAAGATTTCGAGAGAATAGTAGCTCTTCTTAAAGAGAAGAAATATCTTGATGAGAATAACAAACCTACTGAGCTTGGTAAAGTTTGTGCTGCGATTAGATCTGAGAATTCATTCTTTATTACTGAGCTTGTTAGTAGTGATTTCGTGAAAAATCTTTCTGTAATTGAATTTGCTTGTGTTCTAGCTTCAGTTGTTATTGAATCTAGAGCTAGAGATGGTTCTGGTAGAGCTAAGGCTGAATACTTCGATTTATACGAGAATCTTAAGCTTGTTGCTAGAAATGTAGTTAAAACCCAAAGATCATTCAAAGTACTTAAGCCTGTAGAAGTTAATTCTGATATATATTCTGTAGTTAGTAAGTGGATGGAATGTTTAGATTGGGAAGAATTGATGCAAGCTAATAGTTCTGATGATGGTGATGCTCTTAAAGCTCTTAGAAGAACATTAGATATCTGTAAGCAAGTCTCTAAGTTAGGTCCACTGGATAAGAAAGTTAAAGAACTTGCAGCTCAAGCTGTAGATATTATTGAAAAAGAGCCTGTGCTTGAGATTACTACATGAGACATTAGCGAATACCTTCTATCCGCGTAATTCTCGATTGCCTCAAGAATCCATATTTTTAATTAACCCTGATAAAGTAAATAACTCTAGTCGACTACTTGGGGCTAGAGAAACTAACTTAGTAGCTAATAGTTTTGATCAGGCTCTTCAAGAGAAGGCTTCCAAGCTTTCATCTATGATGAAAGAATTCATGGATGAGCAGGCTGTGAAACTTCCTGAGCTTATGTCGAAGTGGGGGACAAGTGAATATAATCAGATCAAGACTGAAGATCTCAAAGCATTTCGTGAAGCTAGAGATAGCTTTGCTAGAGATCTTAAAAAAGACGGTTATGATTATCTTGGTACGGGAACTTCAGGTTTGTGTTTTGAAACTGAAATCGAAAATAACCTATACACACTTAAAGTTTATATTGTAAACACAGATACCAAAAATACTGAGCGTTATGGTGATTTTAAGAATGTCGCTTGGACAAATTGGCGCGATATCTATGAAATGAACAAAATTGCTAAAGACATGAGGTCTAAGGTCAATGATCCAAATCGATTCCAGTTCGTAAATAATGAAGCGAGGTTAATTCAAGCTAAAGATTCTAAATCAGGTCTTCCTCCAGTTCTTGCTTTTCCTTATGAAGAAGGAGCGCCAGCTATAGCTGGGGAGATTAACTATAAACCAATTGAGAATTGGGAAGTGAATAATGATTTCTTAAAACTTGGTGTTAGTGATAGATATATAGCAGATTTCTTGAATTTTATGATTGCTGCTCAAATTCGTGAAGCAGGCTCCCTGGATGTAAAAGAGACAGGACGCCTTCATCAGACTATATTTCGTAACAAAAATGATAAACCTGGTGAAATAATCTTACTAGATCCAATTGGGACCTATCTTGATCCTAATAGACCAAGAAAAGCAAATCCTGCAAAGCAATCAGTTCAAAGAAGAAAAAGCTTTGCTAAAAATCCATTAGTTGCTCCACCGTTTACTATTTTTTCAAGCATCAGTTTTATGGACTGGGACCAAAAAGCACAGAATATTAAAGGAGATGTAGTACAAAGTGCATGGCATCAATCTGTTATTAATCGCTTAGTAAATGAAGATACTAGTGATAAAGCTACAGAAGAAAAAATACAAGATGCCGAAAATAAACTTGAGAAAATCTATTCTAGAAATATGGACACTCTTGTTAGTGGTTTGAAGATGGCAATAGAAGATGCTCCAAAGTTTGGACACGAGAAAATTTTAACTAAAGAGGGGTCTTCTCCAATTTGAGTGGATAAGGTAAATACTGTAATATGAATGTATGGGTTCAGATCTGAGTCGATTTTACG
>JAKVAO010000101.1 GCA_022447685.1 Candidatus Caenarcanales bacterium | reverse complement strand
CTTAATTTCTTATTGGACATTAATTACCTCAATTTCTTTTCACTTATTGGTATATTTTATCGAGGGGGAGCCAGATTATTTACGAGAGCAAAGACCAGATCCATTAGAGCAAATGGGATACAATAAAAACGAATCAATACGTGACAGAACTAATAGAGAGCTTCGTGACATGGGACTTGGTCATATTCAATTAAATAATTAAAATCCTAGTGATTAATTAGGTTAGTTAGAAATTTTTGGATGGATTTGAAGTCATGGTTTCTAGTTGCAATAGAAATTCTATCAATATCTAAATTAGAAGATCTTTCTTTAATTAAATATTCATTTATTTCCTTGATAAAACTGTAGATTTCGTCGAGTTCCAGTCCGGCAAAGCCGGCAAAATATAATTCTATTTCTGGATTATAGTCAAGTATTCTTTCTAGTAAAACTTTTATGTTTTTGCCGATAAGTTTGGTGAAATTAATCTTACTTCTTTCATTTAATTTTAATTCATAAGGAGCTAATGACTTATCGTCTTTTAGGTTTTGGAGTTGAATTTGATATTCATAGAGTTCGACTATAGAATAAGGAAGATAGCCTTGCTCTGAAGAGTTTATCTTGAGATTAGTGAATTCCTTAATTGGTGCAGATAGTGATTTGAGTAAGGATTTATAGTCATTTACTATGCTTGGAAAGATTTTTACTTTCATGGGATTCAATCTGTAGAGTAGGTCTAGATCTTCATAGTTGTAGATCGGTAATATAAAGTCTAAGTCTTTAAATTCATTAGCCTTGATCGCTTGACTCATCTCAGCTGTGAGTATTGGGCAGAATATTTCTGAGTTTTTCTTTATGATATTCTTTTTCTTCAAGTCCAGTAAGATATCTAGATGTTCGGCTTTGTATACTGATCCTATACTTAAGTTTTCTATTCCTAAGAACTTTATTAGCTCTTCAGTAAAGCCATATGAGCTAAGGCTTAATTCTAACCTTAAATTTGTGCTCTGATAGCTCTTGTAATTAGCTATGATCTCAGAGTAAATACCATTATTAGCGAGATATTCTTCCTTCTCAATATTTATAATTGAATAGAACTTCATTGTTTTTTGTAGACATTTATTACTGAAAAGTCTTTCAAGAACTTAGTTACCTTTTCTTGTAGTCTATCTTCTATATAGAAGGCTCTTTCTTGGCTTATTACAGGCAGTTCGATATACTCTCTAGAGCTCTCGTCTATATGAGTTTTCTCAGCTTCAGCGTAGTGATTACCTCTAGTCTCTATCCAGTAATTCTTCCCTGACTTAGGTTTTGCTCTATTTGGTGTGTTGATTTGAATTTTGCTGATACCTAGTTCTATGATTTTATCTGCTATGGTGTCTATATATTTATTATCATTGGCAAACTTAGGAAGAAACATAATCTGTAGCTGAAGCTCTGCATTAGATTTATCTTTTAGATTTTTAATCCCAGCTATTATTTTCTCTACACTAATAGATTCTTCAGCTTGGTTAATGCTTTTCAAGCTAAGTTCATCTACAGCATCTAGCTTCAAAGAGATTAAATCAAAATTTTCTAGATCTTTTATTACTGTTTCATCATCTAAGCTAGTAGCATTTGTCAGTATAGATAGAGGTACTTTAGCCTTCTCTGATTCTGTAAATTCTTTTATCTGCTTTGCAACTTCTCCAAAATTTAAAGCTAGGGTTGGTTCGCCTGAGCCTGCAAATGTAATTACATCCAGATTATTTAAATGAAAACTATTTTGCCGATAAGCCTTTAATAAATCTTCAATAATATAACTAGTTTCAACATATACTTTTCTTTCTCTCGTAATATTCTGAATTTTACCTAGCTGGCAATAGGAACAATTGAAACTACAGGTACTAATTTCACCGATTGGATCAATGCCAAGAGAAGTTCCTGTTCTCCAGGATATTACCGGTCCATAAATATAGCTTGGTCTTGAGCTTGTTTCTAGCACAGTACTGATCATAGCACCAAAATTGACTTATAATTATTCTATGTGGGTAACTAATAATTTGGGTGTTTTTAAGTGGATACTAAAGTTATTATTATTCACAATACTTTTTTCAGTTAATTTAAGTGCTATAGCTGAATCACGAATCCAGAACGTCGATGAAACTGTAATCATCAGAGTTTTAATCGCGGAAAATATAGATGAACTATCTATAGGAAATAATATATTTAAAGCTAAAGCATTTAAAAATTTATCCAAAGTTCTTTTAACTAACTCATATTCTAAGGATTTTTTAAATCTTAAACTATGCACAGATGTTTCCGATAAGCAATGTGAAAAAATAAAAACTAAAGGCGAAATATATGTAAAGAAGGATAAAAACAAGCTCGATATTTACAATCATATTAAACTCGGAGATTACTTAAATTCAGTTATGGTTTCAGAAATGCCATCATCTTGGCATAAAGAAGCTTTAAAGGCACAAGCTATAGCAGCAAGAACATATGCACTGAAACAACTTGAGATTAGTGCCTTGCAGGACTATGATTTAAAGTCCACTGTTGCCGACCAAAGCTTTAAAGGCTTTGCAAATGTACCAAGTTTCGCTAAAGATCTAGTAAGTTCAACTCGTAACCAAGTGGTTTTGGATAAGTATAATTTACTTGCTGAAACTTATTATAGTAGTAGCTCGGGTGAGGTAACTGCAAGTCCAGAAGATACTTGGGGTACTAACCCAAGACATTATTTGATCAACAAAGTAAATATAAAAGAAGATACTTCATTTGCTTCATGGCAAAGAATATTTAGCTGTAATGAAATTATTGCTAAATTAGGGGTTGAGAAATCAGTACTTAATAGCTCCGCGAAGTGTCCGATAAGTAAAATTAACCTTAATGCCCCAAGTGAAGATTCAGCATATAAATTATTTCATTACAATACTATTCCTGCTTTAAATATTTCTCTTATCGGCGAAGAGCTTAGGCACAAATTAAGCTTACCTAGTACTAGATTTGAGATTAAAGAACTTAATAATAAAATATCCTTTATAGGCTCAGGTTTTGGGCATGGAATAGGTATGTCACAATATGGTGCTAAAAAATTAGCAGAAATGGGTATATCATATAAAGGTATATTGGATTTTTACTATCCTGGGACGAAATTAATAAATTTATGAAAAAATATCAAAATTTATATCAAAAAATATCAAGGAGATTCTTTATATAGATATACAAAAATATTTCGGAGGAAAAACATACTATGTCACATAAAAGATTAGAGAGAATAATACATCAAACGAAACTTGAGAGAGGTGTTGACCATAACCCTGCTTTGTCGGGTCCCGTATCACAAAAAGTAAGTTCAAGTGAGGTTAAAGAAAAAGCTTCGTTGACAGCGGAAAAATCTGGTGAAGTTAACAGCATTGTGGCTTTTGTAAGAGGCAATATGTCAGATACAGGTAAGAATCTATCAAATTTAGGTTCGATGGGGATTATAAGAGCAAATACCGATTCAATTGGCTAACCTAAAAGATTATTCCCACAAAAAACCTATTTAAAAAAAACATATTATGTGAATATATATCATAGTATGGCTGATATTGATAACGAACTTAATGACTTGTATAAACAACTAAGCTCTCTAAGCAATGGTTCCTCCAATCGTTATGAGTCTTCTGGTTCAGCCGTTAGTAGAATATCGCCTAATGAAAACTTGAATAAAGCTTTTAGTTCAAATAAAGTTGAAAAAGTTAAATCTATATTCGCATCAGAGATATCTAATAGAAATTTAAAATCTAAGAATGTATTCGATAGTGCAAATTTAAAAAGCCCTGCTGATAAGCAGGATCAATTGTCTGAGTATCTTGAGAATTTAGATGAAGATGAAATAAGAAATATTGAAGATAAAGTACACGATAACCTTAACAAGAAAGAGAATCAGAACAACAATATTTTTCAAAAATTAAACCTCAATGATGAGCCTAACTTCGAGATAATCGATAATAGTGAGGCTGCTGTAACTAAACTTGATAGAGATGAACTAATCTACAACAAATCTTTATTCGTAAATCAAAGTAAAAGAAAAACAGGTGACGCACCAGCGGATAGAGACAATTCAAACTACGTTAATACTTCAGCAAAGCTTTTAAAAGACAACAATACTTTTGCGCCTTTGCACTTGAAGAAATATAACACTAAGTAAATTTTAGATTCTTCAAACTATTTTATAAGTTTATTAATTAGATATTATTCTAAGGACATATAGTTATACATTCATTTATTCATTAATTATTGATCAAATTAGATCAGTAATAAAATCTTCTAATACGCAATAAAGAAATCAATAAGCAACTTATAATAAAAAGGCCCTTACTCATCCAAGATAATACGCGTATTTTGAAAAATGTAAACAAAAATCCTACTAAATAAGCATCGCAGATTCAGATAATATAATGTTATATTGAACAATTATTCAACCTTGAACTTATCGGCATTCCAGTAAGAGAGGCATGCACGCTTCCACGCACCCATACTTGCGTATGTGCTATTATATACGTATGGGTATTCAAGAAACATTTATATTAGTTTTAGCAGCAATGGCCTGGGTATGTCTATTCACTATGCTTAAGGGTGCACTAAGCACATTTAATATTAGTAATAATAAAAGACCAGACCTAAGTGAATTCTTATTCACTTCTATGGTTAATCCACCTAAATTTGATTAGAGCAGCTTTAAAATAAGCTAATTAAAGATCCACTGTATTATTTTCCTGCTCATCGTCAGTGTTAGTATATGGGTCGTTATTATTCTCTTTTTTGTCAGCCGTTGTCTCAACATTATTTTCGATTGTTTCAACGCCATCGTTCGCTACAGCATCTGCTCTAGCCTCAGTATCTAGATCAATATCTTCAAATTCACCATCTATGAATAAGTCGTTAGTTTCTATAATTCCAGCAACAACAGCCGCATCTTCCTCGACATCATTCAAAGCATCATCTAGCCCTACTAAGCCTGGTGTATCGTATGTACCTAATTGTTTTTCTATAGATTTTTCATCTTGGCTTCTGCCACCATTAACTCCATCGTGGAAAACGCCGCTATTTTGAAGTTCTTCTTTTATATCTTCATCAACAATAGGACTTTGACTTAAATGAACCAATAGTTCATTCCAACCTTTCTTCAAGCCTTCTGTTCTTATATCTAAATCATACCTAGTATCAGGAGTATCCTG
Organism: Candidatus Caenarcanales bacterium; assembly: GCA_022447685.1. Taxonomy (GTDB): domain Bacteria; phylum Cyanobacteriota; class Vampirovibrionia; order LMEP-6097; family LMEP-6097; genus DT-14. The sequence goes on along the minus strand of JAKVAO010000101.1, from coordinate 2,050 downwards.
GAATTCACTATCATCTTGACCGAGTGCGCTTTCGTATTCAGAACTAGCAGTAGATAAATTACTATCTGCTCCACTTACCAAACCATTAAATTCAGCAGTAGTTCCAACAAGATCACTTTCATCTGACTCTAATCTTGCAATTTCCGCCTTAAGTGTCTGCAATTCTTCAGCAGTTGGCATATGATCAGGTTCAAAGCCTGATTCACCACCTCTTTGACCACCAAAGCCAGCGTTATTTAGATAATCATCCCAAGATTCATCTTGTAAATTATCCCAACCACCATTACCATTTGAGATATGAGCTGCACCTTGATCATCCATACCAAATAAAGCAGCACCATCAGCATCAGTTCCTCTAAACATTTCACCAGCATCAGCGTTTCTAAAGCTAGTTTCTCTATTACCATCATCCTTGGTGTCATCACCAGTCATGATAATATTTTCTCCAGCTTTAACATATACTCCAGTAGTTAAAAAGACTTTACTATGTGTGTAACCACCAGCAGCATCTGTACCTGCTACATTTTCAGTATTTAAAAATATCTCCGTTCCATCACCTAATATGAAAGATGAATTATCACCGAAGTGAAAATCATCAACACCGTCATAATTAAGATCAACATGTGGATCCCCCCAGATATGAGCTAGAGTTTCACCTTGAGGATTTCTGATCCATGTACTATTACCACCTTGATTGACATCCGTCTCAATCTGATACCCACCGCCTGTAGTGAATACAGCATTTCCATTTGCATTAATCTCTGTTTTAATTTGAGTTTTAGCTTCCATCGCAGCTAATTCAGCTTCCTTAGTACCCAGCTGACCACGCACTCCCATTAACTCAGTGTTGTAATGATCCAATTCACCACTATAAACTGCGTATTGGCTGGAAGCTAGCTCCACTTCAGAAGCGAGAACATCCTTAGTTAAATCTGCGATTTCAATATCACCATCACCTGGACCAGGTCCAAGTAATTCATTTTTAGTTTCATTAACTCTATTTAAAGTCTCACTATTACCTGCAGCAGCAGCAGTATTATCAACACCAGAAACTGCATTTACACCTGTACCAGAAATAGTCTGTGTTTGTACACTTTGAATCACAGCCATATAACCTCAATCTCCTAAGCTTATCCTTAACAAATTAAAGTTAAACTTAGATTAAGAAAATATTTAGTTACTAAAAACTTTGTTTTTTAAATTAGATATTAGGCATTCTGTCCCCCAAAACCAAATTATCTTTCGAGTTCAGAAAATCATCAGTTTGTTGATTAAAATCAGCTTGAAAACCGCTGTAGAATTGATATAACTGAGCAGATTCAGCCTCAACTATACCACTAAAATCAATTTTAAATTCATCTCCCAATTCTTCTAAAAATGCCAGTAACTCCATCTAAAACAGTGTTAAGCCCATCAGCGTCCTTGTTGATTATAGCTTGATCAATATCATTACCAGCTTGACCAAGATCATTTAAGCTTTGAGAAAAATTAGTAGTATTCATCTGAGCAGCGACCATATCTTCATAAGCCATAGAAGCATCATCAAAATTACTATTATTAATCAAACCTGTAACGCTACCTACTATCATAGCTGTCTCTTCCAAATCATTTAAATATAGTGATTCTGGCAAAGCCTCAAATGCTTCATCATCAACTAGTTCACTATGACATAAAGCAATTCCTAGTTCACCTGTTCTTTCTTATAATTCTAGACCTTTTTGTTCAGCACAGAAGTGGTTAATTCAGCTTCTTGAGTTTCAAGATTTGCAATATCAGTATTCAAGGCATCTATTTGCCCCTGTATACCAGATAATTGATCATTAGACATTATAGTCCCAGTCTCAAAAAAAGTAGAAGCAGAACCATGTTGGTCAGCAAAACTTGCATCTTCTAAATAACCATCCCAAGATTCGTCTTGAAGGTTATTCCAGTTACCATTAGCATCAACGATATGTGCATCACTAGTTTGAATAATTATAGTGGACTGAAAAAATCAAACAAGCAATACCTAACTTGAGAGGTGTGTTGACTTAAAATAATAAGGGGAAAA
>JAKVAO010000100.1 GCA_022447685.1 Candidatus Caenarcanales bacterium | reverse complement strand
CTGTTTTATTTTTGTTTGTAATGGTTTTGTTTATCTTAGCTCCAAAATACGCAAAAAAAGAGCTTTTCATAAACTACTACAGTGGAACAGGTGCAATTTATCATGGTTTTAAGCTGTTCAGAGTTGAATCCTATCGGGAAGACAAAGTGTGGGCTTGTAAAGCCATTAAATACTCATCTATAGCAATTGTAGTAATGTTTTTCATTATGGTTTTTTTAATAAAATTGAATGGAGTTCAACAGAGCTAGGAGTCGGCTCTTGTGTTTCTTTCGTGGATTATGGTTAAGCACTATGCCAAAAAACGTAACAGTTTTTTTCTGAGCTAATCGAAGAGACTCAAGTTAAATAGTGGAGATACTATGAAGTATTTAATTTTTATCCTTTTATTCCAAAGTGGCATTTGCATGGCGTTACAGCCCATATCAGAATATTGTGAAGACACTAACTTGTTAAGCAGTTTTGCTGGTGATACCTTTGCAGCAACAAATTGCTTGGCTTATGGATTTAATGCGGAGAATGCGTTCTTTTCTAAAGCTATTAATACAAGTATTAGATTTGAAAAAATTAAGCCTGCAATTGATACATTTGTCAAAATTGTCAATACCGATGGAGAGTCATCCTTTGACAAACAAGAAGTTTTTTATAAGTACGTTGGGGAAATAGATAGTTTCTCAGTGCCTCTATTTGGGAGCTATGATGAATTCGAAGATGCTAAAGCTTCATTAGTATTTTCGATTAACTACACAACTCATTGTAACATATCAGTTTTAGATTACAGTGGAGGTGATAAATTCATGATTGGATATAAACTTAATCGAATGACTGATGAAGGTAAATATAACTATGATTATTTGTATATAGAGCTCCCTAAAGAAGCAAAAATAAATAAAGCGGATAGTGATGGTTTAATAGATGCTTTTTGTCATAATGATTTAAGCTTTAAAAATAAAGAATAATGGTAAGTAGCTTTTATCTATCCAAAGAGGTCGAGCTACATTTTCCTTCTAAATCATAATAACCACTTCAGTTTAGTCTTTAATTTAGGTAAAAAAGAGAGGCCTGAACCCATTTTGTGTTCGTTCGATATTGGCTCGGGGAAAAGAAACTAGCATGGTTCATACGGCAACTTCGGCCCATAGATTAGCCATAGGAGATTTAGTTAATGTATGAACTTTATTTTCAGTCTGATTTTTCAGGCACCAGGCTTGGGTTTTATTTTTCACTTGTTTGTTCTGTTCTACTAATATTGTGCTGCCCGAAAATAAAATACTGGTACGAAAATAAACTACAGTTTGAAAAGAAAGTTAACTTCTGGTTTGGCTTCTTATTTTTATTTGGCTTTTCTGTAATGCAGTCACTGTCATTTTATTGCCTAGTATTAAAATCTAATGACATAGATTCTGGAAATTATTCTACAGTTGAAGGAGCTATTGAAGATATTCAAATTGTTGAAAGAAATAGTAGAGAAGAGGTTTTTACTGTCGATGGAGTACGCTTTAAGTACAATGATTACGGAACTGAAAACTCCTTTTTTGCGAATAGAAAGCATGATTCAGATACAATCCAAGAGGGGCGAGTTGTTAAAATTGCTTACCTTAGAGAAGGAAATGAAAACCTGATTTTTGAGTTGAGTGTCAAAAAGTAGTGTTTTAGGATGCAAACCAATAGAGTCAGGTCTTTCTTCTTGCCTTTAAGCTAGTCCAATGTCATATATAAGCAATGTTTAATAGAAATTCTTAACGTGTTGGGCATTTTGTGATGGGAAAGCTCAAGCTCCGGAATGAATTTAAACCGATAAAATGTTACTTCAATTTGGCAAATCTAAAGCGATAGCAAGCCGAAAATTTGCGCTATTTGTCGAGCAAGGAAAAAGTTGGGTGATTATCTTAAGCTTCATTACTCCTACTCAAGCGCGAGTCGGTTAGTGGCAAAAGAAAGACCTGACCCCTATGGTTCAAGCTCGGGGGATACTAGGAGTTTGGGGTGCTACCTTAACTGCAGATCAGTACTATTATAAATCAAACTCTTTCATGAAAACTATTAATGAAATTGAAATGTCATGTATAAGAGATATAGCTCAAAAATGAGGGGAAACTATGTGATGTTGGTGAGGTTTTTTTTATTTTTGATAATAGCTTTCCCTGCTTTTTCGTGTGAAAAGTCACTGGAAGCTGTAAGGCTTATTGATATTGATTATGTAACAGATATTGAAGGTATATTTAAAAAATATAAAGTTGAGGTTGAGAAGAAGGTTATTTTTGGACAAGAAATATTAACTGCAAAATCTGATTTTATAAGTAGAGGTTTTTTGGATGTTGAAGTTTATAAATTCGAGATTATAAAATTTAAAGGTGAGCGTTTGATAATTGAATATTCAATAAACAATGGGCGTTCATTTAAACACGATATGATTAATTTTGATGATTTGATTAATAAAATTAAAAATATAGAAAAATCTACTACATGCAGTGATGAAATTTCTGAAGCTTGGATGGATCTGGCGGTGCTATTAGAAATCACAGCTAAACCAAGAAAGCGTAATCTTTATGTAGATGAACAAAATAGACAAGTGATTATCTTTGATGGTGATAACTGGAACAGTTTTTATCCATCTAAGGATGGTAAAAGTATCATAGTTGCAAGTGCCTACATTGATAACTGATTTCATAGTTTTTTGGTTCTTACAAAGTTTATAAAAGAGATTAAAGATATCTATTAGTAAAACAAACAGGCTCAGGTCTTTCTTTTTTACTTTTACGAATCAAATGGTGTGTTTATGTAATGGTCTAATAAGAATCATTAAAATGTTGGGCATTTTACGATGTACAAGCACAAAGTCAGATAGTGGCAAAATGAAAGGCCTGCCCCCATGGTTTTGGAATGAAATTAGGGCTTATCAATGGGGGCTGTCAAACTCTAAAGTTATGGGTCTCAGTAATAGGGGATGAACTTTGTCCGAGATAGCATGAAGGATAAGAGAAGCTTTTTAAAAGATGATAATAACTATTGGAAAGCAAGAGATTTAAATATGCCTAAAATCATAATATTTCTTATATTAGTTACAACAATGGCCAACTCTCAAGAAATAGAATTAGCACTCCAAAAGTTAGATGGAGATACAGTAACTTTAACTATTTTAAGCTCTGATAATTTAGAACGAAATGATATGGATGATCGTAATCTATGCTTACGCCCTATTGGAGGGGTTGACTTTTATATTGTGGATGAAAAATTAAATATGTACTTATCTTATACTCATTTGAATTCAAGGTGCATTTCTCCATCAGAGCAGAAAGTAAAAGGTGATGATCCATTTTCAAAAAATTATAATTTTAAGAGATTATTTAATAGTTTTGCTTTTTACAACGATGGAAAGTATATAAAACCTCCAAAAGGAAGGTACACTGTAAAGTCAAAATCTTGTATTTATGGCAAAAATAGAAAAGTAACTGATTGTATTTACAGTAATGGTATAGGCTTAATAGTTTCAGAAAATGGTGCCTATAAGCTTCAAGTGGAACAAAAAAATTAATTGGAGAAACATAAAAGCTAGAGGCTGAGTAAAGTTTAACGAAAAAACAAATAGGGTCAGGTATTTCTTTTTGGTTTTTAGCTCGTCCAATGTCATATATAAGCAATGTTTAATAAAAGTCATCAAAATGCTGAGCATTTTGTGATGGGAAAGTACAAGCTCCAGAATGGCTTTAAATCGACAAAATGTTCTTTCAATTTGGAAAATTTAAAGCAACATCAAGGCGTAAGTTTGCGGTATTTGTTGAGCAAAGAAAAGAGTTGGATGATCATCTTAAGCTTCATTACTCCTACTCAAGCGCGAGTCGGGTAGTGGCAAAAAGCAAGACATGACCCTGTGTGCTTAATATATCAACAATGTGGAATATCCAATCTATTCAGATGAGCTTTTGGTCGAAACCTGAATAGTTTGAGCATACCTTTTCAGATGAAAGGTATTTACTAATTAATTCTCATTATGGTCGGAGATAGTATAATGAAGCTTTTTGTTGGACTAATATTAATCAGTATTAGTGCACAGTTGTGTGCAAGCGAAAATGAGTTAAAAGAAATTAATAACTGTAATGAGGTTTCATATACCGGCCTATCAAAGTTGTATAGAAATTGTTCGGGGACTAAAGTGTTCGGTGAATCTAAGTTAGTATCTGAGCTTTCAATAGAAAAAGCCTTGACTCATCTCCAGGCTATAAAATCACGGCCTAGAGATAAAGAAGAGCTTTATAAAGATGAGTTACTTAATAGTTTCCAATCAATACATGGTTTATTTGGTATTGAAGAGTTTTTTTCTGCGAATAATTCTATAGTTTTAATCTTTGAAAATGGTGTACAACTTTATTATCCTTATAAAAAGAAATGGAAGCTTGTTGAATTTTCAAGATGATAAAAGCAAAGAATTAATAGGGTCTTTCTTTTTGCCTTTAATCTTGTCCAATATTGTTTATAAGCAATGGTCTAATAGAAGTTCTCAACGTGTAGGGCATTTTACGATGGGCAAGCACAAACTTCAGAATGGATTTAAATCGGCAAAGTGTTACTTCAATTTGGCAAATCTAAAGCGATAGCAAGCCGAAAATTTACGCTATTTGTCGAGCAAAAAAAAGAATTGGGTGATTATTTTCAATTACACTATTCGCGTGTAAGTAAGATAGTGGCAAAAGGAAAGACCTGACCCATGTGTGGAAACATTATATCTCAAAGGGCTATATGAGCGTTCAACATTGCCTTCAGGAAATGTTGAACACAAATACTATGTTGGGAATACTGTAGTAATTGACAGTACGGATGCTAAGCAAAGTAAAACTTTATATACGCATAAGGACCATCTAGGCTTTACCGTGACGGTAACAGACGCGAATGGCAGTGTTATTCAGCACATAAACTATGATGCGTGGGGGAAACAAAATCGGTTCTATACTAGTAGCTCATTAGTTTCTTTGTTGAATCAACAAAGCCCCGTGGAAAGTAAAGGTTATACAGGTCACAAAGAAATATCGGATTTAGGTATTATCCATATGAACGGTCGGATCTACGATCCAACCTTGGGGAGATTCCTTCAAGCTGACCCACATATTCAGGCTCCAATGAATAGCCAGAACTACAACCGTTATTCGTATGTTCTAAATAACCCGATGAGCTATACAGATCCGAGTGGGTATTTCTTTAAATCTCTCAAAAAGTTTGTGAAAAAGTATTGGAAAACGATTGTTCAAATAGGCATTACAGTGATGACTGCTGGAGCTGGGTTAGCTTGGGCAATTGCAGGTGGTGCATTATCTGGTTATGTTGCAACTGGCTCTCTAAAGGGGGCATTAGTTGGTGCATTTAGCGGGGCGCTTTTCTTCGGTGCTGGTGAGTTAATTGCCAATAACGGGATACAAAATATACTTGGAAAAGGACTTATTCGAGGGATGGCTGGGGGAATAAGCAGTGTCCTTTCTGGCGGTAAGTTTGGACATGGTTTTGCTGCCGCAGGCGTATCAAGTATGGCAGGAGGCAAGATTTATGCAGCCTTCAAGGATACGGGGGCAAGAGTTGTTGCTGCTGTTGTCGGTGGTACAGTTACTCAGGTTACAGGAGGTAAATTTGCTAACGGTGCTTTAACTGCTGCATTCATGAAAGCGTATAATGACGCCAACCACCCTAAGTTTGAATCACCTGATGCTCCACTGGCTAAGTGGTTCAGAAGTATTGCTGATGGAGCGGCTCAACTTAGAAGTTCAATAGAAGGGGTAATGAGCGATATTGGTAACGGTATATCTAATACAATGAGTTCTTTAGCTGAAGACCCTGCTAGAACTGCTGTCAATACTGTCGCAATAGCAGGTGCGGGAACTTGTGCATTTACTGCTGGGGCCGGATGTGCCTTAGCCGCCACTGCTGCAACAGTAGGAGCTAGTGATATGCTGGAGCAAACAACTGGGTATGATCCAGTACAGCGAGGTACCGAAAAAGCTTTCATGGGGGCTGGCATGGATGCAGAAACTGCGAGGCAAGCTGCGGCTATTGGCGTAAACGTTCCCGGAGCTTTAACTGGAGCTGGTGCTACAACAAATATGTTCAGAGCATTAAGTGTTAACCAAACTATTAGCGCCTCTAGCGCTGCAAACGCATACTTATCAGCTTATAGCGTTAATGCTGCACAACGGGGGGTTCAGAAAATTGATTCGATTAATTACTATAGCTTTATTTGTTTGTTTTATTATCTCTTGTGGAGAAGGTAGGAAGTACTATCTTGCTACAGGGAAAGTGACCGACATATCTTGTGAAGATATTTGGAGGTCAAGTAACGTATTAAATATACGAGTAGTAAGTAAGGAGTTTGAATCTCCAATAAACTTTACTTCAAAATTGTGGAATGTTGATTGCTCTCAAGTTTCGAAGTTAATAAGCAAAGAGCAAGAAATTGAGTTTCAATATGAAAAGGCTGGAAGAAAGGTACCAGTATTGGTTTATTTAAAAGTTGAAGATGTTGTAGTTGTGGATAATAAATAACAGATCAGCAAGGAAACAGTGTAATTAACTTCTAGTTAAGTTGCCCCTTCAACTTGGGAGCAACCTAAGCCAAGCAAACGAAAGCCAGCGGGAGCTGATTTTCTTTTATCTGCTAATTTAACCAATAGGCTCAGGTATTTCTTTTTGCCCTTTAGCATATTGAAGCCTAATTTTTAGTTATTAACTAACCAAGATTGATACGTGAAAGGATGGCTAGGCCACTACGATTAGAGTTTGCAGGTGCTTTGTATCATGTTACACCGTAAGGGAATGAGCGCACACTCAGCTAGCTGAGGTCTAGACAAGTCCCCCTTACAGCATTAAGCAACTTGAGTATTTTCTAGCTCATTTTTAAAGGGTAATGCATTTGCATTGCCTGTTCGTTCGTACTAAAATCAAAGCTAATGAAGCAAATAAAAGACAGAGGTTGTTATGGCACAAGTTGTTTTAGAAACTGAATCAACATTGACAGACCGTTTTCAAACTACGGTGCCTAGCCCTGTTCGTAAGGCGTTGCACTTAGGTAAAAAAGATAAAATTAAATACACGATTCAATCTGATGGCAGCGTTGTTATTTCGCGTGCAGCAGTGCAAGAAAGCGATCCTGTACTTGGCGAGTTCTTATCATTCATAGCGCGTGATATGCAGGCTCATCCTGAAAGAATAGAACCGTTATCAGCAATTATGCGAGAAAACGTTGATGTGTTGATTGAAGGTGTAGAAATCGATTTAGATGCTCCGTTATTGGATGAGGACGAGT
>JAKVAO010000010.1:46637-56165 GCA_022447685.1 Candidatus Caenarcanales bacterium | reverse complement strand
ATTTGGACTTTTTAGATCAACTTCTCTAAACTTATTCGTTTCATGCTGGCTGGTGCTAGCATATCATGTGGGTTTTAGATTACTAAGTAAAGGGGGAAGCACTTAGTGGAGATATCATCTATCAGCAATGTAGACCTGGCTGCAAGAGCAGAACAGAAACAAATACAAAAAGCTTTAGAAAGAGAAAGAATACGTGATACCAATAAGGTTGAGTTCACAAAAAACGCAGCCGAAATAGCTACATATAACCAAGAAGTTACGAAGCTAAGAGAAGCCAAAGTTCTTAAAAAAGTATCATCTGAGTCGAATTTAGAGTTAACTCAGGCAAATGAAAACTTAAACAAGATAGAAACTAATCTTAATGAGATCAAAGATCTCATCGCAAAAAATTTAGAGGGTAATACTGCTGGCAACACCAGAGACAGAGACCAACTCAGAATCAACGAGCTTGTTACTGAGATACAGTATCTAGCTAGCTACAGAGTTGACGGTAGAAAAATCTTTGGTGGAAACTTTACTAATACTTTCTTAGGTGGCGGAACAACTGGTCAAGTTACTCTCGATTTCACGAACAATGAAAGCGACGTATTAGCTTCAGCTAAAAGTACTGAACCAGTAACAGAAGTTAGAAGAGAAAGTAGAGTAAGTGACGCAAATCTAAGCGAAGGTAGTGACTTCGGTATAGATAGCAATAAACAAATAGACATTTCTGGAGATAATCTGGTTTTCATGAGTGAAGAACAAAGCTCTGTAAACCTAGCAAAAAGTAGTAATGAAGCTGTAAGCCTTGCAGCTAGAACCTTTGAAGCTTTAGCTGATATTTCCTTATCTGAAACTTTAGCTTCGTTATCAGGTGAGACTAACCTTGCTACAGAAGAAGATTTATATGATATTGGACAAATGCTAGCCAACCTTAAAACTATGAGAGATACTCTCAGTGATAGTATGGAAGAAGTAGAAGCGGATTCAATGTTAGCCACAGTACAGACAGGAAGTATAGAGCGGAGATTGAAGAGATATGCTTATTATAGTCCTGAACTTCAAGCAAATGTAGATAAATCAGATGCTGAAAGTCTTTTGGGATTAAATAATTAAGATAGTCATTAACCAGTACCAGCTGCGTAATCGAGATCTGAACTCTGATATCAGCTGCTGATGCTCTCGCAAGATCTGTATCCAGAGCCAAAAACTCTGACATCTGATTCTCTAAATCAGTCAAAAGTGCCTGATTAAGCTCAATAAAGTACTCAGACTTTGCATGTTCTATTGATGGGTTGATCGCTGCCCCTGCTGGTGGTACTGCCATTTACATATCCTCCTGTTGGCTTCGGTCTCTCTAACAAAGCTTTTCAAGTCTTTTCTGTAAATGTAAAACAAAGTCAGCTTAGGTATTAACCAGTACCAGCTGCTAATTTATTGGTTTGTGAAATATCTTTTTTATTTTCATCAATTTCTGATTTCCAGAACGAAGCCTCATTTCTCCAGAAACCTATTAGTGACTTGGTAATTGAAATCTGAACCCTAATATCTGCTGCTGATGCTCTTGCAAGATCTGTATCCAAAGCCAAAAATTCCGACATCTGATTCTCTAAATCAGTCAAAAGCGCCTGATTAAGCTCAATAAAGTACTCAGACTTTGCATGTTCTATCGATGGGTTGATCGCCGCCCCTGCTGGTGGTACTGCCATTTACATATCCTCCTGTCTTGTTCTCTCTAACCTAGTTAGTTGCAAACGATATTCCTCTTCAGATGAGTTCGTTCTAAAAGCTTTATTAAGTCTCTTTCTAAGGCTAAATCTACTATCTTCTTGCGTATTATTATTCATCGCAATTTTTGAATAATCTTGTAATTTTTTTTCTTGAGATTGAAGAGTATCTAATTTCTGGTTAAACTCTTCATCATTTCTAAGTTCTTTAGCTGTTCTACGAGCCCATGTCGCAACCTGTCCTAGAGCCTCGACTCCACCAGCTGAAGCTACCTGTAACAACTGAACAAATTCTTCTGGAACATCAATTTCATTCATTATAGTCTGTTGGACTTTTTGAAACTTTTCCTGATATTCTTTCTTTTGCTCACTGTCCGCGTCTTTCTTCTGTTTTTCTGCTAAATTTTCAGCAATGACAGCAAGGTCATTTAACATTGAAATCAAAGCTAATTGCTGATCAACATCTACCTTTAAAACATCATGACTTGCCTGTAAACTCGATATTTCATCGATAATAGTCGTATCTTCATCATTATCATTTAACATCTCCTCTTTGAGAGCGCTAAATGTGATTTCCTTTAAAACTGCTAGATTAATTTCTTGACTCATGTATTTCCCTTAAGTTTTTTGGCTTCTCATTAATGACTTAATCAAATAGAACTTAAGATTCAGTTAAGAAAAGGAAAATATATAGAATATTCAACAAATATTCATTAACCAATAGTAATTACGAAGAATTAAACTCTAGCTGCAGATTTTTTACCGCGAAGCAGGGCAACAGATCCAGTTCTCGCAACTTCCTTGATACCGTAAGGAGTGAGTAATTGAATTACGGCGTTGATCTTCTCTGTATCACCAGTTATCTCGACAATTAAAGATTCTTCTGAGACATCGATGATTCTACTTCTAAATAGATCTGCTATTTCTATGATTTCAGCTCTATGTTGCCTTGAAGATACTTTAATAATTGCAAGCTCTCTATCGACGAAAGGTAAGTCACTCAAGTCTGTTATTTTAATAACATTAATCAATTTATTGAGTTGTTTCTTAATCTGTTCAACGCCGTCTTTAGTAACTATGATCATACGACTCAAACCTTCAAGCTCACATGGACCAACAGTTAAACTCTCAATGTTATAACCTCTACGGCTAAAAAGTCCTGATATTCTCGCTAGAACACCAGATTCGTTATCTACTAAAACAGAAAGAACATACCTGCTCATATAGGCACATATCATAGCATTAGGACTTAGTCCCTTGCCACTGAAGAATCTATTAAATCAAGCCTTCTTTGGTGTCTATCACCTGCAAATTCAGTATTAAGCCAGGTTTGAATAATAGATTTGGCTTGCTCTAAATCAAGAAATCTTGCACCTAAAACCAGAACATTAGCATTATTATGTTCTTTACTAAGACGAGCATAATCTTCACTAAAACATAGCGCTGCTCTAATTCCAGGAAAGCGATTTGCGCTAATACTCATACCAATACCCGATCCACACAGTAAAATCCCCAGAGAACCCTTATCGGCTAAAACTTCTCTGGAGAGTTTCTGAGCGTATTCTGGGTAATCAACAGAATCCTCAGACTCACAACCTAAATCAACAAAGTCAATAGATTCAAAAACTGAATCAGCGATAATCTCTTTTTTCATGCCATAAGCAGCATGATCTGAAGCTATATAAATTTTCATAAGCAATGATAATTATATCCTAAACCAATCAAATCCGAATAAGCAGGAGATGATTCTATGCTAATAGCTGTTTTCTAAGTAAATCTAAACTAGATTTGATAGAGAAATCAATTCTTCTATCTTCTATAGTTACTCTAAGACCAGCGAGTAAAGACTCATCACAAGTGATATTACCGAATTGAACTTTCTTATCAGTAATTCTCTCAAGCTCAGATTTAATCATCGCAAGTTCTTCTGAATCTAGAGGTGTAGGCGCTGCAACGTCTGCAATAACTATACCTTTCAGTTCATAATAAAGTTTCTTATACGCTTCAGCCAAGAAAGGAATAGCATTCGTTCTATTCTTTTCAAGCATCAAAAATAATAAATTACTAACAGGCTTAGATAGTTTATTGTTAACAATATCTGCAAGAGTCTTCTTCTTATCATCTAATGAAATATCAGGATTGATAAGGTATAAAGAACATTTCTCAGTATTAAATATTTCTTCTAAAAGCTTCAATTCTGTGATAACACTCTCTTCAAGAGATATCTCCGCAAGAGCACTTGCGTATTTAGAAGCTATCTTTTTTAAATTAAGTATACTCATAAATATTAACCTATATTAACAGGCTCTAAAGATTTGAAAGCTGCTATGTTTTTCGTATCCTCTCCAGATTTGATCTGCTCAAGAAACATATTCTCTACGGTTTCAGTAGCTGAGTTAACAAAACTTTCTCTTACTTGCTCAAAAGCCTGCTTCTTATGGATTTCAATTTCTTTCATAGCCACATCTTTCATAGCTTCGATTTCTTTCTCTGCTGCAGCTAAAATATTCTTGCGAATTAACTTCGCTGCATCTTCAGCTTCAGATACAATCTTCTCAGCCTCAACGTTGAGAGAGCTAACCTTAGCCTCTAATAAAGATAACTTCTCAACGTGCTTTTGTTTAAGCTCTTCATAGCGCTTAGACTTACTTTGAATATCTTCTCTTTTCTCGAGAACTAATTTCCTAATAGTCTTAGGGAAATAATAAAGGATTAAACCTACAACGACAGCAAAATTTAAAAGATTACTATCTAAAATTACCTTTACTACATCTAAACTTGATTCACTCATTACACTAAACTTGGGTTATTATCCTTAAGATTCTCAGACCTCTTCTTAAGCATAGTCTCTAAACGTCCCTTCATAAGATCAGTTAGCTTAGAAATATACTTCTCAGAACTTTTGAATATCTCTTCTCTATCATCTTCTACCGCGTTGAGCATTTCTTCAACTCTGATACTCATATCGTTAGAAGACTTCTCGACCAGCTTTTGTTTTTCTTTGTTCGCTTCATTTCTTGCTTTCGCAACTATAGAATTCGCTTCTTGCTTAGCTCCAATAATGGTCTTATCATTCTCCAATTCAGATATTCTAGCCTCTATATCATCGTGGATAGTGTCTAAGTCCTCTTTTTGTTGGTCAACGCCAGATTCTCTAGCTTTCAAACTAGCGGCAACTGGCTTAAAGAAAAATAGATCCAACAAAAAGAGGAAGACTAAAAAACTAAGCAAAAATATAACTGAAGTAAAATCAACTGATATCACTTAATTAATTCCTTATTATGCACCAATTTTACTAAAGATTAGGAACGAAACTAACCAAGCAAGAATACCAAGTGCCTCAGCCATACCTGCAAAGATAATCGCGTTAGTGAATAAAGCTCCAGTATGATCTGGTTGTCTAGCTGAACCTTCGAGCATTTTTGCAGCAACGTTACTTACAGCAATCGCTGGACCAGTTACTCCTAAAGCCGCTAAACCTGCGCTAAGAGCTAAACCTAATGTTTCTAATTCTGCCATTCTTCCAATAACCTTCCTTTTAAACGTAAGAATTAGGTAGTGCAAACTGAAAATAAAATTCCAGTGCCTCCTTGACTCAAGAAATTATAACAAACTTAAGTAGCAAGATTAGTATTAAATAAAAAAAACCTAACCAATCCTTAACTTTTATTGGATTAACTAGTATCAGTAAGTACAGCGTAAGGGGAAATTTATGCAAGGAAATCAGTACGGCTTCATACCAATGCCCAAAGCTCCAGTGAGCCCACCAAAACCGACAATACAGGGTGCGGCTGAATACAATGTAGTAGAGGGACAAAGCTTCGGTGAAACACTAACTAGCATGCTCGGCAAGGCAAACGATGTAATGGCTCGTCCAGAGCAGTTATCTATCGATGCCGTGACCAAAGGAAATGTAGATATTCACGAAGTTATGGTTGCATTAGGTAAATCAGAAGTAGCATTCAAGCTAATTTCATCACTAACTCAAAAAGTAGTTGGTGGCTTCGAGAAATTAGTAAGCATGCAAGTATAAACCCATATCACTTACATATTCGTAAAAATTATGACTTAAGTAAGAGTCATAACGTTTTTATTGTTATCTTATACCTTGTTTTGGGTATATTGGATAGTGGTTAGTAGTAATGGCAGGTGAAGTAGTAACCGACAACCCAAACGAACAGGCAGCAGAGACAGCTGTTCCTGATAATGCTGCAGCAGCAGGCACGCCACAAGGTTTTATTAATGATATTATTTCTGATCCACAAAAAAGGATCTACGCCATCATTGGTGCTTCAGTAATAGCGGTATTGCTCATTACTTTTATATACATGGGAGCCCAACAAAAGAACGAAAACCGAGGTAAATTAGTTCCTCTGGTTCAAGAGTTAGACCAATCAAGAGCTTTCGAGATTATCGCCAAACTAAAATCCGTTAATATTGAGGCCAAAGTAATGAACGGTGAAAAACCGGGCGAATACGTAGTCCAGGTCTATGAAAAAGCTGTAGAAACAGCATATTTATCCTTATCCAGAACTAACCTACTTGAAGATGAAGGCTACGGCTTATTCGACACCAATGACTGGGCAGCTAGTGATTACGACAAAAGAATCAAACTGACTCGTGCCATGAACGGTGACCTCTCTAAGATCATCAGCAGAATGGACGGAATGAGAGCTGCAATAGTAAGAATCAATATCCCAGAACAGCAATTATTCACTGATACCCAAACACCACCAACCGCAACAGTTCAAATCGAACTAGCTAACGATGGTGAAGAACTATCCAAATCACAAGTAAAAAGTATCATCAACATACTAAGAGGATATGTGCCAGGAATAGATGATGAACATATTTCAATAGTAGACACTACTGGTAGAAACTACAGTGCCTACCAGGATGATAATGAATCAGATATCGATGATTACATAGATGAAATAGAGAAAATTAACGACAAACTCAAAAACAGAGTAACCAAATACTTAGATGCAGTGATAGGTTCAGATGACTATAAAGTCAGTGTCAGTGCTTCTGTTAGTAGAGAAAAGGTGGAGCAGCAGGAAACAACTTATACAGAAGGTGCAGTCGGTTCAAGACAGACAGGTACAGAATACCTAAACCAAGATGGAGTCAAGCAAAGAGGTCCAGCACCAGCTAATGGAAAAAATTATTCTCACAGCTCTGTGAATGAAACTCTTTTACCTAGCTTCGAGCAAAAATATATTACTTACTTACCGGGAAGAGTTACTGATGTCACAGTAGCACTTGCACTCGACAAATCAATCCCATCCATGATTTCACTGAAGCAACTCCAAGAAAGTGTTGCCGCGATCATTGGACCAAATATCAACCCTGACAACATCAAAATTACCATAGTTGATTTACACGCTAAGGACAATGTCTCTAGTCAAGCACTTGCTGTTGATGAAAATGTCGGTTGGTTTGAAAAAATGGGTTTCTGGATGAAGACCATTACAGTAATTGGTTTTATAGCGCTTGCATTGATTGTGAGTTTGTTTGGACTTAGCTTCTTAAGCTCTGTATCCAATAAAGAAAGTAGAGCAGAAACAGATATAGACCCAAGCCTTGGCAACGAATTTGAAGATGACTATAGTGATCTTCATGAAGACTACGAGGAGGACGATTTCGGCGAGAAAGAAGCTTTGAAACAACAAGAAGCTTTGCTTAAAGAAATGATGAATCAAACTGTTCCTCCTGGTGCAAATGCTGATCCTGCAAGCATTTCATCTCCATATGACCAAGGAAGCTTCGCGGAAACAAACCCTGCTAGCTTAGAGGGACAGGCTCCAAGACAAATTGCCATGCAAAATGATGCTAACTTGATGGATAATAGTAATAAAGAGGAAATTGAATTTGAATCTTTACTCAATAATTTCCAGAACGTTGCAAGTAGCAAACCTGACTTACTAGCCAAGAAAATTGAGGTTTGGTTGGACGATTAAATTAAGTGATGATGGCAACTGAGGAAAAAAAGAATAAAAAACTCAAATCACTTGCCCTGATACTCAGGTCACTTGCCCCTGAATCCCAAAGAGCAATCTACAAACAACTTCCAGACGAGTTAGTTCGTAGAATCACTCAAGTTAGTTTAAATATAGACAAAGAATTAACCCAAGAAGATTGGGAACTTTTCACGAGAACATGGCCCGAATTCTCTCATCTAATTAGTGGAGTTGTGAAGGAAACCCAGTTTGAGCAGTGCATAAAATTCAAAAAACAAGAAAGACCAGTAGTACAGCAGTATTTAGATTACAAATTGGGGAATATAAAAGGTAGACCGAACTTAAGTAGTTCTATCACCCGCATAATCGACAATTTCATATCTGAATAAAATGCTAATTAAGGCAAAAAAAAGAAAAACCCCCAGCCCATCCAAACTATCAATGCACTCTCAAATAAATGAGATGCAAGCAACTACACATGGCGCTCCAGTAAATCCAGCTCAAGCAGCAGGAAATATTAACGCGCAAGCAATCCCAGCTGATCAACCTGCGCCACAAGTTATTACTCAAACCATCAAAGAAGAATTGAGTCCTGAAGAAAAACAGAACTTGATCCAACAAATGCAAGGCGAACTTGCTCAAGAGAAACAAGCACTATTAAATGAATTCCATGAACAGATTGCACAATCCAGGAATGAAGCAGAGCTTGAAATCAAGAGTAAAATCGAAGAAATTAACCAAAAGAACCAAGAGCTTCTCAATAAAGAAAAGCAAATGCAAGAGATACTTGCAAACGAGCAAAAAAAGTTATCAGACCAAGTTCAAGCTGAATGGCAAAAGATAAAAGAAACAGAAGCACAACTCAAACAACAGTTTGAACAAGCGCTGCAAGCTGCACAGCAACAGGGCTATCAAGAAGGGAAGCAAAGACTTGACCAAGTAAGTGATGAATTTGAAAATGTCATCAACTCTATCAACACCGCTAAAGAAGGGGTTATAGCAGAAGTTGAACCTATTATTATCAGCCTTGCACTGGATATAGCCAACAAAATACTACAGCGAGAAAGTAGGCTAGATGACACTCTCATCAAAGAACAAGTCAAATCCTCTGTCAAAAAAGTAACCGTAAAAGGTGGACTTCTTGAAATAAGTTTAAGCCCTACAGACATGGCACATGAGGCTGAATTAGAAAGAATCTTGACTAAAATACTTGATCCTGAAGTAAGATTATCATTCGAAGAGAACCCTAACGTAAACCCAGGCTCTTGCATTATCGAGACCCGTGGTGGACAACTAGATTCAAGCTTTAGTGTTCAGATAGAATCGATCAAACTTGCTTTCGAGAAGTATCTTGGACAAGAAGTTGAATTACTTGAGACTGATAATGAAGATGATTTACTCCTAGATCAAATTCCAGAAGAAGAAAAATTATTAGAAGCACCTAGTGAAGAAGCTGTTAAGCAAATTACTCAAGAGGAGCCTCTTCGTGATGAGCCGGAGGCGATTACTGAAGAATTAGAACCTATTACTGAAGAGCCGGAGGCGATTGCGGAAGAATTAGAACCTATTGCAGAAGAGCCGGAGGCGGTTATTGAAGAGCTAGAGCCAGTTTCTGAAGAGCAGGAGGCGATTACTGACGAATTAGAACCTATTCCTGAAGAGCCGGAGGCGACTACGGAAGACTCAGAACCTATTGCTGAAGAGCTGGAGGCGATTACTGAAGAATTAGAACCTATTTCTGAAGAGCTGGAGGCGATTACTGAAGAATTAGAACCTATTTCAGAAGAGCCGGAGGCGATTGTTGAAGAATTAGAACCAATTGCTGAAGAGCTGGAGGCGATTACTGAAGAATTAGAACCTAT
>JAKVAO010000010.1:0-46540 GCA_022447685.1 Candidatus Caenarcanales bacterium | reverse complement strand
AGCCGGAGGCGATTGTTGAAGAATTAGAACCAATTGCTGAAGAGCTGGAGGCGATTACTGAAGAATTAGAACCTATTTCAGAAGAGCTGGAGGCGATTGTTGAAGAATTAGAACCAATTGCTGAAGAGCCGGAGGCGATTGCAGAAGACTTAGAACCAGTTTCTGAAGAGCCGGAGGCGATTGCGGAAGAAGAGGATATATTCACAGAAGAACCAGATACTCTTTTAAGCGATACAGAACTTGAAGACTCTTCAAATCAGCTTCAAAAAGAAGAGTCCGAAGAATCCAAAGAAGCACTCATTCAAGAGAATGAACTAGATGAAGACTTTTTCATAAAACAAGATTTAAGTAAGCAAACCATACATACAGACATAGATTTAAGTGAAATAGATAGTGAACTAGAAGACATACTTAGCGAAGTCATAGAAGACAAGAATGAAACAGAGGAAATCGAAGCAGCAGATGTAGCAGAGAAAGACCTAGAGCAAGAAGAAGAAAGTGTTACAGAGGAAATAGAAGAAGAAATAGAAAATAATTCAGATCAAGAAAACCTTCATAACAATCTAGAAGAAATCACTTTATCTGACCTTGAGGAATTATTCGTTAATGATAATGAGCCAAAGGATGAACTCGACAATGATTTAGACTTTTTACTAGATCAATTAGAACCTAGTAATGCTGATCTAGCAGCAATAGAGGAAAATCCCCTAAATGATTTAGACGAAATTGGGTCTAAAGATATTACGGCAGAAACACTTGCCGAGGATGAAACAATGGACCCTATCAGAGATAACACTAATGCAAATTTAGATATGGATCACCCTAGTGAAGATGAGCTAGCTAATATTGAAGATAATATGGATGATTTAATCCTTGAAATGGAAAATCAGGACATAGACGAACTTGAAGCTATTGTTAGATCTGAGCAAGATGATAGCGATAGCGTCGACTTGAATTTTGAAGAAGAGCCAGAAGAGAAGGAAGAAGCAGAATTCAAGCTGGAAATTGAAGATGATGAAATTTTAGGTAATTTCAGCGAAGAAGCATTTGATAGTGAAGAAAACTCTGATGATGAGGAAGAAAATATCAGCAATAGCTTCACAGATACTGAGCCTGTAAATAATCCAAATGAAGATGAACCTGAGTTTGAGAGCTTTGATGAAGGCTACGGCGAAGAAGATGAGGATGATTATGGCGAAGGTCATGATCCTCGCTTTCCTGAGTATTAATAGTTTTAATGTTCATTTTACATAACTCACACATATCTCCATAAATTTAGATAATTAGTTGATATAAGCCTTAAGCAAATCTTTAGAAAAAACTATATAATTAAGATATGAGCACTTTAAACGTAACCGTAAGAGCAGAATATACTCCAAACCCTAACAGTTTGAAATTCATCTGCAGCGAGACTTTATTCCCCTACGCGAAGTCACTTAGCTATGAAACAGCAGCAGAAGCTGAAGAAGCAAAAAATCCTATTGCAACTAGACTTTTCGGCATCTCTGGCTTAACTAGAATTTTCATAATGTCGAATTTCGTAACTATAGACAAAGACGAACAAATCAACTGGAAAGATATTCACTTAGAAGTTAAAGAAACTATCAAAGAAGAGCTTGAAAACATGCAGAAATGGGCAGAAGACAATGCTCCACCTCAAGTAGAAAGCACTGGCGAAGATGGTGACTTAAGAGTAGAAGTAGAAAGAGTACTCGACAAAATCAGACCATCTCTTATGGCTGACGGTGGCAATATTGAACTTGTAGACATAGTTGGCAGTGACGCTAGATTAAGAATGGTTGGCGCCTGTGGTACATGCCCAAGTTCACTTATGACTATGAAAATGGGTGTGGAGAGAGCTTTATTGTCTGAATTACCAGGTAAGATTGAGTCTGTTACTCAGGTTTTTTAGTGTTTATTTAGGTAATTTATAAAAACATTCAAAAAATATTAATCGTAAGTTCAGGCATGTACTATTTATTTTATGCCTGAACTTACGATTAATGACGCAATGAAAGCAATACAAAGTCTCTCTAATAAGATTGACACAAATCAAAAAACCAATGAGGAACGTTTTGCACAAATCCTAGAACAACAAAAACAGCAAACCGCCACTTCGCTCAAACTTTTACAGGCAATATTCAAAATGAAACCGGATATTGATAATAGTTCCCAAGAATATAAAACATTTGACTTCAGCAACTATATTAAAGACAACAATATCGATACAGAAACTTTCAAACAAAATTATATAAATTCAGAATTGCAAAATTTGTTATCACAAGATCTAAAAATTTTAAACTCGAGAAACTTTGAGAATAATGAAACAACAGACTTAGCTGGAAAGATCTTAAGCACACAAGTACTTGTTAAAACAAATGATGACAACTCTAATATATGGCTAATTGATATAAATAAATACCCTTATGTGAGTCGGAGTCCATCATCGATAAATGCAATAAATTTAACAGAAATAGAAAGAGGCGAAAAACCCAAGCTTCAAAATATCTTCTTCAGTAAACAAGGAGACCTAGAACAAATTTCTAGAGATTTATTGCAACAAACGTCTTTCAAATCGAATCAGGAAATTACTGGTCCATTAAGAGGAATATTAGAAGACTACACAATACCTGGTTAGTAGACTTCAAACAAACAAAACAACTAAACCAAGTAAAATTCTATAAACAACAAAAACAGTAAAAGTATTCTTATTTAGAAACTTAATCAAAAAATCTATTGCCCATAAACCTGAAACAAAGCTACTAATGAATCCAGCCAGCAAAGCTGGCAAATCGTGACTAAAACTATATATTTCAGGACTATTGATGTAATTCTCCAGCATATCTTTAGTTGCAAGCAAGCCTGCACCAGCTATAGCTGGACTTCCAAGTAGAAAAGCAAAGCGAATTGCAGCTTCACGACTCATCCCTTGAGCGATACCAGCTACAGCGCAGATACCAGATCTAGAAACTCCTGGGAGCAGTGCAAAGCACTGAGCAAAGCCAATAAACAAAGTTTTTATAAGAGACATTGTTTGGATTTCATCTTCAGACTGAGCCTCTAAGCCTAAATTAGATTGAGACTCCAGCTTTCTATCAAAAAACCACATCAATATTGCAACGAAGATCAAGGTGAAACTTATAAACTTAGTAGAACGTAATAATTGAGACGTTTCTATATAATGCTTGCAAGTAAAACCTATCAAAACCACAGGCAATGTTGCCAGAACAATATAAAGCAAAATCATTCTTTGGTCTTTCTTTAGAACTAGGTTCCAAAGGTCTTTCCAGAAATATATCAAAATAGCAGCAAGAGTTCCTAAATGCAAAAAAGCATCGACATTCAGCCCAGGATCAGTCCAACCAAGTAACTTTGGGAAAAGTACTAAGTGCCCTGAACTACTAATAGGAAGCATCTCTGTTAGCCCTTGAACAATTCCAAGAACAAAGATTTGAAATAAATCCATTCTATAAGTAAAGCATATAAGTCAACCTAAACGCTTCTTTTAACCTCCATATCGCAATTTTTTTATGATCCCCTGAACTTAATACCTCTGGCACTTTGTAGCCTCTAAAGTTTGCAGGTCTGGTGAAATGAGGATATTCCAGTAGTTTAATTGAAGCCAATTCATCCAAATCTTTCACCCCATACTTCGCTAAGTCCCCTAGCAATTCTTTTTTTTCGGCTTTAGTAAAATCAGCCAGATCTAATTCCAAAATATCGAGAGCAGAGTTAAAACTTTCAGCGACAGAACTGTGATCGTCACCCAGTACAGAGGGAAGCACTCTAGTAACAACATCTATAAGGGTAAGCGCAGGTAATTCACCTCCAGTCAAAACAAAGTCACCAAGTGAAACATCCAAACTTACAATATTCCGCAGCCTTTCATCGAAACCTTCATAGCGCCCACACATCATTACTAATTGTTTTTTACTCGCTAAGGAATATACCAAATCCTGAGTCATACGCTGCCCACGAGGAGAGAACATAATGACTTCATAATCTCGTGATTCAGGGTGAACAGAATTTAAAGAAAGCTCAGACTTTAAGCTTAGAGCTTCATTGGATATTGGATAATAGTCCTCCAACTGTAATTTTTCAAGACCAGAGCTGGATTTAGCAGCAAGATCAAGAAAACAGTCCAAAAACGGTTGAATCTGTAGAAGCATTCCAGCACCTCCGCCATAAGGAGTATCATCGACTTTTTTATGTTTATCCTGACTATAATCACGTGGGTTATAAGTATTCAACTCAATCTTAGACTGAGCTATAGCGCTTGCAACTATGCTCTCCTTGGTATAGGAGTCGATAATATCTGGGAAAAGGCTTAATACATCAAAACGCATAGAAAGTTACAAAATCAGACATATCAAATATCATATGATATTTGATATGTCTGGTCTAAAAAAAATTTTAGCTAATTCACGCTTACATTTGCTTTTTAGTGTTTTTGCAGCTTTACTAGCTTTTTTGCTTCCAGAATCCTGCCCTCTTGAAGCCAAGAAATGTTTTGCTATAGCGATATTTGCAGGTTTACTCTGGGCACTAGAAATAGTTCCGCTCTATGTAACATCGCTATTAGTTATAATCCTTGAAATTCTTTTCCTGTCAAGTACCGAATCTAGCCTCTTTGGCAATTACAAAATATATCTATCGCCCTTCGCAAGCCCGGTAATCATCTTATTCCTGGGAGGTTTTATACTTGCAGCAGTATTCAAAAAATATAAAATCGATAAAGAAATAGCTTCTAAATTAATAAATCTCTTCGGCTCCAAACCATATTTCATACTACTTGGCTTTCTCATCACCACCGCTTTCCTTTCTATGTGGCTCTCCAACACAGCAACTACAGCAATGATGCTCTCGATAGTAACTCCACTCTTGGCATCCTTTAAAAAAGATGATCCCTTCAAAGTTGGACTTGCTATCGCAATCGCCTTTGGCGCAAACATTGGTGGTATTGCAACCCCAATTGGAAGCCCGCCTAACGCTATAGCTATAGGTATGCTAGCTGATCAAGGAACTAATGTTAAGTTCATCGAATGGCTACTTTACTTAATTCCACTTAGCTTAGTCATAATCTTGATCACCAGCCTAGTTCTATACTTCATGTTCAAACCACATACAGATCAAGTAAAACTTAATATCAAAACCGAAAGATTACCAAAAGAAGCTGTTGGAGTTTTAAGTATTTCACTAATCACAATTTTCCTCTGGCTCAGCTCGAGTATACACGGAATCCCAGAATCAGTTATAGCGCTATTTGCGGTAACATATTTTAGCTTTTTTGGCTTTATCGATAAACACGACTTACAAACCTTAAGTTGGGACATATTAATATTAATCTGGGGTGGACTTGCTCTAGGTAAAGGCTTACAGAGTAGTGGCTTTGCAGAGTGGTTACTTGCCCAAGATATTTTTGCTCATGAAGGTTTTGTCTTGATGATAGTTTTTGCGATCATTTCAGTCTTGCTATCAAGTTTCATCAGTAACACTGTTGCCGCGAATTTACTTATTCCAATTGCTCTCAATCTTCAGAGTGTAAATCAAGTACATTTAGCGATTATTGTTGCAATTTCTTCCTCTTTTGCTATGGTCTTACCTATCTCTACACCACCTAATACTATGGTTTTCTCTACTGGAATTATCCCTTCTAGATCAATGCTCAAAGCAGGTCCTATCATCTCGATATTGGGAGTAGTTCTATTACTTGCCTATTACCAAATATTTTTGTCTCATTAGTGATTTACACTACGAAAATTATTACGTCACTTTAATTTGATAGAATAAAAACCATGCAACAAATCAAAAGAATTGCAATTATGACCAGTGGCGGTGACGCTCCTGGAATGAACGCCTTTATTCGCGGCTCAGTACGTTATGGCTTGGAGAAAGGGATTGAAGTTTATGGAATCGAAGAAGGCTATAAAGGTTTAATCAACAACGATATCTACCCTATGGAATTTGATTCAGTCTGTGACATTATCCACAAAGGTGGAACTATGCTCAAGACAGCTAGGTCTAAAGAATTCATGACCCTAGAAGGTAGAGAGAAAGCTGCTAGAAATTTAGAGGCACTAGAAATAGATGCACTTATCTGCTGTGGTGGTAATGGTAGCTATGCTGGATTATATAGCTTTGCAAACCCTGAAGACGGTGTCTGGAAAGGGCAAGTAATCGGCGTGCCAGGAACTATAGATAATGATATTAGAGGAACAGACTTTACTATAGGTTTTGATACAGCTGTAAACACTGCAGTAGAAGCTATAGATAGGCTCAGAGATACTGGAGACGCCCATGGTAGACATTTCATTGTCGAAGTAATGGGTAGACACTGCGGTGATATTGCACTTGCAGTAGGTATTGCTTCAGGTGCAACTTATGTTGCTATTCCTGAAACCAAAACAGATATTGATGCCATAGTTGCAACCATCAAAAAGACAGGACACGATATTATTATCATTGCTGAAGGTGACGAAGTTGGTGGAGCGAACCAGCTTGCAGAAATACTTAAACCTCACCTAGAAGCTATTACAACAGAAGAGAATAATCCAGAATTTAGAGTTTGTATACTTGGTCACATTCAACGTGGTGGTAGACCATCAGCTAGAGATAGAGTTCTGGCTCACGAGATGGCGACAACTGCTGTAGATGCGATACTTACAGGTAAATCTCTGAAAGCCGTATCTATTAAATCAGGTCAAATATCTTTAGATAGTGATTTGGTTGAGAAAACTAAGCAAGTTAAGATTCCTGCGTAAGCAATTATAAATTTAGTCTTTCACCACAAAGCCTATGCTATTATCTTGATATGGAGTTGGGGCAAAATTTAATATCAAATAAGGAATCTCCTCCATCTGTATATGTTTTGCCAGGCAGTTTAAATTTATTCGCACCGCCTGAGAACAAAACCAATACAAAACAAGTTTTCAAATTAAACCAAGATACTATAAATAAACAAATTAGCCAAAGAAGTGATCTTCACTTCACTTATCAAAATATAAATAATCAAATGATAAGAGAAGTGATGTATCCAGATTCTTCCTGTGATTTAAATAAATACATCGGCTGGGTTGATCTTATTAGAAACAGATTCCAAAATGAACCACAAATACTAAAAAACACTCATACTTCATTAGAAGAAATCAAAGATTCTCAAAGTGAGCTATGTAAAAGTGATAAAGAGGCTAAGCTTAAAAATATTTCTGAACAAAGGTATTGGCAAAATCAAATATTTTTAAGAGTTGCTTTAGAAGAGGGAATAGCTAAAGGTTATGATACACAAAATTTAGAAGCCTTTCTAAAAGACTTACATAGGATTGCATGCTCAGGAATAGATGGGGAAAACTATTACTATAAAACAAATACAGATAGTCTTAGCTTCCAAAGCCCAAAAGAAGGTGATTTCTATAGATATAAGACTAGAGATATCTCAGACACAGAACTAAAAGAAAAATCAGAAAAATATTTAAAAAAGTTTCAAAATTTTATCCATTTGGTCTCAGAAACTGACTTAGACCAAGACGATTTCCTACAACGCCTTGCTAAGTCCTATACTGACGTTATTTTTCAACCACCCTTTCAACAAATTAACAATTCACTTATGATGAATATCTTAAATCTTAGCCTTGAAAGACATGGTTTCAATCCAATAAGTCATGGTGATTTGGATAAAAGTTTGTCATTACTTGCAAAAGAAGGCTCAGAAAGTATATTAAGAACCAAAGCTGCTTTTTATAGGGAAAGATTTATCCCAGCTCTAGTTCAGACTAATCCTAGCTTAACAGAGACAAATTTAATAGATGCAATAAAAACTCCTGAAAAGAGTGAAAAAAGCTCCTTTAAATACCAAGATGCAATTCAAGAACTATTCAAAGATAAATTGATTGATAAAGAAACACTGCATTTATTAAAATACGCCAGCCAAGATTTTATTAGAGCTGGAGCTGGTAAATTTTCAATGATTGCAGAGTTTAATAAAATTTTGGTAAAGTTAGTAAATCATAAAATTATTTCCAATGAATTTTATAATAGCTGGAAAAATAATATCGAGATTGATGTGGAAAAACTTTCAAGCTTTAACTCACATGCTCAAAAGAATTTAATCTATAGAGTGATTGCAAATAAGTTAAAAGAATCACAAAACCCTAAAATAGATTGTGAAAATATAAATGCTTTTATGGACCACTATAGCCTTCCAATTAACAGCTTAAGGGGGTATCAAAAAGCAGAACTTTATGATGCTGGAAAAGCCTATGTGGATAATTTAACTTCTTGAGCCTTCTGAAGCACTCTTTTAGTGTTCGTAAAATAAATTAGGGTTTATATACTCCTGATCCTTAGTATTAGCAAGCAAATAGCCAGCAGCTTCCAGGTAATTATTTACAACTCTATGAGGAATTGCGTAGAAATCTGCTGGATCATCGAGTACAGTCTGATTATTCAAAACTGTGAGTAATTCTATCTCATGATTTGAAGATTCAATCATTGGGACTGCATTACAACAATCATAAGGTACAACTAAGTTAGACAAGTCACTAACTCTAATGTCCTCAGCAGAGGCTTTAAGTTTGAGTGCAGCAGGGTCTGTATAGTCAGAGTGAAGTAATTTAAGTGCACTGGCTGCTGGGATAATTAGTGGTGAATGCTGTAAACATTTGAATACTGAAGCTAGATAAGTATTACCCAGATGCTCCGCTGCTACTCTAGGAGCGACTACGCCTTCATGTTCAAAAGGAGTATCAAAAACCGGTGCATGCGCTGAAGGAAGCAAAAATTGCCTAGAGACCATATGTGATATTTTGGCTTCTATTGCACCTATTGGATCTAAGCCCTGCCCTTTATTGTATTTCTCTAGGAGCTTTGGATTTTCAGGATCTGGTAACTTAACTACTAGAGCAAGAGCTGTAGCTCCAGCATCTACTGCCTGTTTGCAAGCATGCAAAAGAATATCTGGATCAGGCATATTCTCTAAGCTAGCGTTCACAGCATCAGCAGTATAGAAAATTTCATCAAGAATATCCAAACCATAAACATTTTTTGCTGCATTTAAGCAGTTTTCAGTTGTTTCCTTGTCACGCTCAGAAGCTCCTGAATCCATAACCACTGCTATTTTATGTTTTACATTCGGGCGAAGAAGAATCTGGTCTGCAAAAAATCTATCCATGAGATACCCTTCCAAAACTATGACATTTTTTGGGATATCTGTAAGTAAAGCGGCATTAATGACATTCGGGTGAGTAATCAAAACATCAGATGCTTTAGCAAGCAATTTCGCTGCTGGCGTGGCATCTCCGGCAAAACCACCAATCTGCGCCCCTATTCCTGTAGGGACTATGAGTGCGTTAATATTCCTGAACATTCTTGGCATATTTTTACTATTTTAAACTTTAGGCTTCATTAAAGTATTAAAAATATAAATTCCTAACTGATTTTTAACTATTTTTAGATAATTTTATAGTTAAGGGAAAAAGTGGGGTAGAATGCCAAGACCGCATAGACTGTCGCTATATTTAAATATCTTCGATGGAGCTGGGGGAACTCCTGATTGGGGTGGTGTTGCCTCAGATTTATTTGATGAAGATCCTGTTGAATTTGAAGATGCTACTAAAGAAAAAGCCGAAGAAACAGGTTTTTTAGAACCAGAGACATTTGAAGATATATTTGGTGAAGATGAAAAAGATTTGGGCGATAATAAGACAGACCCAGAAGAAGATTCTGACCCTTTCAGTACAGAAGATGATACAAATAAACTTCCAGAAACAGGAGCTGCTAACAAAAAAGATGAACTGAATA
Organism: Candidatus Caenarcanales bacterium; assembly: GCA_022447685.1. GTDB lineage: Bacteria > Cyanobacteriota > Vampirovibrionia > LMEP-6097 > LMEP-6097 > DT-14. Next base: position 36,745 of record JAKVAO010000010.1, on the reverse strand, counting down.
AGAATTTAGAAGCTAAGAAAGAAGAGCAGCAATCTGCTAAAACAAATAATTACCCCAAGATAGAAGATAAGTTCGTGTCAAATTCTGATGATATTAACACCATGGAATTTATGCAAGATTCTTTTGATTTTAATACTCAGGTAGATGAAGATAGCTTATTTCCAGTGATTAACGCTGAAAATATTGATTGGGAAAATGCTAGTTATGAAACTTATGATGATGTAAGGTTAATGAGCCTTGAAGCACCAGACAAGTGGAACCAAGCTAACATCGAATTACTAGCTTTAAAAACCAATGAATACGGTACTGGTAGGTTTGCGGATGTCTATCAGGATAAGATGAAAGAGTTTTTCACAATGGCGTCTGATGAACAGTTGAAGATGCTTAATGAAAATCCTGAGTATGCAGAAAAAGCAACTAAGTTATGGGATAAAGTCTCTGGGAAAACAGCAATGGTGCAATCTGCTGATGTCTGGAATCAATTCGCGACGCAAGCTTTTCATGCAGAAGGTGAAGGTGGAACTAGCACTATTGATAATGGCAAGTTGGGTTTGAGTTTGAATGATTCATATAAGTTTGAAGTGCCTGAAGAAATTAACTATGATACTGAAAGCCTTTTAATTGCACAAGGTTACTTATATGGAAATCAAGCATCAGAAGAAGCAAAACAAGCAATGCAAGAGTACTCTAAGTTAAGGGAAAGAATGGAGAATCCCCCTGAAGGTATAAACTTTCTTTCACCCAATCCAAGCCCAGAGCAAGAACAATACCTAAAAGACTTTGAAAACTTTGAAAAACAAAGAGTAAAATTAGAAGCGCTGACTTCCTCAAATGAATACGCGCAGATAAAAGAAAAATCCTATGAAAAACTAGAAGGAACTGGGAGCATCAATAGAGTTCAGCGAGGAGAGGAGGACTTAAATAGAGCTGCTGCTGAAATTTTGGTTGAAGATTTGGGAAAGGGAGTAGAAACTCGGTCAGAAAATAATCAACAAAGAATAGATGAACTTGAAGATATAGAAAATAGAACTAATACACAAGAAAAGGAACTTGAAAGGTTAAGGGAAGAAGAAAAAAACAATGAATCATTCTTGCAGCAAATAGAAGATCCTAAAATTAGAGAGCAAGCTATCGAAAAGACTAAGGAAAAATTAGCAGAATACGAAAAGACCGACCCAGAAAAACATGCAAGACTTTTAGAAGCTATAGAAGAAAATGATCTAGAATCCATTCAAGATTTAGTACCAGAATTAAGGGCTATGACTTTAAACGCAATGGAGGAAGTTGAGAATACTAGATTTCGTGAAAGTACTACAAAAATCAAAAAAACAATATATGGAGATGTAAAAGCTGCAGAAACAATACTTGGTAAAAAAGTTTCAGTCAAAGAAGTAGCAGAACTTTTCGGCGAAGACCCTAACTCAGAAATATTTCAAACAAAATACAAATTCGACACAGAAGAACTAGAACTAATTCAAAATAACGAATTTAAATACGACGTTGAGTACCACAAAGCAATTGATAGGGAAATATACGCCTATAAACAATCTTCATTAAATTATGAGGGCAGAAGTAGTTCTAGAAAAGAACTTCAAAGAAAAATCTCAATTTTCTCTGGTCATAGTGAAAGCATAAATGAATCACCACTAAGTCCTGGAGCTGCTCCTGTAAAAGACCAAGAAGTCAAACAAATAATGGCTCAATACAATGTAAGTAAAAATGTCGCTGAAAAAATCGCAGGTGGTGACGCTGAAGCTATAGCTGAAGTGATTAAAGAATCAGGAAATGGTGAAGCACTGTCTCTTGCATTAGGTATCAATGAAGAACTTAAGACTAAAATAGCTCAAGAAAGACTTAATCTAGATATTCGTGAAAATACGACACTAAACAATGCCGAACTTAAACTTGCAAGAAACTCTGGACTTGCTTTCTTTAACCCAGCTGACACTGACATCTTCAACATCAACTTTGGCTAAAACATCTTAGCTTCTTTAATCTTAAATGTTTCAACACTAGAAAAAAGAAGAGTTTTAGTAATAAATAATGAACTAAATAAACTTAGTACAACACCAATAAGTAAAGTTACAGCAAAGCCTTTTACAATACCAGTTCCAAAAATAATCAAAATCAAACAAACCATAGAGGTGTTCATATTGCTGTCAAAGATACTAGTATAAGCTCTATCAAAACCATCTCTGAGACCAACATAAACAGATTTCCCTGAATCCATTTCCTCTTTCGCTCTTTCGAAGATCAGTATATTAGCATCAACAGCCATACCGATACTTAGAATGAAACCTGCAACTCCAGCAAGAGTTAAAGTAACAGTACCTTTGAAAACAGCTAAAGCTAAGAGAACATAAGTTGTTAATGCTAAAGAAGCAACTAAACCTGAAAATCTATAAGTAAAGAGCATAAATAAAATCACACATAGTAAACCAAATAATCCTGCTTTCAAACTTTTCGCAATGGATTCTTTCCCTAGACTTGCACTAATTGATCTCTCTGTAAGAATCTTAACTGGAACAGGCAAAGCACCAGCATTCAATTGAACCGCTAAATCTTGTGCTTCATCAACAGTGAAATCTCCTGAAATCTGTCCAGATCCTGCAGTGATAGCACTTCTAACAACAGGCGCAGAAATAAGATTACCATCTAAGAATATAGCAAGCGGCTTACCTATCATAGAAGAAGTAAGATCACCAAATTTCTTAGCAGCCTTAGGCTTAAGATCAAAAGAAACTATCCAAGAGAAACCACCTTCTGTAGCAGCTTGCGCGCGTTTGAAGTCGGCTCCAGTAATTCCAGTATCTATCCATTCACCTTGATCATTTAGACGTTTAAATTCAAGAAAAGCTGTAGCAAGTAATCTTCTTTTTACTAATTCTGGGTCCACGCCAGGAATCTCAACGAGTAATCTATCCATACCAACTTGTTGAACAACAGCCTCAGTAGTGCCTGAAGCATTTACACGGTTTTCAAAAACCTTAACTAAGCCAGCCATAATATCAGGTGTGATCTCAGTTACATCTTTAGAAGTCAAAGCCTGGAACTCAAACTGTGAACCACCGACAAGATCTAAGCCTAAACTTAATTGATTAAAAGCTGAAATATTAGCAAAGCTAAAAATCGAATCTTTCTTATCTGCTTCGGTTAATTTATCACTAGGCTTAAAACTAAAAATATTAGTAATAGACCATACAAGCAGCAATAGTATAGATATAATTTTAAAATTACGTTTTACAAATTCCATGCATATGTTAATTTAGCATGGATCAAGAAACTTACACATAAATACAGAGTAATTTTTAGATTCAAAAATTTCCTTCGCCTTCCTGTAAAGTTGAGTCAAATTACCTATATCTTTAGGATAAAAAGCTATCATAGTTGAACCTGAACCAGACATCAATACATTTTTAGCAAAAAGCCTAGACTTCAAAGTATCCCTTATTTGAGAAAGCTGAGGATACTCTGGAAATAGGGCATCTTCAAAATTATTATGTATCTCTTCTATAACCTCTTCATTTTGTATAGTTGCTAAAGCTGGTTCACGGTTAAAAACTAAGCCAGTTATCTTCTTCATACGGGTTTTTTCAGAATGCCTATTAAGCATCTCATAAGCTTTAGCTGTCTCAATACCAAAGTCAGGCTTTACGATAATCATATTGTATAGATCGTTATAGTTGATAATAACCTTCTTATCTTTAAATACTTCACCTCTACCTTCAGCATATTTACGAGGTTCTTCAGTAGATGTCAAACAAAACGGAACATCAGAACCTAGTTGTAAGGCAAGCTCCGTAAGCTGATCGGAAGACATAGCAGCATTGTAATTCTCATAGAAATATTTATTTAAAACTCTTAACATAGCTCCAGCATTGGCGCTACCACCGCCAAGACCTGCTTCTACAGGAATTTTCTTTTTGAGATCTATATTTATAGTTAAGGCTCTAATCTGTGAGGTGATTTTGGAATTTAAATGTTCAAAATAAAGTTTGATTGCTCTATTAACTAAGTTTTCATCACCAAATTCTTCTACTTCTTTAGAATTTGATTTTAAACTGACTTCATAATTGAAGTTCACAGAATCAGCAACTAAAGCTTCAAATTCAACATTAAGTTCATCATACAACTCTATAGCTTGGAAAATAGTTTTTATATTATGATAGCCATCATCTCTTGGATAAAACTTTTTATCTAAAACATTTAGATAGAGATTCACCTTCGCAGGAGTTTTTTCTTGATAGCCGGCTTTTATAATCATTTACTCAACAAACAACTAAAACACTAAATACAGTATGCCTTAGTCTTTAATATATTATTGACCAAAATAACAAAAAATATCAAAAAAAATAACTTAATATATCTTATCTTTATGAAAGTTATCTGAAAACTGAATAATCCCTGTTTCTCGTTAATACGCTCCGCTAATGAGGATTGAGTTGATCAGTGTTAATCTAAATAACTCATTAGCTTCATAGCGATCGACCATAGGGCTGAGCCCTACTCCTTAAAAGGAGGTGATCCAGCCACACCTTCCGGTACGGCTACCTTGTTACGACTTCACCCCAGTCATCGGCACCACCTTAGACAGCTTCCTCCCAGAGGGTTAGAGCACCGGCTTCGGGTGTTACAGACTTCCGTGGTGTGACGGGCGGTGTGTACAAGACCCGGGAACACATTCAACGCAGCATGCTGATCTACGTTTACTAGCGATTCCTACTTCATGCAGGCGAGTTGCAGCCTACAATCCGAACTGAGACTGGCTTTGAGAGATTAGCATCTTATCACTAAGTAGCGACTCGTTGTACCAGCCATTGTAACACGTGTGTAGCCCAGGACATAAGGGCCATGATGACTTGACGTCGTCCACACCTTCCTCCGGTTTAACACCGGCAGTCTTGCTAGAGTGCTCAACTAAATGTTAGCAACTAACAACATGGGTTGCGCTCGTTGCGGGACTTAACCCAACATCTCACGACACGAGCTGACGACAGCCGTGCAGCACCTGTCTTGCAGCTCCCGAAGGCACTCAAAAGTCTCCAATTGATTCTGCAGATGTCAAGTCCTGGTAAGGTTCTTCGCGTTGCATCGAATTAAACCACATGTTCCACCGCTTGTGCGGGTCCCCGTCAATTCCTTTGAGTTTCACACTTGCGTGCATACTTCCCAGGCGGAATACTTAACGCGTTAGCTACGATACCACGGGGGTCGATTCCCATGACACCTAGTATTCATCGTTTACGGCTAGGACTACAGGGGTATCTAATCCCTTTCGCTCCCCTAGCTTTCGTTTCTCAGCGTCAGAAATGTCCCAGTGAGCCGCCTTCGCCTCCGGTGTTCTTTCCAATATCTACGCATTTCACCGCTACACTGGAAATTCCACTCACCCCTAACATTCTCTAGCTTAATAGTTTCAAAAGCGTGGATGGAGTTGAGCTCCATTCTTTCACTTCAGACTTACTAAGCCGCCTACAAACTCTTTACGCCCAATAAATCCGGACAACGCTTGCACCTTCCGTATTACCGCGGCTGCTGGCACGGAATTAGCCGGTGCTTCCTCTGGAGCTACAGTCAAATTCTTCACTCCTGACAGTGGTTTACACCCCACGGGGCGTCTTCCCACACACGGTATTGCTGCGTCAGGCTTTCGCCCATTGCGCAAAATTCCCCACTGCTGCCTCCCGTAGGAGTATGGGCCGTATCTCAGTCCCATTGTGGCTGATCATCCTCTCAGACCAGCTATTGATCGTAGCCTTGGTAGGCTGTTACCCCACCAACTAGCTAATCAAACGCAGGCTCATCCTTAAGCGAAAAATCATTTCAGCTCGCGCCATATGGGGTATTAGCCCAAGTTTCCCTGGGTTGTCCCCCTCTTAAGGGCAGATTCCTACGTGTTACTCACCCGTCCGCCACTCGAGTATCTCCGAAGAGACCTTTCCGTTCGACTTGCATGTGTAAGGCATACCGTCAGCGTTAGTCCTGAGCCAGGATCAAACTCTCCATGACTTTTTGATAAAAATCATACTTGGACAATTGTCCTGATCCACTCAATATTGAATTAACGAGATAGCATAAAATTATGCTTACTTGTAAACAGGTATTATTCAGTTTTCAGATTACTTTGAGGGGCTCTCTGTCCCTCAATGGATTTATAATCTTAGCAATTGACCAGGCAATTTTCACGAAAAAATGTTTAAAAAAAGGTTAACGTCAAGTCTTTTCAAATATTTTTTTTAGGATTTCAGCTCCAGTAAATAAATACAAGCTTATTTTTTATCCAAAGTATAGCCCTGAATTTTTGCAAAAGGCCAGTAAAAACAGTAAAAAACGCCCAAAAACGAAAAAAATATAAACAAGCCTAGCGTGCATTGAAAAACAGTAAACAAGGTTAACAAAAGTGCCTGTTCTCCAATGTTAAAGCGCAATATGGGGATTTTCTTATAGACCATCAACCCGAATTTCATGATTTTTCGTAGAATCACCATCAAAAAAATTTTCTTCTGAAATTCATCAGATTTTGAAAACACTTGTTCTTTTTTCTCTAATTTCATATCTTGATTCACGTAATAGTCAATCAGGTAAAGGCTAAAGGAGCTAATCATTGATAATGGCCAAATCATCCAAGGCTCAAAAATCAGCTGAATAGATGTAAGGTTTATTGGTGAAAACTCAAACTCTCTATACTTAAGAAACCAGCCCAGGGCAAGGAAAAAGCAGTATGAAAAATCTTTTATACGATCAGAAATTCTATCCAACCAGGCCCCAAAATTCGAGCTTGAACCGTTGTATCTCGCGAGTTGACCGTCCATACAATCAAAAATAAAAGATACTTGAATCAATATCGCGCCACATATCATCGCAGTAATACTGTGAATAAAAAAACAGAAAGCAGCCAATAGCCCCAGCAGCAAGGAAAAAAGAGTCAGATGATTAGGGCAGATACCCTTGATATCAACAAGGTAATAAAGCATTTTATTTGCAATAGGCGCTGCAAAAATAGTGGCCCACCAACCATCATTTTTCTTAATTGAATCCTTTAACTTAAGTTCATCGGGCATATATACTAAAGTAATAGGACTTTTAGACTTATTCAAATAGTTAATTCGAGAATAATTATTAATGCCTGAACCAGAAAAAAACAGAGAAGACTACTTAAAGGATAATGATTTCTACACAGAAGAAAGTGGAGAAGCAAAAAGCAGAGATGGAATCTACGATCCAAAGAAAAAAGATTTAACTGAACACTTAGAAGAGATAAGGAATAGAGCTTTTATAGTTTTAGCTTCACTTGCAGTAGCATTTATTTTGGCCTTCCAATTCTCAGAAACCCTACTTACTATTCTTGAAACTAGAGCACCCAGTGGTTCAAGTTTTTTCCAATTAAAACCAGGAGAGTCACTATTCTCGAGTATCAAAGCAGCTGGCTTCATTGCCCTATTAATCTCAGCTCCAATATTAAGTTCACAAGTATTTTCATTTTTAAAACCTGGACTAAAAAAACACGAGTATAAAATTATCAGAATCATCTTTTACTTTGCACCAATTCTATTCTTAGTTGGGGCTTGCTTTGCTTTCTATTTCATACTGCCACCGCTACTTGCTTTCTTGTTAGGCTTCAACTCCGCTGCCATAGAAAGTAGATACGGCATTGAGCATTTCGTGAACCTAACCCTCTCACTACTCTTTGTCTCTGGGCTATCTTTTCAACTACCCATACTTCTTCTGGTCGCTTGTTTCTTCAAGATAGTAAGCTTGAAACAGCTATTTTCAATATGGCGCTACGTAGTAATAGGAGCATTCGTGATCTCTGCATTCATCACTCCAACTCCTGACCCACTCACTATGTCGATACTTGCCTGTGCCTTACTAGGACTATATTTCATCACACTAACTATTATCAAAGTACTTGGAATCGGTAAAAGCAAGTAATATTTCAAGAAAAAATCGCAAGCTAAACAAAAAACTCAAGCTAAACTAGGCTATCACCTTCTTTGAGCCTAAAACCATTCAAACAGTCACTAGCCTTCATCTCTTTTTTGCCTGCTGGTTTCAATCTATTAATCTGTAAAATACCGTCTTGAGTTTGGATAAAAATATAGCCATTTTTGTTATCAGTTCTTAGAATCGCACCTGGTTTCAAACTATTTCCGTTATTAATTTCAGTATCATCTTCAATCAATTGGGTTTCAATGATCGCAACTTTTTCGCCTTGAATCAAAGTAAATGTACAAGGCCATGGAAAAGTACCTCTGACCATATTATGAATATTTTTAGCTGTATTAGGCTTGGAGTAAGAGAAGAAAGCCTGTCTGTGATTCGGTGAAGAATAATAAATCTCAGCTTCTGTAAAATCAATCTTCCCTAAATCCTTAGTCATAAAGGGTGCAAGCTTTCTTGATACATGTAAGCCATCATAGCCTTGCTGAGGCTTTCCAAACTGTTCTTTTACTTTTGCATAGTCATTATCTTCTAATACCTTAAGCGCATCATCAATCTTCAGTAAAGACTCCAGAAGCAAATCTGAACCAACAATAGACATTCTCTGTGTTAAATCTGCTGCATCTTCATTAGCATCGGGAATCATAGTCATAGTATCAATTACAGGACCTGTATCGACCCCAGAATCACTAAACATAGTAGAAATACCTATTTCTTCTTCACCATTTATGAGCATCCAATTTATTGGAGCAGGGCCTCTATAAGCAGGCAATAAACTTGCGTGAAGGTTAATAACACCTAATTTAGGTATATCTAGAACCGTTTGACGAAGGATTTGACCGTAGGCTGCAGTTATAAAAACATCTGCCATATATGACTTTAATTTTTCTAATAAATTTTCATCTTTGCTTAAGGAATCTGGTTGATATACAGGTATGCAATGCTCAGTTGCCACTGTCTTTACTGGCGGAGCTGTCAGCTTTTGCTTGCGCCCAATAGGCTTATCCGGCTGAGTTACTACAGCTAAAACATTGATAGCTGGGTGGGATATCAACTGTTGAAGACTTGGAACCGCAAATTCAGGCGTACCAAAAAAAATTATCTGCATTTACTTTTATTATAAAATGTCTATAGGTTTGCGCAAGAAATTACTTAGCTTAATATTTGCCTTCACGACACTGCTTAATAGCCAAGCATCAATTTCAGCTGAATCTATCCCAGAATTTCTAACGCCACCTCTAGAAGCAATCCCTGATGAAGCACTCAAGAAACCAGTTTATAGACACAAACTTAGCTTAAACCGTGAAGTCAAAAATGAATTTGAACCGATAAAGTTTGAAACACTTTTCTACCAAGCGCATATTGAGGCGAATAACTATTACCCTATTCACCTAGATACTCAGTTTGATAAACCTATAGAGATTGGCATCGAACAAGTTATAGAAGAGGCCGTCTTGAACAATTTGGATTATCAAATAGCCAAGCTAGATTCTAAAATCGCAAAATGGGAGTTCTGGGAGAAATTCTCTGATAACTTACCCGATTTCTCTTTTAACTTCGTCGATAGAACTTTAGATGGTACCTTCTTTATCAACTCTGGTTTCCAGGCACCAATCGATGAAAGCATTGCATCTAGAGGATTTCGTTTCGATTATAGAGCTTTCAATGGTGGTACAACTTTGTTTCTCACTGTTGCAGAAAGATATTTCAGAAAAGCTGCCCAAGAGCAAGAAGAAGAAGTTTACAACTTTACTTTATACGAATCAGCAAGGCTATACAACCTATTACTAAATTCACAGCTTCAGGTTTCCAGTAAAAGCAAAGCCCTAGAAAGTGCAAAGCTCAACCTAAATCTCAGTGAAAAATTCTATAAAGCGGGAACTGGAACCAAGCTTGATCTAATGCAAGCAGAAGCTCAGGTTGCTAATAGGCATAAAGAATTAATAGATTCTGAAGCAGATTTTAGGATAGCTGAAATTGAGCTTGCAAACCATATCAAATATCCTCTAGCTTCAATATTAAAAGCACATGATGACGATATAACAGTCTATAACTTAGTTTCAGAAGACTTAGAGATGGAGGAGTTTGTCAGCCAAGCAAAAACAAACAACCCTCAAATTAAAAGAAACCTTTCCCTAAAAAAAGCTGCTTTCAATCAGGGGCTATCTAAGATAGGAAACTTCTTACCCAAACTCGATTTATTCGCTGAGCAAACTGGTAATGGAGCTGAACTAGGAGACCTTGCAACAGTTGATACCTATGGCTTTAACTTCAGCCTTGAAGTTGGTCAAAACATGGGAGTTGGTAACTTCAGTGACTTCATGAAATCTCGCAATGAAGTCAAAAGAGCTCGCCTGGCTCTAGAACAAGAAGAACGAAGAATTGAAACTGAACTGAGAACTGCATATATTCGTTTCCAACAAGCTAAATCTGCAATCATAGCATCTGAAAAAGAAATGTTAGCCTCAAAAGAAGCACTTAGATTATCCAAACTTAGATATCAAAATGGCCTAGAAATTTTCAATGATTTGACTCAAAAAGAAAGCGAATACTTCGAAAGCCAAAGTAAATATATAAACAATGTTACTTTGTACAATGTAGCTCAAGCAAGAATTATATATCTCATGGGTAATATCAATATCACTGATATTCTTAGCCAGAATTTGGAAACTTAAAAGTAAAAATTTATTTGTGGCTTTTCAGGGCTGCAAATTCAAGACTTTCAAGGATGAAAAGCGCGCAAAATAGCAAAAATCCCTCAACGTGGAGCGCAGAGGGATTTTTGTGGGTGTGAGTCAAATTGTTATTACAGTACTAAGACGTCTTGAATCATCTTCTCTTCGTCTTTCTTATCATTCTGCACTATGGTATCAAGCATTTCACCAAGAGCACCATGGACAGCAAACTGATAATTCAACTGGGAATTACGCTGATTCGCTAATACCAAGTTCTCATTAATGGTATTGTAATCTTGACCATAATATCTATTAGCAAGAACCTTACCAACGTAGGAACCAATAGTTCTACCAACACCAAAACCAATTATTGAGCCTAAAGGTCCACCCATTGCACCACCAGCAATACCTAACATACCGCCGATACCTTCTGCACGGAATTTGACTTGGTCCATTTGAACTCTTATTTCACCAGTTCTTTTAGTTAATTGGAATATATCCTGAAAGTTTGCAGCCATTACATATTTGTGTGCGTTTCTTTGAAACATATGCTGAATCCGCCAGTTTATATAATTTGGTTCTTCAAATGTAGACATATTTTTAAACTCTCAATTATGATTTCTTAATCATTTCCATTTCTTTTTTGTACTGATCTTTGTCGCCCTTAGCAACTTCTAACCAAAATTGCTGATTATTACGTGAGAGTCCCATCAACTGACTTGTGGTACTCATTAATTGCCTAGCTGCCTGCTGATCACCATTACCCAAGATTGCTTGTTGCATTAATTGTTCTGCAAAAGCATGGTCTGACTGAACTTGAGTCACTAATGAGTTAGCATCTGTAAGCCGCTCGGCTGCATTTACTACTGGTACTGATGAAAATGTTGCCATTTCTTATCTCCCTATTATTTTCACTATATTATTCAGATTTAGTTGTCACTATAAAACTTTTTTTAATCTCGAACCTACAGCTTAGGTATACATAAGCAAGTTTAAGCTTTAGTTAAGAGAATAAATTTATTTTATAAACAGCAAAAAGACTTGTTCTTATCTTAACAGTAAGAATTGTTAATAAGCTCACCTAAACCACCAGCACCAGGCACTATGTACTGAATATCAGTAAGCCCTTTCTCTTCTTCTATAAATTCACCAGGAATAGAATTTTTCACTTTCTCAGAAGAAGCACCACGGTCAATACGTAAAGCATAAACGATTAAATCAGGACACTCAGCCTGCACTTTTCTTATATATTCAGATGTAACTATTAAATGTAAACTAATATACTTTTTAGCATGTCCTAATTCTGATCTTTTATAAAAATTAACAGCTTCAACCATAGAGCCACCAGTAGCCCCCATAGGATCAGGGAAAATCACAATAGCATCATCTACTGGACCACCAACTTTGTTGCCGCTAAAATCAACCCCAACCACTTTGCCAGCAGCATCAGTTTTCCTAGCCATATACATATGATCTTGTCTTACATAATCCGGATTTAAAACCAAATTACAAGTATCAAAACATACTTGGCTTGGAAGGCTTCCAGCTCTAGCGATATTAACTGTCACTAACTTAGTATCAGGGTTAACTATTTCACCTTGCCACTTAGAATATGGACTTAGTTCAGCCATTCTAGTGTCTATCTCAGTTTCTTTAGCTGGGAATTCATTATTAATAACGTGACGAATTAACTGTGAATATAAATCAGTTACAATTTGATTGATTTCAGGTTGTTTGCAAACAGGCTGAGATAAATAAGCCAAACGAGACTTTAAATACCTATCATCTAAAATATGATAATTATCGCCATATAAGTGATTAAGCTCATTTGAATTCTTACTAATTTTATTATTCATTAGAGCTTCATTCATATAGACCTCCGCAAAATCCAAGTTCTGCGTTACTCTTGTCTTCGATACTTAATCGATTACAGCGCCTTCAGACTTTAACCAATCTTCAAATGCAATAATATCTGGAATATATAGATCACCAGTTTCATCATTAATGATAAAACCTTTAGTTCTCATACGATCAAAGCTTTTAGATACTTGCTTAGGGTTAACTTCTGCAAGTTTAGAGATTTTCTTAGTGCTTAGTAAAGGAATCTTGGTACCTTTCTTAGATACAACACCCTTCTGCATAACATCAATATAAAGTGCTAAACCAACTCTAGCTTCTTCATTAAGCTCGATATAAACTTCTTGTTGAGGCTCAGGGCTAGCTTCAGCTGCAGTAACTGCAGGCGCAGCCTCAGTATTGTCAGTATTTTCCACAATTTCTTGACCAGGTTCAGACATTTCAAGTTGATCTTAGCACATATGGCAAAATTCGTCACGGAATATTATATGCAGCTACTTAAGAGTAGAGTAATCTTGGCTCCTAGCAAGGATTAAAATCTATCAGCTGGACCAAAATTCAACCTAAAGAATTGGTCATCAAGCAAAGCTTCAACAAGAGGGAAACCTAAATCCACCCGAATTCTACCAACAAACGGTAAAGCAACTCTCACACCAAAACCAACAGACCAAGCTCTACTCAATCTATCGGTAATTTCATTGAAATAAGTTTCGCCACCAACTAAACCAAAGTCTGAGAAGACCGCAAAATCAACCGATTTCAAGAGCTTCATCCGTTTAAAAGCAGGGACAAAGTTATAGACTGGAGTTCTAATTTCAGCTGTACCAATAGCAAGTGAATTACCAAAACCCAACTGAGAAAGTGCTCTATAACCTCTAACACCTCCATTCCCACCAAGACGGAATTGATTAAACCTTGGGACATCACCTAGTATTTCTTGTCCTGCTCTCACGTTGAATAAAATACTACTTTCTTTTGGTAATGCAAAGTAACGTGAAATACTGGCACTGACTTTGGTATGAGAATCAATTTCATCAAAACCAAGCACTGGATCAAGAGTGAACGTAGAAATCCATCCTTTTCTAGGTCTATCATTGGAATCTAAATCTTTAAAAGTATATGTGGTTTTTAAATTAACAAAAGGACCTGTAACTAACTGTTCTTCCCTAATATCTCTAGCTCGCTGCCTAGCTGAACGGAGTACAGCTCTAGAACTAGGGCTATCTGGATTGCCATCGCCATCACTATCTCTTGCTTGCCTTCTTATCCGATCAGGGTTAAAGCCTTCAAGCGCCATAATATTATCGGTGATATCACGAATATAATTATTATCCTCAGCACCCTCTAGATCTAAGTAGTTGAAAGCTAAATTAGATTGAAAGACTTGGTTATCAAGCTCACCAAGAACCCTAGACAAGCCTACACCACCACCAATAGCGGTTTGCTCAGAGAAGTCAACCTGGAAATTATTACCAGTAATGAAATTCGTGAAAAGTCTCACTGTATTTCTAGAGTTCCTAAAGTAAGGAATCGAGTAACTGGCGTTGATTCTAGTTTGAGCAGCTTCTCTAAAGAAACTCTGATCGTCTGCAATACCAGCATTCGCTCCAACACCAGTTCCAAAGACACCATTTAAATCAAAGTTATGTCCTTCACCGCGAATATTACCAACTCTAACTGAAGCATTACCAAATAAACCGGTACCGACATTCGCACCACCACCAAGTCCTAGCTTAGTATTTCTATCTTCTTGGAGAATGATTTTAAGTTGATAGGTTTCACCATCTTCGTCAGCGACTAGTTCACGTTTAACATCTTTGAAATAACCAGTTTTTCTCAAACGTTTAAAATCTTTCAAAAAGACTTTCTCATTATAAGTTTCACCTTCTTTGGTGTGACCGATAACGTTTTTCAGGTAAATATCCTTAGTCTTTTGATTACCTTCAAAGACAATCTGAGACAGAATACCTTCAGCAATATAAACTCTAAAAGTAGCATTATTTTCATCCCACTTAATATCACGCACTCTAGCAAGCACCATACCTTGAGCTGAATAAGCTTCCTCAAGCTTCCTTAAAGTAGCTGAAGTCGCAGGAATGCTCTGAGGTTTACCAATCAAATCAGTGAGATAATCATAGGCATTTACCTTATTACTAGTCTGATTCCCAAAGACCAAAACATCTTTAACCACAGGGTTTTCTTTCAAATAGTAATTAAGTTCAACACCATCATCAACCAGAATTGGCTGGGCTTCTATAGAGGATTTGATGAAGTAACCAGTCTTATACAAATTAGTAAGATCAGCAACCACAAGCTCACGGCGGAAATAATTACCTGATTTGGAAACAATTAATTTCTCGATTTCACCATCACTAGTATATTTATTTCCTATAAATCTTATTGCGACAATTTTCTGAACCTCGTCAGTTTCTACATAGTCCGTTTTGTTAACAGAGGAGGAAACCGGTGCGTGACCATGATCCAAAGGTCCATTCTCTTTAAGCAAATCATCAATTTCGTCTGAAACAGACTTTTCTTTCTGGACTGGAGTACCCAAATCCTCCAAGCTCACATCGTGCTTCTCAACATTGGCAAAACCACCATAGCTAGGATTCAGGTCAACATCATTAATAATGTCTTTGATAGCTAAAACTTCAGAATTAAGCCCTAGGAACAAGACAAATAAGAAAAATATAAGATAAGTGTATTTGAGATTTATTTAATAGTTCCCTTAAATTTAAAAATAGTAAAAAGAGGTCTCATCATAAAAATTAACACATCTGGACTAAGGGTAATGTATATGACGAGAAATAAGATCGAAAAAATTGTATTATTAAGGGAAAATGTCCGATACTGAAATTAAAGTTAAAAAAATAGATATTTTTGACACCACATTAAGAGATGGCGAGCAGTCACCTGGTGCAACAATGAACTCTGAAGAGAAGCTAGAGATAGCAAAACAACTAGCTGAACTCAATGTAGATGTTATAGAAGCTGGCTTCCCTGTTTCAAGCCAAGGTGACTTCGATTCAGTATATGAAATATCTGAAAAAGTTCAGGGACCTACTATCTGCGCTCTAGCAAGAGCTTTAGAGAAAGATATTGAAGCAGCAGCAAAAGCACTTGAACCTGCAGCCAAGAAAAGAATTCATACTTTCATAGCAACATCACCAATTCACATGGAATACAAGCTAAAAATGCAACCTGATCAGGTTTTAGCCAAAGCCCAAGAAATGGTCAAATACGCAAGAAGCTTGGTTGATGAAGTTGAATTTTCAGCTGAAGATGCTTGTAGAAGTGAAAAAGATTTCTTATACCAGATCATAGAAACAGCTATTGATGCTGGAGCAAGCATTATCAATATCCCAGATACAGTTGGTTATACCACCCCTGAAGAGTTTGGAGCTTTGATCAAGTCAATCAAAGAAAATGTCAAAAATATCGACAAAGCTAAGATTTCAGTTCATTGCCATAATGACTTGGGCTTAGCTGTAGCTAACAGCCTTGCTGCAATCAAAAACGGTGCAGAGCAAGTAGAATGTACCATCAATGGAATCGGTGAAAGAGCAGGTAATGCAAGCTTAGAAGAAATAGTAATGATACTCAAAACCAGAAAAGAGTTTAGTTACTATACAGATATTACAACTCAACAAATCATACGTTCTAGTAGACTTGTAAGCAATATAACAGGAATGTTTGTCCAACCCAATAAAGCAATTGTTGGTTCTAATGCCTTTGCTCATGAGTCTGGCATACACCAAGACGGTATGCTCAAAAACAAACATACTTATGAGATTGTTGATTTGAGTGAAATTGGTCTGAAGACAACTCAACTTCCACTAGGTCCACGTTCAGGTAAACACGCTCTTAAGAGTAGACTTGAGCAACTTGGCTTCAAGAATCTGGATAAAGATTTACTTCAAAAGACTTACGAAAGGTTTATTAGACTTGCAGACAAGAAAAAGCGTGTTGATGATAGAGATCTTGTTAGTTTAGCTACTGATTTATCTCTCAAGATCAAAGACTCTGCTGTTACTTTTGAACTATTACACGTTCAAGTTACTTCAGGAACTTCTGGTTTACCTACAGCTAGTATTTGCCTGAGAGACCAAAGAGACAAAACCAATATTCTTAAAGGTGCTTCGCTGGGAACAGGTCCTGTGGATGCTGCTTGTAAATGTATCCGCGAGCTTACTAAAGCGAATTGCACTCTAACTGAATTTAGCGTTAAGTCAGTTACTGAAGGTATAGATTCACTTGGTGAAGTTACTATCCGTGTTCAAGACGGTGATACAGGCCAATTATTTACAGGGCATGCTGCGAAGACTGATATTCTAGTTGCTTCAGCTACAGCTTATGTTAATGCTGTTAACAAATATTTCGCTAAGAAAGGTGATATTAAATTCAACCCGCAGACAGAGTCTGAGCTTAAAGCAGAAGTTTAAGTAAGATAGTTATGAATATGAGATCTTAATATGCTGCAATTTTTACTATCCATGTTGTTTCTCATTTTTGCAAGACCTTTTCTTACAGCAGGTGGGATTCAATCAGCCTTACTAAATATCAGTTTAATCATAGTAATCAATTTAGGCTTAGTCTATGCATGCCAAAAATTAAAAACAAGAGTCATAGGCTTAAGTTTATCTGGGCTTGCAATTATCACAGCAGTGCTAAATATCATAAACAAAGGCAATGATAGTATCGCTATTATTCATCTAGTTCTTAATTTAATATTGCTTTCCTATACAGCAATAGTTATCTCCTACAACATGTTAATGAGTGACAGAATTAGTAGAGAACTAATATTTGGTTCAATAGCAGTTTATTTACTTCTTGGTATTATTGGTTCACTTGTCTTTATGACCGTTCAAATTTTTGACCCAGGAGCCTTCAATATTGATATAAATTCTTCAGCCTCATCAAAATTAATTTACTTTAGCTTTGTAACCTTAACCACCCTAGGCTTTGGAGATATAACCCCTCAGGATACTCTTGCAGAGAACTGTACAATAATACTTAGCTTAATAGGGCAAATTTATCTTACTGTTGTTTTAGCACTAATTGTTGGCAAATATGTTGCCTCAAAAAGACCTTAAACCCTCAATTCACAGACTAGATGATACAATTTAGCCAGTAGTGAGAATATTTACATAAACATTTATAATATTCATTATAGTTGCAGAACCGGTTCATGCTTATTACTTCGCTACTGATATAGAAACTAAAGTCATTCAGTATAAGAATAATCAATTTATTCTCGAGGTTATAGATCACGATGATGATAATGAGAAAGAGGTTTTCCCTATTGGAACGAAGCTGTTTGCAAAACTATATGAGCACAAAGTTCGAAAGCATTTCATGAGAGATGAGTATGTAAAACTTCAATTCGAAAAAGCCATAATGCCCGATGGTAATGAACAAAAAGTCGAGCAAAAATTAAAACTTAGACCTAGGGTTGCTTTTAATACCCAAAGAACAGGATCCAAAGTAGTTGGAACCCTTGGTTTGATTTTCAACCTAACTCTTGAACCAGCAATTGCAATTGCACTACCAGTGGCTCGTGGTGGTAAAGCTGTCATCGATAGTATCTTTGCTGTTTATAATACCCCAGAGAAAGAAAGTAAATGGGCACAAGGAACTAAAGGTTTCTTCACTGGATTATTATTTCCATTACGTGAACTTATTTTCAAAGGCGAACAACTAGCCCTGCATGATGAATCTTATATCTGGATCCAAGACGCTAAAGAACATAAAGAACAAGTTACAGGCTTTGTTATTAAGAAGAAAAATATTTATTTGAGTAGAGAAAAATACTATGAAAGTAAGAATCAAGATACCCCAAGTTTTGAACAAGATGAAATCATTTTGCTTTAAAAGTTTTAACTTGCAATAATAAAGGATATGATTATAGACCTCATAAAAATACTGAGCAATGATAACTTAATTAAATTCAGTATTTTACTAATATTAGTTCAATCAAATCCTGTAACCCCTAAAATACCTGCTGATGATAAGGAAATATTGAATTCCAAATATCTAGAGGTTAAACCTTACTCAAATGAGATCACTTTCATTTATGCACATGGAGCGCAACAGTATACAGATAAGCAAAGAGATAAATTTTCACAACAAATGGCAAAGGTGCACGAGAAGCTTTTACTCAAGGCTAATAAGAGTGAGCTTGTCTACAATAATCTTCTGGAAGCTGGTAAATTACAAATAAACCCTGAAGCACGAATATACTATTGGGGTGACAAAAATAATGAAAATATCTCTGAACTTAGGTTACAACTTGACTATTTCCAGGATTACTATAAAAAATTTGTAGGTTCATTAAGAAAAAAACTGGTTTTCCCACTTCATGATTTAGTTTGGCTCGCTCGCTCTCAAAATAAAAAAAAGATTGTTCAAGGACTTTTTGAGATAGTAAAAGAAGAAACAGATCAAGGAAAAAGTATTGTACTATTTGGACATAGTGCTGGTTCTATAGTTATATATGATTTCATTATTTACCGGGCACCACTTATAAATCTTTACCAACAACTCCAGAAATCAGCTGATAAAGTGTACAGTGAAGATATTGAATTTTTTAAGAATAATCCATTTACTTGTGCACAAGCTCTTTTAGATGCGGGAGTAGGAAAAATAAATGAAGAAGGTGATTTAGTTGGGATATTCGCTGGAATCGTTGAAGTAGAATATAAACCTGAAATAGCAGGGCTGAAACGTGATTTCTTCCACGAGAGGCTGACTCTTGTGAATAAATTTACCCAAGATAGTTGTATCACACCTAAAGAACTGAAAGGATTAGTAACATTTGGCAGCCCACTTGCAATTAGTGCATCTATGCAGCAGTCTGATCTCGAAGGTAAACAAGCAAGAAGATTAGTAAAGTATATTGCTAAAGAAGGGATTTTTTGGCTTCATATAAATCACCTAAAAGATATTATAGGAATTCCTATTAGTGCTGATAATTTCGTTCAAGAAGAAACAAATAAAATTCCTATTGAAGCGAGACCTAAAACACCTGGTTTTCTTACAAACAATCCCAAAAAACGTTATGGCAGCAGCTTCTTAGGTGCTCATAGCTGGTATTTAAGAAGTGATGATGGTTTCAGCAAATTAATAATAAGAACTTATGAAAAGGGTTTACAAGAAAATCTTAGTAATTAATTAGATAATAATGCAGTTTGATTATAAAAGTAAAAGAATTTTATCTCTAAGTTTTGCGATTACTGCATTGATTCTTTTTATTCCTGCAAACTTAGAACCAGTTATGCTCATAAGTAAGCTTGGTCGAATTGAAACAGCAAGCCTATTTGACATAATAATAAGAGTTTATGAAAGTTCTTGCTTTATAGCTTTAATCAATAGTTTTTGTCTTTTCATTTCTCCTGTGTATATATTGCTGAGCTTGATAATTAATGGATTTATTCTTATAAATAAGGATCAAGAAATCATATTAAACCCACTAACAAAGCTTCACAAAGATCTTAGAGCCTGGAACATGGTAGAAGTTTTTATAGTCGCAATCTTTGCGAGTATGATCAAATTGAACGAATTGGTAGATACCGAAATAGGTTCTGGAACATACTATTTTATAGCTTTTTGGTTGAGCTTACAGATAGCTGATAGAGCTTTTGATATCTCAGATCCACAAGACTTAATCTCAAAATCTCGCCAAAAATCTTTTGCTTACGCGCTTACAGCCTTATTTCTTCTAATACCTGCTAATTTATTTGCGATAATGCATATAAGTAAACCTGGTCTTAGTCACGCATCCAATTTATTTGAATCTGTAATGGAGTTATTTCATGGTGAAGCTTGGTCAGTTGGCATCGTAGTATTTATGGCAAGCTTCTGTAGTCCATGGTTTAAGATTTTTTCTATATTCTACTTATCTATTACAACATCAAATTCAAAGTATCGCGATTTCAAGGAAGGACTTTATAATTTTCTTGAAGTAATCGGTAAGTGGGCTATGGTAGATATTTTTATAGGTTCACTTCTTGTCGCGATAGTGAGGTTAGATTCATTAGCGAATGTCAGCCCTAAACCAGGAGCTTTAATTTTTGCCCTTATGGTTATAGCAAGCATACTTGCATCAAATAGCTTTGATCATAGATTGTTAAAATACAAAAAGAAATGAAAAAAATAACTATAGTTTGGATAATACCTATCTTGGCAGCTTTTGCGTGTTACTTCA
Organism: Candidatus Caenarcanales bacterium; assembly: GCA_022447685.1. Classification (GTDB taxonomy): domain Bacteria; phylum Cyanobacteriota; class Vampirovibrionia; order LMEP-6097; family LMEP-6097; genus DT-14. The sequence continues at coordinate 16,066 of JAKVAO010000010.1, read as the reverse complement.
GTGTTAAAGCATATTTTGATAGTAAAGGTCCTGAAATAGAAGTATTAATTCCAAGCGCAGATGGTATTCAGGCAGGAAAAACTGAAGTTAAATACAATGGTATTCCGGTTGGTAAAGTAATAAATCTTGATGTGACAAATAACTTAGACTATATAATACTAAAAATTGAACTCCTTAAAAAAGCTGAAGGAATAGCTCAAGCTGGTAGTAAATTTTGGATTGTTGAACCTGAAATCACTGGGCTGCGTGGCTTGAAAAATATTGATACCCTAGTCAGTGGAAAGTTTATTGCTACAGAGCCACCAGATGGAGCAACAAAAGGTAGCCCTATAAGTAAAACTCAATATCGCTTCACTGCTGTTGATGCTCCAATAAAAGCTGACGATAAAGAAAGTGCTAATGATTTAAAAATCAGAGTAATTGCAAATAATGCTTTTGCTATGGAAGTAGGATCTGGAGTTTTCTATAAGGGGGTTGAAGTTGGATTCATAAAAAATATTAAACTTAATACTCACGGGCAAAATGTTATAGCTTATATAAATATTTATAACGAATATAGAAACCTTGTAAGGACTAACTCAATATTTTGGGACCAGACTACATTTAAAGTTAAATTTGGTTTTGATGGGATTAGGTTTAAAGGCAATATCTTTGATAAAGTAGTTAACTTTGGTTCAATAAGTTTTGCAACTCCAAATGAAGCAGGTCAAAGAATTGGTAATGGTTACATGTTTAACATTGCCTCAGTCTATGACGAAGAATGGCTTAATTGGAATCCAACCTTATATTAATATATGGAAATCATAAAGACAAAACATCTAAAAAATCATATAATCTATTAAGATGTATTTCCATATATTAATAGTTTTATTGCTTTTGACTCAACCTGCAATTGCAGATCAAAGTGAAAATTTTGAATTATCAAAGGATACAAAAATAAAGATTTTAAAATCTTGTGGTGAAGATATGCAAACTTACTGCAACTATATTGGACATGATCAAGTTCCAGAGATGATTTTTTGCCTTGCTAAAAGATTAAAAACAGTAGACTATGATTGCTCAGTATTAATAGAAAAAATAATTAATGATGATGTTAATTAACTAGTAACAGTTATGTCGACTTTACTAAAGTCAGCTTTATAAAATAATGAGTAGAGTACAGGACACATAACTAAAGTTAAAATTGTTGAAAACACTAAACCAAAAATTATAGTATTGGCCATAGGACGCCACATCTCTCCTCCTTGTAAGGATAGAGGGATCAAACTAATAGTCGTAGTTATGGCTGTCATAAGTATAGGTCTCAGCCTTTGCAAAGCTGAACTTACTATAGAATCTTCAAGACTCTTGCCTGAGTCCTGCTCAATCCTGATTCTATCTAGCATCATAATTGCATTATTAACGATAATTCCCATCAAACTAATAAAACCAAGAAGAGCGAAAAAACCAAAGGCAGCCTTAGTGAAGTACAAACCCGGTGTCACACCAATTAACATTGGAGGAATAGTTAAACCGATAATCGCAACTTTCCTTATTGAATTGAATTGATACATTAAAACTAAGAGAAGTAATGAAATAGCAATGGGCATTCCTGCAAAAATTGATCTCTGAGCCTTATTACTCTCCTCACTTTCACCACCGTAACTTACTTTATAGTTCGATTTCCACTCATCAGATTTCATATACTTCTCAATTTTAGGTTTTAAAACTTCAAGAGCTCTAGTAGCAAAATAACCATCTTCTAAATTGGCTTTAACTGTAATTGTTCTTTTACGATTTCTATTTCTAACATTACTTGCTTGCCAATTTATCTTAATATCTGCAACTTGTGAAAGAGGAACATTATTGGTATTTAGAGAAGAGTAAACATTAATACTATTTATATGTCCAGCATCTTTTCGATAGTAATCTTTAGACCTTAGCATTATAGGAATAATTTCATCTCCTTCCCTAAACTCTGTAGCTTGCAAGCCACTAAATTGTGTTTGAAGAGACTGAGCTATATCTTTACTAGTTAAACCAGCTCGCTTAGCTTTATCCTGACTAATATCTACAAAAATCTTTTTAGTCCATTCCCCCCAATCATCTCTAATATTAATAGCACCAGGAATTTCTTGGATATAAGAAATAATTACATCTCTATATTTATATAGAGTAGGAATATCATCACCTGAGATACGAACCTCAATAGGGTTTTTAACGGGAGGACCATTCTGAAGACTAGAAATACTAGCTCTTACTTCAGGTAATTCAATTTTTAGAAAATTATTAATTCTCTCTTTAAACTTTAAAGATCCTTTGAACGATTTAGTGGTGATCACTAACATAGCGTAACTATCGTTTGGATCTTCAGGATTCAGCAATTGATACCAGCGTGGTCCACCACTCCCTACGAATGACATTAAAGAGACATACTCCTCATCATTCATGATAAACTCTTCTAATCTTTTAAGCCTTCTTTCTGTTGTTGAAATATCAACTCCATATGGCTGCCAAAAATCTATAGTTAGCATCTCTCTTTCGTTTGGTGGAAAGAAATTTTTATCAACAAAACCAAATCCCCAAAGACTTGTAAGTAATAAAAAAGCAATAATTATTAAGAATTTTTTTGGTCTTTGTAAACAAAAAAATAAAATTTTCTTATAAACACTATAAAAAGAGCCATCATGAGATTCTTTTTGCTCTTTTACTTTTAAAAAATAATAACAAATCATCGGAATAAAGCTTATGGATAATAACCAAGAAGCAAGTAGGGCTGTACAAATAACAACAAAAAGTGAGAAGGTAAATTCTCCTGTAGCAGATTTAGCTAGTGGTATTGGTAAAAAGGCAAAAATAGTAGTTAAAGAAGCAGCTAGCAATGGAATGGTCTGTTCTTGCATACAAGATTTAACTGCAGAAAGCCTTTCTTCTCCCTGATTTAAACGAACTGTTATATTTTCACTAACGACAACAGCGTTATCAACAAGCATACCTAAAGCAATAATTAAAGCTGCAAGAGAAATCATTTGTAATTTCACTTCAAAAATAGATAAAGAAATCATACAAACACAAGTCACCATAGGAATTAAAGAACCAACTATAAGCCCCATGCGCATGCCAACAAAAGACATCACTACCACTAAAACAAAAGCAAAAGCTTCTAGTAAATTAACGATAAAATCATTAATACTTCTCTCCACGTACTTAGCTTGGTAAACAGCAAAGTCAAAATTAATACCTAAAGGAATATTAGCTTTGTATTCATGTACAAGCTTTTTAATAGCTGTCCCCATCTTTAAAATATTTCTACCATCTTTCATACCAATAGCAACCATTAAAGCTCTCTCGCCGTTATAGCGAGATATAGACTCAGGTGGATCTACATAAGCCCTCTTTATATCAACAATATCTTCAAGATGCACAGCTTGCCTACTATTAGCTTGTCTTAAAGAAGTTTTGCGCAACTTCTCCATGCTTTCATAATTACCACTCGCTTCAAAAATTAATCTTTCATTTTGAAATTTAATATCTCCACTTGGTTTTACGATATTCTCAGAACTAAGAACATTTGCCAAATCTGTAGGTGTAAAACCATATTTAGCTAATCTAGAGTTAGAAAATTCAAGAAATATATTTTCATCTTGTACACCATGGATCTCAACCTTGGCTACTGAATCCTGCGTTAAAATTTCATCTCTTAAGTCTTCTGCAATATCTTTTAGCTCTCTCATATTAAAACCATCACCAGTAATAGCAACAACGATAGGGAAATGATCACCATATTCATCATTAACTACAGGTTTAGACGCACCATCTGGAAGACTTGGAATAGCATCTTCAACTTTATTTCTAAGCCTATCCCAAATCGGCTTAGTATCTCGGCAGTAATCATATAGAGTTGCTTTAATAACAGAAACTCCTGGAAGAGACTGTGAAGTTATTTTCTCAATCTCACTAATTTCACTCAATTCATCTTCAATCTTGTCTGTAACAAGCTCTTCTACTTTTATAGGTGTTGCTCCTTCAAAAACAGTAGTGATTACAGCTGTTTTAACAGAGATTTCTGGATATTCTTTTCTTCCAATAGCAACATAAACACTGGCACCAAGTAAAACAATAATCACAAAAATTAAACTTGCAGTTCTATTATTTTTTATACACCACTCAGCAATCGTCATAAAAGTCTAACCTTCATTCCCTCTTCAAGAGTATTTACTCCCCTCGTGATAATCTTTTCACCACCACTTAGCCCGTTAGTGATCTGTAAGCCTTCACTAACAATAGAGCCAACCTTAACTATTCTTTTTATGGGACTTTGCGTATCTTCATCAAACAGCCAAACGTAGTTATCTCCAGAAACATCTCCAACGACTGCAGCTGAAGGAACCACAATATATTGTTCATTAGATAAACTCTCAAATTCCACCTCAACATCACATACCATTCCTGGTCTAATTCGTTGATCAAAATCTATCAATGAAACTTTAACAGGATAAGTAGTACTATCATTAGTAGAAACAGATACCTGGTTTACTTTTGCTTTAAAGACTTTATCTTCAATAAAATCAAATTTAACGTTTGCATACTGCCCTATTTGAAATTTATTAATCATAGATTCAGCAACACCAAACTCTACTTCTATAGGTCCCTTGACTTGAAGTACAGCAACTAAAGTCCCAGCATTAACGACTTGGTGATCAGATAGAGGTGACTCAGAGATGAATCCTTCATCTGGTGAATAAAGGTAACAATATCGGTATTCCTGTCTTGCAAGCTCCAAGCTTCTTTTATTTGCAGATAATTGTGCTTTAGTAGACAAATAACTAGCTTCTGCACTATCAAGTTCACTTTTACTAATATTATTAGCCTCATAGAGCAATAAAGACCTTTCATAATCGTTCTTTGCCTGCTTTAAATTAGCATTAGTCTGTGCTATATTAGCTTGCTGTCTCTTAACTTCTAAGTCTTGATCTGTTGATTCAAGTCTCGCTATGAGTTGCCCTTTCTTGACTTTGTCACCAACATTAACTGCAATATCATTAACAGTACCACTGATCCTAAAACTTAAATCTAGTTCATCATCAGCTTTGGAGAGACCTGAAAAACGCCTTACATTGGTTTCACCTGGTTTTAAGACTTCAATCACGGTTACCGGTCTAATAATTTCCTCCACTACTTTTTTACTACAATTACTTAAAGTAATTCCTAATAAAATTACACTAATTATCAGTATTTGTGATTTCATTTTATATATTCTTCCTTAAATTCTTTAAACTCGGCAATTAATTTTTGCTTAGCTTTATCATCATTAATAACTTGAAACCAGGATATAGCTCTTTGAAGATTCACCATGTCAGCTAGATAATCAAACTTAGCAATAGCCGCTTCTAGATTCTGAGTAAAATATTCATTTTGAGCATCTATTAGAGTAATTATATCTATAAGACCTCGAGAATACTTATCACTTATAACTTCTAAGTTTTTTTTAGCATTTTCAGTTGCTTCCCTAGTAAGAAAAATCCTGGGATAAGATTCTGTCAAATCATAAATAGCTTGTAAAGTTTCAAGCTCCACAAACTGTCTTGATCTTTCTCTTTGATTTTTCAATTGCTCCAGAACAGCAATCTCAGTTTTAATATCAAAAATCCTAGCCCCACCTTCGAAAAGTGAATATTCTCCAGTAATTGAAAATGTAAACTGATTTTCCTGAGCATCTTCTTGAAGGTCAGCATTAATACCAGTTCTTTCAGACTGTAAGATACGGTCGTAACCAAAATTAGCAAAAAATTTAGGTAAAACAAAACGTCTTTTTAGTTGATTTACTCTTAATTGCTGTGCTTCTATTTGCTTATCAAAACTAGCAAGCTCAGGTGAAAATACAAAAGCTTTTTCAACTAAAAATCTTTTTAAAACTTCAACATCTTTTCTATTTTTAATATTGCTACTAACTCTATCCTGTAAAGGACCATAACTAAATACATCTACGTCATTAAAGTCGAGAATATTCCAATTTTTAAATTGATCCTCATTCATAACTTGATTTAATGCAACTAAAGAAGAATTTAAATTAGCTTCTTGTGAAATAACTGAACTTTTAGATTGTGCTTTTTCTGACTGCCATCTGAAAACTTCCTCCCTACCAGCATTACCGACTTCAAATCTATTTTGTGCTAAATCTAAATTTTCTTGAACTAATTTTAAATTCTCTATCTCAATTTTCAAAAGCTCTATCTGGGAAATATAATCAAGGAACCTAGAGCCTGCAGCCGCTATAGTGTCATAGCTATCAAGTATGAAATTAAATTCCTGTCCTTGAAAACTTTTTCTGGCTCTCCTGAAATTAGTAATTAATTCATCATCAAAAATCATTTGCGAGACAGAAACACCAAGAGTTGTAGAACTTTCAGGAGTAATACCAGCAGAAAGCCCTGCTCTATCATCGTCAATAGCCGTATAATCACCATCTAAACTTGCTTGAGGTAAAAGACTAGTTAAAGAACGGTTTTTAGATTCTCTTAGCTCTTTAACTTCATATTTTGAAATTTTCAGATCTATATTAGCTTGATTTGCAAGTAACATAGTTTTATCTAAGCTAAGGTCTTCTCTAGTACTATAATCTGGATCTTGAATTTGATCTTTATATAATAACTCTGCACCAAGTTCAGTAGAAAAATCAGGATAATAATTAATATCATCTGCCGTTTTAGCATTAATACTGAGCTTTTCATTGAAAGGCAGGTATAGAGACAAGTCTTTAGTACTTTTATCTAAAATCAGTATCTGATGAATATTCAAAGCAACTTTTCTTGCAACTTGATCACTGATATCAGGACTAGTAGTCATTAAAGCACCCATATATAAATCTTCAATACCAAGACCTGAAAAAGTTGGAATTTTTCTTTTATTTAATTCTTGAATAATAAACTTTCTATCTTCAAAAGAAAGTCTTGGCAAAGGTGTAAGGTAAACGGCTTCTATATTGGTCTTATCTATTTCCAAAATTAAGTCTTCTACACTATCTTTAAATTCTAAAGGATAGATTTCATATGTATCACCAGATAAGTTTCTCTCCATCGCTTTCTCTTCAATATCTACAAAGACCTTCAAAAATTTAGCATCAGTCAGTACATGTAATGTATTAAATCCAAGAGACTCTTTAAATACTTCTGCCTCTTTTTCAAAGCTTTGTTTAACTTTAATAAAGGCAAAATTTTCTTTAAGAGAATTACCATTCCTATCAGTAGGAAATTCAATTAAATCTGTTTTCACCACAAAAGAACTAATTACTTTCTTTTTAAGTTTAAAATCTTTTTCAGCAGCGTAACCTGCACCAATAAAACCATTAAGGAAAATAAAATCTGTCTCTAAATCTTCATTTGCCTTTATAAGATTAGCCTTTATTTCATCATCATTCCAAGTCTCAGATCGATATTCTATAAAGTTAACTGTATAGAAAGAATCTTCAGCTAACTGTGACATGTTTTCCTTAAAGCTATAAGTATATTTATCAAGTATTTCAGAAGGACCATCCTGAACTATTGAAATAACAACATTTTGGTTTTTAACAGCCATTACATTTAAAGCAAAACAAAACAAAGCTATTATAAAAAATAAACAACGAAAAACCAACATTGACATAAATTATAACTATATTTAGTATTAAGTGTTAATTATGCCTTATTTATTGATATTAATCTTATTAGTTTGTACTAATTTCAAGACTTTTGCAGCTAGTTTGTCTAACATGAGCAACGCTGAAGCTATAGAAATGCTGAAAGTTTGTAATAATGACATACGTAATCACTGTGATGCAGTAGAGCCTGGGAACAATAGAGTTATTTTTTGTTTAACTAAAAGACTTGGACAACTAGAAACTCCATGTCAGAAGCTAGTAGAGGACTTTATGAGTAAGTGGGAAAATACTGCTGAATAATAAAAAAGAGTTTACAAAAATCATTCTAGCCCACAAAATCCATAAATTTAGAAGTTAAATATAGAGGTAATTTAATAAGGGCACTCTCCTGAAAAGAAAAAGTACTTTTAGATTTAGTTACCCAACCTGATTTCACTTCTAAAGGATAAATTTGAGTCCCTTTTTCAATCAAAAATTCAATCTCTGCTTGATTTTCTTTCCAAGAGTAAAACTTAGGTCTTTTAAATATTTACAGAGTTTTTCTTTATTTAAAGCGCATAAAAACTCAAAGAAAGTCATGGGAAACATTTTCAAAGTCTCTACTTTACCCACAGGCAAGGAAGTATCATTTGGCTGGTAAATGTTCACAAAAATATTTTGGACTAGTAATAGCTCTAGGGCAGTCTTGGATCTCATCAAAAATCAAAAGATCCTCTTCAGTATTAATTTCTATATCCTGACTGATTTCAATTTTTGCTATTAATTTTTTTGGATCTAAATCATCATTAAAAATATCTACCAAACCTGGGCTTTCTTCAAAGTTCAAATAATGATATTTTTGAAACTCAAGCGCATCAAACTCTTTTAAGGATCCACTGAAAAACGTCTAAAGTAACATTTTTCAACCCTTACCGAGGAATAAATCCTAGCTCAGGGAGCGGATCCTTAATATTCTTTATCAGGCAGTCGCCACTCAAAACTTCGTTTTGCAGTGCCTCCTTAATAGGTATGTTACGCAGATATTTAATATGAGTCTATTTGTATATTTACCAGATAAACCAAATCCAGCTTAAATTATTGCTAACATTAAAATGTGTCGAAGCTACATAACCAGAGAGTAATAGAGTTATTTTCTGTCTAACGAAAAGGCTTCAGCACAAATTTATGACAAAGAAAATAAAAAAACACTTTTTACTAGTAACTTTGCTCTTTGGTAGCATGGCTTTTGCATCAAGCATTTACTCACAAGCAAATGCTAAGAAAAAAAATGAAATCATCGTAATAGGAGTTCATGGACTTGGCGCAAGAGCAGCTTGGCTAGATCCACTGAAAAATGAACTAGAAGCAAATAGTATAAAATTTATCGCTGAAGACTTACCAGGCTTTGGTTTGAACCATAAGGAAACTAACCCAGAAAGTCCTTATAAGCCTGGACACGTAGAATCGTATAATGAATGGTTAGACTTCGTAAGCAATCAAATCCAAGAAACTAAAGCCGAAAACCCTGAATCTACACTAATACTTTTTGGGCACAGCCTCGGTGGCTTAATATCAACAAACACTCCAGCTCTAAATGAAGTCGATGCTCTCATACTCTCAGTACCGGGTTATTCTTCTGGACCTAACTTCAACCCTAAATTTTTAATCGAAACGGCTTGGAAATACGCTGTAAGTAAAAAGCTTCAGGGGAAAGATGAATATATAGTAATGCCTGTATCTAAGAAAATTTATCCAAACCCAAATGCCAAAGATCCTTATAGAACTAAAGCTGTAACTGCAAATTTACTTTTTCAGGTAAATGAATTGCAAGGTAAAACAGCAAATAATCTTAAAAATGTCACAGCACCCCTATTAATGGTTCAAATAGCAGGAGATCAACTGGTTGCAACAGAAACCCAAAAAGAATATTTTGATCTTATGCCAAGTGAGAACAAGGATTTCAAATCTTATCCAGGTTTTGATCACGATTGGTTAACAAATCCAGGCAATGAAAAAATATTTAATGACATAGTTAGCTTCATAAACAGCTTAGATTAAAGACAAGTTAGGAAAATCACGTTATCATTTATCTAGTAATGATAATAGCGGTAGATGGATCAGCTGGTAGTGGTAAGAGTACTGTGGCTAAATTAATAGCTTCTGAACTCGATTATTTATACATTGACACTGGTGCTATGTACAGAGCTGTAACCTTTACATGGCTGAAGATCCAAGAACTGGTTCCTAATTTTAACTTTAAAGATAAACTTATCCCAGATAAAGAAATTCGCCGTAAAATACTCTCAGAGATACTAGGTAAACACCACGAGAAAGCCTTGGATTTAATCTGTCAAACCATCTCTATCAGCTTCGAGAACAGCGACTCCGGAATTAAAACCTTTATCAACGATATCGACGTCAGTGACTATATCCGCTCGACTCTAGTTACCCAAAATGTAAGCCATGTAGCTTCTTACAAAGAAGTCAGAGATTACCTTGTGAGTGAACAAAGAAAAATTGCAGAAGGTACTAATATCATCATGGATGGCAGAGATATAGGAACAGTGGTTTTTCCCAATGCAAATCTCAAAATTTTCCTAACAGCTTCTGTGGAAGTTAGAGCTAAAAGAAGAATGCAAGACTTAAGCAACTACGGCGAAGAAACTAGTTTCGAAGAAATCTGTGCTCAGCTAAAAAGAAGAGACCACCTAGATAGCACCAGGGAAGAGTCCCCCCTCACCAAAGCAGAAGATGCAGTAGAAATTGATACCGATGGGCTAAGTATTGTAGAAGTCAAAGATAAGATCCTCTCTTTTATAAACTGAATGACTAATGGTAATAAGCTTTAATCAGTGATAAGCTTAAGACTATGAGTACTACACAGACTATGGATACATTTGCAGCAATAGAAGCAAGAAGATCAGTTAAGCACTATGATGCTAACTATGAAATACCAGAGGTAGAAGTTAAAAAGCTTTTTGAGGCGACGATACTATCACCAACTTCTTTCAATATTCAGAACTGGAGATTCGTAAACGTAGCTGATAAGGCTCTTAGAAAAAAAGTATGGGAAGCTTCTTGGAAGCAAGATCAAGTTAAAGATGCTTCTTTATTGGTACTACTGTGTGCTGACCTCAATGCTACAGATGATAGACCGGAAAGATACTGGGCAAATGCTCCAGAGGAAGTTAGCTCAAAACTAGTTCCTATGATCACAGGTTTTTATAAAGATAAAGCTGAACTTAGAAGAGATGAGGCTTTAAGATCTATTGGAATCGCTTCACAGACTATGATGCTTGCAGCGAAAGCCATGGGCTATGATTCTTGTCCAATGATTGGTTTTGATCCTAAAAAAGTTGCTGAAATTATCAAATTACCAGACTCGCATATTGTTGGCTTAATGCTGACTATAGGTAAAGCAAGTCAGCCAGCTAGAGAGCGTGGTGGTCAACTGCCTCTAGAAGAAGTTTTAGTTACTGATACTTTCTAAATACCAATTTGCTTATACTGCGTATAAGTTCGAGGCTGAGGAGAAAGAAAAACCGCAGTGTACTTATGGTACATGAGGATTTTGATGCCGACGAAAACGAAGAAATTATAGCAGTATGAGCAAATTAAGTATATTTTCTAAAGGTATACTTTGCGTATATGATGGCAAGTTGCAGTCCAAGTTTGCCATCAAACAGCCCAGCTCGAATTAGAAACTTGTAAACAAAAGTATAAGCTGCTTTAAGCATAGCCCAGTTTTTACTGAGTTTCTTCTTATTCAAGGCAGCATAGTTCATATAGGTGCTCTCTAACTGACCAACAGTGGCGTAGGAGTAGTGGTCTAGTGGGTTTTTGAAATCATATATTAGTTTTTTTGATTTACTTATATAATTTCCAGTTGATTCGTCTAAAATTTCAACACTTTCATGAACTGGTAATTCTTGAAAACGCCCAAGATCTTTTAAGAATAATCTAAGCTGATAATCAGGGTAAAAACCACCCCACTTTACAAATTTACTACCAATATATAAACGGCGCGGAAGTCTGAAAGCTAAATATTTATAATATTGACCAGATTTAAAGAATTCTCTAATTTCTTCAATCAATTCATCAGTCATTATTTCATCAGCATCCAAACTTAAAACCCATTTATTACGACATAAAGAAAGTGCATAATTTTTTTGGGCAGCGTAACCTTGCCATTCCTGAAGATAAACTTTATTTGCATACTTAGTTGCAATACTAAAAGTATCATCGGTGCTCCCAGAGTCGACAACTATAACTTCTTTAGCGAGTTTACAAGCCTGCTCCAGCGTCTTTCCAATAATATGAGCTTCATCTTTACAGATAATAAAGATAGAAAGATGTAATAAGTTTTCGTCCCTCGTAATCGGCATAAGTATCAGTCATTAAACTTAGCAGATTCCTTAGCTTTCTGAAATCTTTGTAGTATAAAATTCATTTCAATTTCAGCAAAATCATAGCCATAAGTCAAATCGAGAAAACCTAACTTCAAAATATAAAGCTCAATAAACTTTAGAATTGCAAGCATAGTAGCAAGTATCTCATTGTCGTAAGGAGACTCCTGAGTTACAGCAAGCCCAGCATATACTTCTCTCATTTCAGTTATATCAAGGTATGGAGAATAATGTAAACTCTGCTTAGACGTATAAATTAAACTGGGGTCATCAGCACTATATTTCTCAGAGCTTGGATTCCAGATCTCAAAACCATCTTCCAAACCGACTCCTCTAAATTTACCGGAGCCGTTCCTAAATAAACGTAATTGGTGATCTGGATAATTCCCTCCCCAGCGAAGAAAGTCGTTACCTATATAAAGTTTACGTGGAGAACGAAAACCTTGAAAAGCCTCAGACTTGGAACTTTTAAAGAACTCTCTTATTTCCTCTTCAAGACTAGGACTCACCATTTCATCAGCACAAAGAAAAAAGACCCAATTATGAGAGCATAGATCTAAAGCTCTTTTTTGGAGATGAAACCAACCGATATTAGACATATGGTGAAAATTATGAGTATAGTTCTTAGATATTTTAGCAGCAGCCTCACCACTAGAGAATCCACCATAGTCAATTACAATAAGCTCTTTAGAGAAAACCACTACACTCTTCAAACATTTGCCAAGAGTTCTAGCATTGTCTTGTGATAAAACCACTGTAGTAATATCAATTAAGTTATCGTAGCTCTTATAAGGCATTGACTGGTAAACTAATGAAACTTCTTAATAGCACTGTTAGGATCGGATGCTCTTTTGTATTGCTTCCAAATACTCATAGCTTTAATTTTAGCAATTTTAAAACCTAGCCCACCACCTAAAAAACCAAGCCTGAAGATAAACCTCTCAATGAAACAACCATAAGCTCCAACAACAGCTGCAAAGAAAGAGATTTTCTGGAAACCGACTTCAGCATTAAAGAAATGATAATCCTCCATTTCCTTAATGTCTTTAAATGGATAATAGTAAATATCTTCACCCAGTGCATATATACTTGAAGACTGAGTCAAGTAACGCTCTTTTTTTGTATCCCAAACCTCAACAGATTCGTCCATGCAAAGTCCTCTAAAGTGAGCAATGTTTTTCTTAAATAACCTTAATTGCTTATCTGGATAAAAACCTCCCCAACGAATGAAAGTGTTTCCGATATGAAATCTACGAGGGAAACTGAAACCAACTTTATTATTGGCAAGCTGTTTACCAATTTTTTTCTTCATGTCATCAATTGCACGGTCTGTTACTACTTCATCTGCACAAACATGCATAACCCAACTATAATTACATAGTGATAATGCAAATTTTTTCATTTGGTAAACACCACACCACTGCTTAGTAAAAATTTTGTTAGCATATTTTTCTGCAATACGCAGAGTTGAATCTTCACTACCATAGTCAATCACTATGACTTCTGTTGCAAATTTAACCAGTTGTTTTAGACAACGTTTAATAGTTTTTGAATCATCTCTAGTGATTACAAAAACAGATATATCTGGAAGTTCTTTAACTTGCGTTGCTGCCACTAATGATATTATATGACCACTCTTGAAATTAGGCTAGAGCTTAAGCATATTTAAGATTGAGATCTTTTTTTGCAAGCAGATCTACATATTATTTATAATTAAAGATGTCAGCATTTTGAGATATGTATAAGGATATATTTCTGTTATATAATTTCTAATATAAGGAGAAATGACCGAGTGGCTGATGGTGCAGTCCTGGAACGACTGTGTAGCTTCGGCTACCGAGGGTTCGAATCCCTCTTTCTCCTCCATTTTTGTTTTGTCTCTTGTTATAGTTTGTATTTTGGGGTGGAATGCCCGCCTATGGCAGGGATTATAAGTTCGAGGTTTACTAGAGAATTTGTATTACTAGGGTGAAATCATAGATTTTATTAAAACTACTCAAATGGCTAAAAGTGGGTAGTAAACTTCGGCACAAGAGAGGAATTTTAAATGCTTTAGCCATCTAAAGATTCGGTTTATAGAACCTGAGTGATTTTTATCTATATAATTGAAAATATACTTTCAACTAAGGGATAAGTTAATAATTCAAACTCAATGGTAAAGCGATTAAATTATCAAAAGCAGCTAAACAAATTATCAGAGCTTAATTCGTCAAGGCATAGCCTATTATCAGATCAAAATCATAATAGCCAAGATTTTGTTCGCTTTCTTTCAAATTTTATTATCAATTTTGGTGACCTGCGTGAAAAAAGTCACTTGATATTATCACCTGAGTTCAAACCATATAATAAAAAACATTTTGTGCATATTGAGTATAAGCAGTATATATCATCTATCGTTACAACTTTAGAGACTTTTTTTAGAGATACTTGCTTCTTTCTATTAGTTCAAAATGAGCAAATGATAGGTGAATTATGCGAATTCTATAAATTGGAGAATGCAGATACTCACAATCTATCTATAAATGACCAAGCTAATTATTTAAGCGCATGTTTTAATTTTCAAAACTTCAAAGAAATAGATGAATTGTTCTCAAAAATTTTAGGCATTAACTTTTGGGATAACTTAGGCACAAGTTTATTTAGAAACTGTTCTTTTGAAAATATTCTTTTAGAAAAAATATCTCTGAATCAACTGATACCCAGTTGGAAAAATTCTCTTGAAGAATTGCTCTTTATTAGAAATGAAATAATTCACAATGCAAACTTCAGACTTACTGTAAACAGTAAGTTCATTACTCCAGCTGAACTTACTGTGCTGCTTGTACCACAGTTCACGACGCTCTTAGTTGCACAAAAATATTCATTGAAAAACTTTAAACTTAATTATGAAGGAAAACAATATAACTTTTTATTCTCAATAAAAGATTTGATTCATAGTAATTGGCAAATAGCGGAAGAGAGTACCTCAAGCATAAGCCTAGATTAAAAAAATTATATTTTGTAGTTAACTTGGAACTTTAGAAATTGTTTTTCCTGCTCTTTCCAACAAATCAGCTCAGAAATTTTTTCTAGGGTTTCAATAGTTAATTCCTCTGAATATTTGAAATTAATTATTGACTCAATGATTTTAGGGCTTAAATATGCAATCCTCAAAATTCTAGAAATATAACCTTTAGTGACACTGTGACTTTCAGCAATTTTAGAAATTGATTTGCCTTGCTCAACTGCTTCTTTAAATTTACTAGCTTTACTAACTAGTTGAAGTACATTCTTAGCAATAGGTTCAGCTATTTGTGAAGTCTGGTTTTTAATATCTATTCTCATAATCAAGAATTCACCATCACTAGATAAATAAGAAGAATCCAAATCTTGTAAATTCTGATTTCTAAAGTTCTTTTTTTGAAAATCTTTCAAATTATTTATTTGCTTAAGGTCAATCTCAATTTTCATTGCATCTTTAGAGATAAATATTTTAGATACCAGTAATTGAGCTAGATCTCTTTTAGCTTCATTTAGAAGATTTCCCCAATCTACCTGATGCAATTCATCTAAAGCCTGAGCTTGAAGAATATTTTTACTTGAAAGTAACTTCTTTACCTCTCCAGAAACAATATCATCAATTTTCTTAGTTCTAAATCTCTGTTCAGAAGATACATAGTATTCATATCTAGTTTTAGATTCTTTGCTAGTTTTAATTGCTGCATCACATTTATACTGCTCACCACTAGGGGTATAGAGCTTCTGAAATAATAAGTACTTTTGTGAATAAGAGCTTGAAGATTTTTTGTTATTTAGCTCATCTAATTTTACTTGTACTTCATCCCATAAATCACTATCATCTATAATTGCTTTATGTTGAGCATCATAATATTGGTCTTTGTGCTTGATTTTTCCAATATAAACGCAATTTCGAAGTAAACGCCCTAATTCACTATTAGTCCACGGCTTATTACTTCTAGTTAAAATGTTTTCTTCTTTTAAGTTACTTCTAAGAGCCTGTCTTGAAAGTTAATTAAATCAAGCGAGTCTTTTAGTCATAATACGGATCATGGCTATTTTGACCATA
>JAKVAO010000001.1 GCA_022447685.1 Candidatus Caenarcanales bacterium | reverse complement strand
GTTCGAGTAAATTAGAAATTAGGCTTTGCGATCTTGTTTTCGTACGTTCACTTACAAACCAACGCGAAACGATCAACAAAGCCTACAAGAGAAGAAATTATAGCTGTGGGTGGCTCTTTTAAAATTCGATGACAGTGGCACCCCAAGTTAACCCCGCCCCAAAGCCAGCCATAACTACAGTTTGCTTCTTACCGTTCTTCACAATTCTGCCATCTTCAATAGCCTCATAGAAAGCAATAGGAATACTAGCAGAGCTAGTGTTACCGTAACGATCGATATTACAAATAAATTTATCCATACTTAAGCCAAAGCGCTTCGCTGCACTCTCCAAGATACGATAATTAGCCTGGTGAGGAACCACCCAATCGATGGTAGATGGGTCAACATCAGCCGCAGTACAAGCTTTCTCTATAGCATCAGGTAATGCTTGAACCGCGAATTGATAAACAGCTTTTCCATTCATGCAGACCATGTCAGGCTTGATATCTATATCATCAGCTTTCACAGGGTAAGAAGAGTAAGTATTTTTCAAGAATAATGAACCGTCTTTATCTGCTTTTGCATTTAAATAAAATGCCTTGAAAGAAGCTTCTTCACTAGGCACTGCTTTTACAATTGCAGCTCCAGCACCATCTCCAAACAAAACAGCCGTACTTCTATCACCCCAATCAACATAGCGTGACATCAAGTCAACAGATACTATTAGTACATTCTTAAACTGTCCTGATTTTATAAAAGAGTCAGCAATATTCAAAGCATAAACAAAGCCTGAACAGGCAGCGGATATATCGAAAGCCGCACAAGATTCAATACCAAGCTCCGCTTGAACCATACAAGCAGTAGAAGGAAAAAGATGGTCACTAGTAGCTGTAGAACAGATTAGAAGATCGATATCACTTACATCTAAATTCTCTTCAGGGCTAAGCTTCTTCATCTGCTCAAATGCAGCTCTTGCAGCAGCAGCAGATAAAGTAGTAGCATTCTCTCCTTTAGATTCATCTACAACTCTTCTTTCTTTAATACCGGTTCTTTTGGTAATCCACTCATCTGAAGTGTCCATGATCGTAGCAAGATCATTATTAGTTACTACTTTAGATGGAACAGCTTTTCCAAAAGCAAGAATTTTTGACCCCATTGACATACTTTATAATATACCAACAACATGACATGATTGTCAGATTTTTCTGACACCGGCGTCAACTTTATTTTTATTTTAACTTTGAGTTTCTGAAAATCAGGCAAAAAGGCTACTGAAAGAAGCAGAAGATTAGTGTTTTTTAGGATTTAATGTTAAACTTTTATTTAATTGTTAATATGCAAGTCATACATTTTTTGCTATGGAAAAAGAAGCAGTAAAACAGAAAGAAAAAAGAGAAAAGAACGAAGAAATCCATAGATTGCTTGCTATCTATGCTGATACGAAAGATAAAAAAGTTCGCGATAAATTAGTGGACATGAATTTTATTTTAGTCAAAAAAATCGCTCATGGTCTTGCTAGAAGAAGTACTGACCCTGTTGATGATTTAATCCAGATAGGTTCTATTGGTTTAATCAAAGCTATTGATTATTTCAATCCTAATGCTGGAGCTAGATTTACAACTTATGCCACTCACTTAATTACAGGTGAAATTAGACATTATCTTAGAGATAAGACATCTATGATTAGAGCTCCAAGAGAGCTTCAAGAGCTGAGTTTCAGAATCAACAAAGTTGTTCAGAAATTAAGAACTGAGTTTGGAAGAGATCCAACGGATCTAGAGATAGCAAGTGTTCTTACTGATGTTAAAGAAACTAAGATCAAAGAAGCTTATGAAGTTGATAGACGTAAAACTTTAGTTTCACTTGACCAGACTTTAAGTCCAAACCCTGCTGACAACGATACTTTCTTAATCGATACCCTAGCTGACATGCGTGAACACAAGAGAAGTGATGTTCGTGAAGATTTCATGACTGTAAAAGACATGATTGCTAAGCTAAAACCACAGCTAGCTCAAATTATAGAATTGATTTATTTCAAAGATACACCTCAGTCTGAGGTTGCCCAAATACTAGGAATCTCTCAGATGCAAGTATCTAGAAGACTGAAGAAAGCTACAGCTGCACTTCAGGAATTATTCAATGGTTCTAATAACTCAGATAAGAATACTGGAAGCCCTATAGAAAATAGCACTAAAAAAACTAGCACTAGGGCTGGCGGTAAAAAAATCTCTCGTTCTAGTCTTGGAGCTAAATTAAGAGCTAAGAAAGAGCAGGATATAGAAGAGCCTACTTAATCCGAATTAGCAATCTCTTTTAATTTATCTTTTACTAATTTAGGTAAAAAGTTAGCGTGACTAGTAACCAAGAATTTCTTCAGAAATTTTTTCGGAGTAACTGTCGCCGGAAGTTTTTTTGCTTTAAGGTATTCTCCGACACTTGAAACATCAAATCTAAAATCAGGATCTTTTTTTAATAGATAAGAGAATCCTTGATTGACATCATCCATCAAATGAAGAGTCGGTCCTAATGTTTTTAAATAAATCTTTTCTAGGGGACTAGGCTTTTTATTAACCTCGCAGGCATCTTTTCTTTCTTTTACTAAAAGAATATTATTAATATTGCTCATAGCTGAACTATTACTAAATGCTCCATTTTTCTGGTCAGGTACATAGAACTTCGCGAACCAATCGGTATCCATTCTTACGAGTTCAATCTCATCACCATTTGGATACAATTCCTGTGTCGCAAATTTATATAGATCAATTGGAGTAACACCACCTGAAGTATAAAATGAACCTTTTAATTGCTTAGTATGTTTATCAAAAACCAAGCAAGCTTCTTCGCCATCCAAAACATTTTCCAGGTGATACTTTTTAGGATTTTCCAAAGAATCTTCATCTAAAATTTTACCAATAACAAATACAGAACTCACATTTTCCTGCCCCGAGAGCTCATCTAAATAGTTTTCTCTGTCTTTAAAATCAATAGACCTTAGGTCTAAAGATTTTGAAGAACCGTCTTTATAAGTAATAAAGCCTCCTTGCATCCATGGTTTAAGCTGACTAAGTTTTAATGAATCAGAAGAACCATCATTAATAGACAAATATCCCATTCTTGCAGAATCTTTATCAGTAACAGAACTGAGAGATTGAGCGTTAATAAAGCCTGTACCAAGAATTGCTATTAATTGAAGATTTTGCTTATCTAAGTATTTAAGATCATGCTCATAATTCCCTGTAGGACTAACTTGCAAGAATGTTTGGCTTGAATCTTTAAGAGTGATACGTTTTACATATTGATTATTTTGAAGAGCTATAGCTCTCTTTGCATAACTTGTAGCATTAGATAACTGAGATACATCAGCAAAATATTTCTTTTCAATTATTAGATCTTCATTTTGGAATTCAGATAAAAAACCATCGTTACGAATTTCCTTTAGGTGGGATTCAAAATCAGAAAATATTCGAATATCTTTTTCATCTTGCAACTCTGCAAGAACTTCTTTAAATGTATCAGTTATATATTTTGAAGATTTGTCGACATAAGGCAATATTTCTTCTAAAAAATTATTTTTGAAATTATCATGGATCGTTTCTTTATTTAATAGAGCAAAGCTAAGTTTATTTTGCTCCGAACTTAGTAGTACTTTTTTTGTATCAAAAATTCTACTAGAATTATAATCATTTAATATATTTTCAAACTCACTTTTAATTAAATTTCTGAAATTTGTTTTTATTATTTCAAAATGATGTTTAAAGCCAGTTTCTGGAGCTATCCCATGATTGTAATAGTGCTTAGGCTTTTGCTTCATCAAAGAATGAAGTGAATTTGCATTTAACCCCATTGAATCAAAATCATACAAACCAGTATTTTCATCTTTCATTTCAAGAAAAGCATCCAAGAGATTCTCAGATAAAATCTCTTTTATACTTTCTTTTTGTTGCTTTCTAGCTTCCTCACGACTAATTAACTGACCATCAAATTTACTAATAAATATTTTTTTGCCATTTAACTGAGTCTCACAATAGGTCCCAAAGTCTTTTAAGAGTCCATTTTCTATATTTTCACATAATTGTTTTTGCTCGTTATCATCAAGTTTATTTTTAAGTTTACCTGGTAAAGATCTTACTTTAGAGACATTCCCTTTGCCACTAGATTGATAAACTATTGAATAGCCAGGACTCAAATTATATGTTCTATCAACTCGAGGCATAACCTCCCCTCCAGGAAACAAGATAATACCCATATACAAAGCTAATAGAATTTAATATTTTATAGAAAACTGCCGTTTTTTGCTATACAATTACTTTAATGACAACAAGTACCAAAGAAGCTAACTCTGAAAGCATATTATCAGATATCGCTATCAATGCTGAACTTGCAGATTACAGTCCAGTGAAAGGCTGTATGGTAATTCGCCCTCACGGCTATGCCATCTGGGAATCCATCCAAAAAATACTCGACAAAATGATCAAAGACACAGGTCATGAAAATGCTTACTTTCCATTATTAGTTCCTGAAAGTTTCTTACAGAAAGAAGCAGAGCACGTAGAAGGCTTCGCTCCTGAATGTGCAGTAGTTACCCAAGCTGGTGGCAAGGAACTCAATGAAAAGTATGTAATCCGCCCAACCTCAGAAACTATTATTAATCACATGTTCTCTAAATGGGTTGGCTCATATAGAGATCTTCCACTCAAACTCAACCAGTGGGCAAATGTCATGAGATGGGAAATGAGAACTAGGTTGTTTCTTAGAACCTCTGAATTTTTATGGCAAGAAGGTCATACTTGTCACTCCACTCATGAAGAAGCTAAAAAAGAAGTCATGCAGATGATTAATGTCTATAAAGATCTTCTAGAAAACTATTTAGCAGTTCCAGTTCATATTGGTGAGAAAACTGACTCTGAGAAATTTGCTGGAGCACTCGATACTTTTACTATTGAAGCTTTGATGAGAGATGGTAAAGCATTGCAGGCAGGAACATCCCATGACCTTGGTCAAAATTTTGCTAAAGCATTTGATACCACATTCACAAGCCAAGAGAATAAGCTAGATTATGTCTGGCAAACATCTTGGGGAGTTAGCACTCGCCTGATTGGCGCTATCATCATGGGACATAATGATGAAGTAGGTTTAATACTTCCACCTAAAATCGCCCCTTTCCAGGTTGTTATTATCCCGATCTTGAAAAAGAATATGGATAACAGCTTGGTTTTAGAGAAATCCAAAGAATTAAAATCTCAATTAGAACAGCTTGATATCAGAGTAAAACTAGACGATAGAACTCAAATCAGCCAAGGGCATAAATTCAATGAATATGAGCAGAAAGGAATCCCTATAAGACTTGTAGTAGGAGCAAGAGATTTAGAGAATAATCAAGTTGAGATTCATAGACGTGACATTCAGTCTAAAGAAAAAGGTGTTCCTCTTGAGAACTTGGATAACAGAATAAAAGATTTACTTGATGAAATCCAAAATTCCCTTCTAAATAGAGCACTTGAATTCCGCAATAAGCGCACCAAAACTGTAACAAGCATTGAAGAGTTAGATTCAGTACTTAATTGTGAAGGTGGCTTTGCTAGAGCCATGTGGAATGGAGACACTGAATTAGAGAAAATCCTCAAAGAAAAATTCAGTGCATCTATTAGATGCCTGCCACTAGAAAAAGAACTTAGTGAAGATACTCCTTGTCTTTTTTCGGGAACAATATCTAGTGAGAACAAGGAAATAATGATAGCTAAAGCATATTAACTTAAGCAGCTCTGATTAATACAATCTAAAACTTAAGAGACTTTTAGCAATCTAGATATATACATTTGTTCATCATAATCGTAAAATATTAATAACAACTTGATCAGAACTAAAGATCAAATATAGCTACTTGCATGAGAAGACCTGACGCAGATGAATTAAGAGAATGGCAAGCTACTGCAGCTAAACGTAAAGCTGTGCTTCCAGCGAAGATGGGAGTTAAGGGTAGAGATGTTGGTATTGTCTGTGGCAGCTGCAATACTGCTTTTGAGAGAAAACTATTACCGAATCGTAATGACCCAGTATACGTATGTCCAGGTTGTGGTACCAGAAACTATGTACCTATTCAGTGGTAAAAAATTTAAGCTATAGCAAGTAAATAAACTTCGTAGATTTCACCATCAATAAGCATAGTCCTAGGAGCATATTTCCTATTCTTTCTTCGCTTATCAACGATTTTCATTAATTTAGAACCATTGCCGATTAAATCATTTCTAGCTTGAGCTGCGTGAGCCTGAGCCTGCTGATTATTAGCATTCGAATTTTGCTGTTCTAAAGAAAACTCTTGTCCGCCGCCTTTTTTGCCAGCTCCTTGATTATTTGGATTGGGTTGCTGTCCCGCTCCTCCAACATTTGGTAATCCTCCAAGTCCCATAAATAAATTATCCTTGTTAAAGGTTATGCTTAGGTTAAGAAAGCATAAAAATAAACCCAAAACTTTCTTTAAGGAGGCACTGAAAAACGAAGTTTTGAGTGGCGACTGCCTGACAAATAATATTAAGATCCGCTCCCTGAGCTAGGGTTTATTCCTCGGTCAGGGTTGAAAAATGTTACTTTAGACATTTTTCAGTAGATCCTTAAGGATACACTGAACTAAAACAAACAGATTGGTCTTAGACCATTTGTACTAATTAGAGAAGTCCATTTTTACTCTCAGGGACTAATTTATAGGCTACAAAGCAAAAGTTCTAGGTGCCTTAGCCGATTACTAGTATTATGGGAGTAGTCTTAAACACTAATACATCAAGTTTATTTGTAAATAGAGCCCTAAGAAATATTGGGCATGAGAAAGTTAGTGCAGCAGAGAAACTTAGCACTGGCTCCAGACTAAATAACGCAGGAGACGATGTTGCAGGAATCTCAATCAGCGCAAAAATTAACAGCAAGATTCGGGGAGTTGGCTCAGCACAACAAAATATTATGAATGCAATTGGAGTTGTGGATCATACACAAGCTGGACTTTTTCAAGTTTTAGATGAACTACAGTCCGTTAGAGAACTCGCCATTCAGGCATATAATGGTAACTAATAGTGGTGAAGAGTTAGATATGCTACAAGATCAAATCAACTCACATATAGAAAGCATAGACAATATTAGGAACCGTGGTGTTGAGGAAGATGCAGAAGCAGGAGGATATAGCGCAAATGTTTATAGAGGTTCAGTCGATTCACCAGCCTTTGGAGCAGGCTATGCAAGAGAGTTTCAAGTTGGAACTGCCGAGAATGAAATTATACTACTAGATTTCACCGATAATAATAACGCTCAGAATAGTATTGAAATAGGTATAGAATGATAAAAAATACCGAGAGAATGCTTTCTGTTACAGATAAGTTTGGTTCTGATTTTAACGCTGCCTTCGAAAAATTAGAAGTTGAGAAACTTGCTTTCTCAAAACAAAAATCCTTCAACGATGGTGCAGATTTCAGTGAAGAAAGCTCTAATTATGCAATGAAAGATTTACAAATGCAAGCTACGAGTTCAGTTCTAACTCAAGCTAATAGCTAGACTAGTGTTGCACATGGTTTATTACCTTAAATTATTTTAATTAGTTCAAAGCTTGGTTACTTGATATAATCCTTTGAACATATGATAAGTAACCAGAAAGATCATTTGACTATTTTGAGACATTCTCAAGACCCTTCTAAGTTAAGACTTGAAACCTACACTAAGACCAAATCAGCAAGAGTTAGAGAAACTCAGTGGAGTAGAGAAAATGACTCTAAAATAAATAAAGATCGAGCAACAGTCGAGAATCATATAATCGATACTCTAAACGCTAAAAACCTCTACTTTATTCAGAAGAAGATACTAGAGATAACTTCAACCAAGTATCTAAGCAAGTTAAAAAAGCAAAGCAGATATTTAGTGAGGCTGTCAGCAAAGTAGAAAATCCAAATGCTAAAGCCCTATTCATGCTACATAACCCTACCATTATCGAATCTAAAGCTAGAATATTAGAGTCAAGACTTAATCAATCTGAGCCAACTGAAAATTCAGAAACTAAGTTTGAAAAAGTGAAGTCAACGATCTTAAATAGACAAAACTCACAGGATTTACTTCCAAGTTATAAAGAATTAAATGAGGAACATATATCAAGTCCTAACTCTATAAATCCACAAATACCTATAGTTGTTTACCCCGAATCGAACTTTCTTCATCCTCCTAAAGACTCAGCAGAACAAAATGAAAATCCAGAAAACACAGAGTACCTTAATCTAAAGCAGATTTTCCAAGAACCTTATATTGATAGAAACATGACTATAGTTGAAGCAAGAGGCACAGACACTAAAGTCAATGATGGCTTCCTTAATCATCTCAATGAAATATTTACACTTAAAGCATAAGGCAAATGGAAGTTAACCTACGCGAAGTAAATTAAACATCAAGAACAGCTAAGCCAGCATACTCTTCAATAAACTTCTTACGTGGAGGAACTATATCACCCATTAGTACATCAAAGATTCTACTTGCTTCTTCAGCATCTTCAATAAGGACTTTCTTAAGAACTCTAGTCTCAGGGTTCATAGTAGTTTCCCATAACTGCTCTGGCATCATCTCACCAAGACCTTTGAAACGTTGTATCC
The DNA here is from genome assembly GCA_022447685.1 of Candidatus Caenarcanales bacterium. Classification (GTDB taxonomy): domain Bacteria; phylum Cyanobacteriota; class Vampirovibrionia; order LMEP-6097; family LMEP-6097; genus DT-14. Next base: position 94,873 of record JAKVAO010000001.1, on the reverse strand, counting down.
CAGCGTTCTTGCCAATTTCAGCTAAAGCAATATCAAGCTCTTCTTCGTTATAAACATACCTGGTCTTACTCTTATACTCAACTTTATATAAAGGTGGCTGGGCAACATAGATATTACCGTTCTCAACTAACTGTCTAGCATACCTAAAGAAGAAAGTAAGCAATAAAGTTCTAATATGGGCACCATCAACGTCCGCATCAGTCATGACTACAATTCTTTTGTAACGAAGTTTCTTAAGATCTAGGTTATGTCCATCCATCTTTAAAACAGCTTCTGTTTTCTTACTTTCACCGTCATCTTGTGGAACCAAACCAATAGCCTGAATCATAGCCTGGATTTCATTATTATCGTATAACTTATCAATAGTAGCTCTTTCTACATTAAGAATTTTACCTCTAAGTGGTAATATCGCTTGATAATTTCTATCACGTCCCTGCTTTGCAGAACCACCCGCTGAATCACCCTCAACTAGGTATAATTCACAAATATCAGCATCAGTATTAGAACAATCTGATAATTTGCCTGGAATACCAGTACTACCTTCTAAAGCTGATTGACGTCTAACAGCGCTTCTAGCTTTCTTAGCAGCTTCACGCGCTTTGCGAGACATGATAGCTTTATTCACTATTGCCTTAGCTTCTTTAGGATTAAGACCTAACCAATCTTCAAATGCAGAGCCTAGAACTCCTTGAACAGCAGAAACAACTTCATTATTCAGAAGCTTAACTTTAGTCTGAGACTCAAACTGAGGATCTTTAACCTTAACTGAAATAATCGCAGTAACACCTTCACGAATATCATCACCAGTTAAATTATCTTCTTTTTCTTTCACTAAAGAAGTCTTGCGAGCAAAATCATTAACAACTCTAGTCATTGTGTTCTTAAAACCAGTCATGTGAGTACCACCGTCTGGGTTATTAATATTGTTTGCAAAAGTCAAAATAGTCTCATGGTAACTATCAGTGTATTGAAGAGAAACTTCAACTTCAACATCATTTGCTGAAGAGTGACAAGAAAAAACAGATTTGTGAATTGGGTGCTTAGATTCATTCAGGAACTTAACGTAACTTAAAAGTCCTTCAGGGTTATGGTATTCATGAAATCTTCTTTCATCATCTTCCTTGAGTCTTCTATCCTCAAAGGTTATTTTTAGACCTTTATTAAGGAAAGTCATCTCCCTAAAAGTCTTAGAAAGAGTCTCAAGATTGAATTCTGGAGTAAAAGTATGTCCACTAGAATTGGTCTCAGAGAAAACTTGGTCATCAGGCCAAAATGTAACTTTGGTACCACGCTTATCAGTAGAGCCAGTAACTTTAAGTACATCTACTGGAGCACCAACTATGCCACCTTTCTCTACCCGACCTCTAAATTCAACGAAGTGAATTTCACCATTACGATAAACTTCAACTTGGAGCTTCTCAGATACAGCGTTCACACAACTAGCACCAACCCCATGTAAACCACCAGATACTTTATAACTAGAATCTTCACCACCAAACTTACCACCAGCATGAAGTACAGTGAAAACCGTCTCCACACCTGAAAGTCCAGTCTTAGCAACAACATCAGTCGGAATACCACGACCATTATCCTCTATAGATACAGAACCATCTTCATAGATAACGACAGCAATAGTGTCACAATGACCAGCCAAAGCCTCATCCACAGAGTTATTGATAATCTCATAGACACAGTGATGCAGAGCTTTGTGGTCAGTACCACCAATGTACATACCAGGTCTTTTACGAACAGCTTCTAAGCCTTCTAAGACTTCAATATTTTGAGCTGAGTAGTTAGTATTAGGTTTTTCAGAACTTGTCATTACCACGGTTAACTATATATTTTAGCATTGAAATTCGATACTTATTGGGAAAATCGGAGCTGGCAAGAAAATATTTTACCTAGTCCTACCATACCTAACAGTAATCAAATCATCACCGAAAACCATACTCACAGAACTATGGTCAGAACTAAAAGCTTCTGCCTGATCGGGATCAATAAAAACAGAAGCGTTACCACTATCACTAGTAAAACTATATGTCTTTCCAGCAGCAGCTGAAACAGTTACGGCAAAAGATACCCTATAACCAACATTGAGCCTAGAAGCAAGCTCTACACGAACTTCTTTACCTTGAAGCCTATTTAAGAAATGAGTTAACTCTATTTTTTCTTCAGGGCTAAGCATTGTTTCTCTTAGCTGTCATTGCATCTCTTTTCCTAGCGATAAGATTAGCACTAACCCTCTTCAAATCATAAGTCCAGCCAATTAGAGATAAACCATAGATCAACCACTTACTAGGATCGTAGTGATAGAAACGCACTCCGTTTCTGTAGTCTGAAGGAAATTCATGATGGAAATTGTGGTAACCTTCACCGAAAGTAAGTAATGCAGTAAACCAGTTATCTCTTGCACTGTGTGAATCAGAGTAAGTCTGCTTACCAATACAATGAGAAACTGAATTAATCAAGAAAGTTACGTGGTGATTAACAACTGATCTAAAGAATCCAACAACGAATAAGCCACCAAAAAAATCATTCCAAGCAAAATGTGCAATCAAAGTAGGTAAAACAAAACCAAAGAATATACCAAGGTAAGTCCAATACTTATGTTGCCATTGAACTAACACATCAGAATCTAAGTCTGGAGCGTGAACGTGCTCAAGTTGCCCATCCTGTTTATAAAAAAGCCATGTAATATGAGCCCACATAAAACCTTTATTGATGCTATAAGGATCTTTCTCCTTATGATCAACATGCTTATGATGAACCCTATGATCTAAAGACCAAAGAAAAGCTGAACTCTGCAATGCAGCTGCCCCAAAACATAAGAAAAATAGTTTAACTATGCTGTTAGCCTTATAAGTCCTATGCGAGAAAAGCCTATGGTAACCAGCAGTAATACTAAGCTCAATAATAGAAGCAAAAATCAGAAACAAAATGACAGTGTTCCAATTGAACATTCCCTGTTGAAACCAGTAAACAAGAGCCACTGCAGAGATAATCGGACTTGCAATTAAATATATTGAATTCATCCAATTGATCTTTTCGTCGTTACTTATATTGGTATCAGTATTGTCATCAATAACAGTATCTAAAGTTGTGAAAGATTCTTGATTATTTTGTTCGAGTTGCTGCATAACGGGAGATTATTTTGAATAAAGCTTTGCTTCAATCTTACTAAATTATCTCATGTTTAGCGCCGTTTATTGTTAAACAAAAAAAATTTACTGTTATCATGTCATTAGAAGAGTATTTTTGGGGTAAAAAGTAAAAAGCTCAAGTTTATAAGAAGGAAGCTATGCATATCGCATTTACAGGTGGTGGAACAGGAGGACATATATATCCTTGCCTTGCCATCGCTGAGCTAATAAACTACGAAAATAAATTTACAGACTCAACGCTTAAGGCGATGTACTATATAGGCAATACTGGCAAACTCGAAGAGGATTTAGTACAAAGATTTGACTATATCCAGTTTTTGGGGATAGAAGCTCCTAAAATGCCTAGGAAAAACTCGACTTGGGCTGAATTAATCAAGTGGTTAGGTATTTTCCACAAAGCTTATAGACGATCAGTAAAATATATCAAACAAAATAAAATCGACGTAGTCATGGGGACTGGAGGCTATGTTGCAGCTCCTGTTTTTTGCGCCTGCCTGGCCACCAACACCAAGTTTTTAATCCACAATTTAGATTCAAACTTTGGTTTAGTGAACAAAATTTTCAGACGCTTTGCGAGTAAAGTTACCTTGGGCTTTCCTATGAAGCTTGCTCTCAACAAAAAATACAAATACACTGGAAATCCTGTTTCCCACAGCTTCGTAAGAGTTTATGATGAACTAGACCCTAGAAACCTATTCAAGAAAAACAAACCAAAAGAAAAAATGTTCATGGGAGAACTTGAAAGAAGTAATTTTGCTGAAAACTTACAAAAAAAAGCAGACCGTTTAAAACTTATCGATGAACACTGTCTAAGAGTGATTATCTCTGGTGGTAGCCAAGGTTCACAATTCATAAACGATTGCGTTGGTTATCTTTTGAAACACTTCACTGAATTGAATGACAGGATAGAAGTATTTGGTAAAAGAATCAAGATTACTCACATAACAGGTAATAACTTATACAAAGAGCATGTCGACTATTATTTAGATGGTGATGCTAAGAAGTACAAAAACTACAAAGTAATGCCATATTCTCACGATATGGCAGATCTATGTAAAGATGCAGACGTTGCGATATGTAGAGCTGGAGCTATGACTTGTTCAGAAATGGTTATGGTCCAGTGTATTCCTATTTTCTTCCCGCTACCTTGGGCAGCCAATAATCATCAAATGAGAAACGCTGTGGCTCTTTCTAACTACGATTGTGCTTTTGTTATCAAGCAAGACCAAGAAAACACTCAAAAACGCTATTTAGATTTATTTGACTTAATAATCCTGCTTGCCAAAGATACTGATCTGCTAGTTGCCATGAAGAAAAAGCTCCGAAGATTCGCAAAGCCACTTGCCAGCAAGGAAATACTAGGTTTACTCAAATTCATGTCTGACTCTGAAGCAGCCGCTGAAGAAACAGCAAATGATTAGGGCACAACAGATAATAAAGAAAAAATAAATTAACTCATTACCCCTTGCTAAGTCCTAGCTCGATTGCTAAGATTATAAACCTAGCGTTTGAAGCGTCTGTAAAACACCCGTTCCCATCCCGAACACGATCGTTAAGGCAGATTGCGGCGACAATACTTGGTTGGAGACGACCTGGGAAGATAGTTAACCGCTAGGTTTTTTATTTAAACAAAAAATGGAGCATTAAGCTCCTTTTTTTGTTTTTAGGGGTATTTTAATTTTACAACTGTTGTTGAGCAGTCATGTAAGCAGAGGGATCCAAGTCAATAGCTTGAGCTGCTGTTTCTTGAAGCCAGGCATTTTTATTTCCAGAAATATCATAACCAGCCGCCTCCATTGCCGACAAGATTTCTTCTGATGTGAATTTATTGCCTGTTGAGCTATTGCCATCATCACTTAAATAACCTAGGCTTAAAGCTGCTCCTGTAATTTTATTAGCTAAATTTAGAGATTCTTCCTTATCTAACTTGCCTGTATTTTCAATCCTTTTTGCAAGTTCTGGATTTGCAAAATTAGTACGTTTTTGACTTGCTTGAAGGTACGCCTCTTGCGTATTTCTAGTAGCCTCTATCATTCTTGTACTTACCATATTTATCTCTCCTATCTTTTTAGAAAATCTTGATCATTCACACACAAAACATGAAATATTGAATCTTGTTAGTACAAAGTATCAAAAAAAAAATTTTTTGACAAGGGATCAAATGAACAAGAACTTAAGTAAGCGAGTAAGAACAAAAAAAAGACAGCCCCTAGAGGCTGTCTTTTTAAATTATTTCTATAAAAGAAACTAGGCCGCTGGAGCTTCTTCTTTCTTCTCTTTTTCTTTGTCTCCACCATCAATTAAAGCTTTAACAGAAAGAGATACTCTACCTTTGAAGTCCATACCTTGAACAAGTACTCTAGTCTTATCTCCAACTTTGAAATACTTATCAACTTTGTCAACTTTTTCGTGAGCAATCTGAGAAATGTGAACTAAACCTGAAACTCCAGGAATAAGTTCAACAATTACGCCAACACCGTCAAGAACTTTAACAACTTCACCATCCCAGACATCGCCTTGCTTAACTCCTTCAGCAATAGCAAGAACGTATTTCTTAGCTAAGTCAGATTCATCCTGGTTAGATGAGTAGATAGCGACATTACCTTCATCAGAGATGTTGATCTCACAATTAGTTTCTTCGGTAATCCACTTAATGTTCTTACCAGAAGGTCCGATAACGGCACCAATCTTGTCTGGAGATATTTTCACAACATCTATTCTTGGACTATTAGCTCTAAGTTCATTTCTAGGAGCAGCAATTACATCAGTCATAGCCTTAAGAATATGAACTCTTCCAGCCTTAGCTTGTCTAATTGCCTGTCTAAGAATTTCAATTGAAATACCTTTGATCTTAATATCCATCTGAAGAGCAGTAATACCGGAATCATTACCTGCAACTTTAAAATCCATGTCTCCAAGGAAATCCTCTAATTCATGAATATCAGAAAGAACTGTAGTATTCGTTTCTTCTTTGATAAGTCCCATTGCGATACCAGAAACTGGAGACTTAACTGGAACACCAGCATCTAGAAGAGCAAGAGAACTTCCACAAGTAGCACCCATAGAAGTAGAACCACTGGATTCAAGAACTTCGGAAACTATTCTCATAGCATAAGGAAACTCCTCTCTGCTAGGTAAACTAGGTTCAATCGCCCTTTCTGCTAAGGCACCGTGACCAATTTCTCTTCTTCCAGGGCCTCTATTAGGCTTAGGCTCACCAACAGACCATCCTGGGAAGTTATAGTTATGCATAAAGTGCTTTTCTGTTTGGGAATCGATACCGTCCAAGAACCTTGCGAGTTTCTCAGAAGCAAGAATTAGTAATGAAAGAACTTGAGTATTTCCCCTCGTGAAAAGTCCGTCGCCATGGACATTGGGTATATTACCTACTTCTATATCCAAAGGTCTTACTTGGTCAACAACTCTACCATCTGCTCTCACACCAGTTTCAGAGATTTGCTTTCTAAGAATTTTCTTTTCTAAAGACTTCATCTCATTACCCATAGCGTATGGATTATCCAATAAATACTCGTGTAAATCATCATCTTCAGGAAGTGCATCGATTGCTGCATCAACTTTCTCTTGAGCTTTAGCAAGCCACTCTCTTCTAGATGCTTTAGTTGTGTTTTGCATTGAAGCTTTAAGGTCTTCAGAAGCATTACTAGCAATGATTTCAACAAGCTTAGGGTTAGCTTCAGGAGCTTCATATTCTTCTTTTACAACATTAAGTTCAGCTGCAAACTCTTTAATATACTTAACTTGCTCTTTGATGAAACCATGACCATATTCAATAGCATCAACAACTTTCTCATCATCAACGAAATTAGCACCAGCTTCAACCATCATTACTGAATCTTCAGTACCAGCGATAACTAAATCCAAGTCAGAGCTTAAAACTTCATTCTCAGATGGGTTAATAAGGAATTCACTATTCTCATCAAGCCCAACTCTTACTGCACCTACAGGGCCAGCCACAGGCAAACCTGAAATCTCTAAAGCAAAACCAACACCTAGCATAGCTAAAGTATCAGGTGGGAAAGTCTGATCAGTACTCAATGTCATTGCATTGACTTGCACTTCATTTCTGTAAGTACTAGGGAATAGTGGTCTGATTGGTCTGTCAATCAATCTAGAAATCAATACAGCCTTATCACTAGCTTTACCTTCTCTTCTGTTATAACCACCAGGAATTCTTCCTACTGAATAAATCTTTTCTTCGAAATCAACCATTAACGGGAAATAGTCAAGCTCTTTCTTCACTTTTTCTGACTTTGTAACTGTTACAAGTAAAATAGTATCTCCACACTTAATTTGAACAGCACCAGTTGCTTGCCTAGCTAATTTTCCAGTCGATACCTCTATTTTTTTCCCGGCTATCGTAAATTGTTTCTTCTTCTCGTTAAACATTAATTATCCTTTTCTTCCTATATACATAAAAACGGGGACCCCATAGATCCCCAAAAATCTTATATTTCTATCATAACCCAAATTGGCGCTAACGTTAATTTATTTACGTAGACCAAGCTCAGCAACAAGTTCACGGTATCTTTGAACATCTTTCTTTTCGATATATGATAAAAGTTTTCTTCTTCTACCAACAAGCTTCAAAAGACCTCTTTTCGTAGAGTAATCTTTCTTATTAGCTTTAAGATGCTCAGTTAAACCAATAATTCTCTCGGTTAAAAGAGCAACCTGAACAGCATCTTTCCCAGAATCGCCTTCGTTTTCACCGAACTTTTTAATTATTTCTAATTTTCTTTCTTTAGTAACTGCCATAAAATAATCCCAAATCTTTGCGATTTAGACAAATTACAATATTAACATACTCGTCAAGGTAGAATGTTAAAATAATTTAAGGTCACGGTTAATAGTTATAATTTTTAGTACAACTATGAGTAGTTCAGTTCAAGTATCCCGCACTTCCTCTCCTGAATTTCAGGAATTAATCAAGAACTATGGCGTTTCGGTGCCTAGATACACTAGCTATCCCACTGCTCCTGAGTGGAAGCACGATTATAAGCCAGAACTTTTTTTTGAAGCGATAGAGAAATCCAACCAAAGCCAGAAAGACTATTCTTTATACTTACACATACCTTTCTGTGAAAGCCAATGCTATTACTGTGCTTGCAATGTAATCATCAGCAAGAAAAAAGAAATAAGCCAAGACTATATCAATTACCTTAAACAAGAGATCAAATTCTACGGCTCGAAAATAGACAAATCTAGGCACGTTGTGCAAATGGCTTGGGGTGGTGGAACTCCAACTTATCTAAGCCCTGAACAGATTACAGAAATCTATGAGCACATCAAAAAATATTTCAACCTCTATGAAATCTCAGAAGAAAAAGAATCTGGGCATGAATACTCGATAGAGATTGACCCAAGAGTTACCAGTAATGAACATCTTGAAACGCTTCATAAACTTGGTTTTAATCGTTTGAGCATGGGAATTCAAGATTTTAACGAAGAAACCCAAGAAGCCATTAACAGAAAACAGAGTTTTGAATCCGTGTCAGAGCTAGTAAAACAAGCTCGCCTGGTTGGTTTCAAGAGTATCAATTTTGATTTAATTTATGGGCTTCCACACCAAGACATAAATAGCTTTAACGAAACCATTGAAATGGTTAAAAAGATTGCCCCAGAGAGAATTGCCTTGTTCAATTACGCTCATATCCCAGAGTTTTTCCCGTTCCAAAAGAAATACATTGACGAATTAAGCTTACCCAGCCAAAGCAAAAAATGTGAAATCTTTGATGAAGCCGTTCAACAATTCACGGCAGCAGGCTATGAATTCATTGGCATAGATCACTTTGCAAAGCCCGAGGATGAACTTAGCAAAGCTCAAAGACAAAATAAGCTCTATAGAAATTTTCAAGGCTACACAACACACGATGGCTGTGATTTGTTTGGACTTGGTGTGACTGCGATATCCTCGGTTCAAGGTACTTACAAACAAAACCCTAAAAAACTTGCCAGCTACTATAGTCCAGCAGCGACTAATGCTGATAAATTCTATATATCTACTGAATCTGACAATGAAAGGCGCGAAATTATCAAAGAAATTATGTGTCATTGTGAGAGCATTATCAATAAATTAAAATACAGCCAAGAATTGGAGGAATTACGTAATTTTGAAAGCAATAATCTCGTCATTATCTCTGAAAAAGAAAATGAATTTCATCTCAAGGTAACTGAGCTTGGTAGATTTTTTATACGCAATATATCAAGCTGTTTTGATTATCATTTGAAGCAAAGGTCAGCTCACAAAATTTTCTCTAAGTCACTTTAATACCGAATTAATAACAAACTAGAAACACTATCAAAATAATCCCCCCCCTGATTCTTTGTACTTATAAAGGTAAGACTATGGTAAAAAATATTATAAATTTAGATTCAAAAGCTACAGAGCCTAGGGCTGATTATTTGAGGAACATCAATCCAACGACTGTAAAAAGCCCTGAAAGTACCGAGTCTAAAGAAGTAACTCCAGTTGATCCATTTACTTATGCTCAAGTTGATGAAACTAATTTTCCTTTACCAGGATTTGAAGATATGGCAGTTCCTGAATCCAAAAGGGAAGTTGGTCATAGGTTTAACATTGGTCCATACGGTGAAGGTTTTAACTCTCTGCTTAATGAAGGAGAAGAAAAATTCAAAACAGATTTACTAGTTGAGAATTTTATGAATGACGGACATGGTCTATACGAAGTTATGGTTATATCTAAAGAGGGAGAAATAAAGAACCCATACAGTAGAGATACAAAGCCTTCACCTAAAAATGGTTCTGAAATTGAGAAAGGCGAAGTAGTATTTTTGAAAAGAATAAATGTCGATAAAGCAGTAGAAACTCCAGGTTATCACGTACTAAAGGGAAGAGACTACGAAGTAGTATCAAGAGAAGAATTTATGGAGAATTACCAGAAGGCTGTAGATGCAAAGCCAGATGTTTATCCACCTTTACCTGATCCAAATCAACCAGAACCTAGACAAGAGTCAAACATACCAAACTTAGGCGAAATATGGAATAATTTCTGGGATAACACTTTTGGTAAATGGTTCTAAAAGTTTTAATTTTAAAAACTATTAAATCAACTTATATCGAGATCACAACTGCAAATACTGGATTATAGAGAGCTATTTTGCTATAATTAAAGAAAAGTTAATTATCAAGCAGTAATCGAAGGAGATCAATGCTTCCTAACTCCAAACAGAATGTGATCACTAGCACGGCTTTAAAAAGCCTAGATACTGCTAAGAAAAGTGCACAAGCTGAGGCAGAAAGAAAAAAAGCTATAGAAGACGAACTCGAACGCGAGAAGCGACGTAAAGGCGCTGGTGGTGGCGGCGGTGGCGGAACCATCAGTCGTGGAGGCGGTAGCAGATACGGTGGTGCTGGAGAAGTGAAATGGAGCTTCTTTGCTCAGTCTTATAAAGGTCAAGAAAGGGATCAGATTACTAAACAAATCATGCAGAATAATACACTGCAAGATAATGTGAGCGCGTCCCAGAAAGCAAGCGAAGTAGCTAATGGTGAAGCTAGAGCGGAGTCCTTCAGCCCTGGAAACAATCTAGCTATGGCATTTTTGAACCCTAAATTAATGCAAAATGGCATCAACAATCTAGCTGCTAATGCTAATAATCAAAAAGCTGTTCTTGATGACTTCAACAATCCAGTTCCTGGCTTTTTAGAAAGAGCCATTTCCATTCTAGCTTCCATCAAAGTTCTCAAAAGCGAAGAAGAGCACAAAAAAGAAAATGAGAAATCCAACGATGAAGAGATGGAAGACAAGGAAGAATTAGTAGAAAGCGCAATTGACAAACTAACTAAACTTTTCCCTGTACTTCAAGCCATGAATGATACTGACTATAACGGTAACGGAGTTTTCCAAAGTATCAGAATCAGAACATCTAAAATCATCAAATCTATGTTCAGCAAAAAAAAACGCAGCTCTGCTAAACTCAGCAAAAAAGAAATCAAAAAGCTTAAAAAACAAATCGAGAAGAACCTTGAAAAGTCAAAAGGTCTAAAAAAAGAAACGCGCAAATTACGTAAGAAAGGTTTCTTTACAGCAGCTCTTGCTAGTTAAAAGTTAAACTAAATTAAGACTCTGTTCTTGTTCGAAGTTATTTTCAGAAATACGCTCGATATCAGCACCCAAAGCTTTGAACTTTTCAACAATATGCTCATAACCTCTATCTAAATGCTTAAGTCCTCTAACTTCAGAAACACCTTCTGCAGCTAAAGCTGCAACCACAAGAGCTGCTGTAGCTCTAAGATCACGCCCTTCGACTTGAGTACCTTTAAGTTTGCTAACACCAGTAATAACAGAGACTTCTCCATTAATATCTGACTTAGCACCCATTTTATTCAATTCTTCTAAGTGTTGAAACCTTGAATTATAGATGTTTTCAACTACAGTACTTGTTCCCTTACAAACAGCTAACAAAGCTGAAAATATAGGTTGGATATCCGTCGAGAAACCTGGATACCACATAGTTTTAACATCTGTAGCAGTTAAAGTTTTAGATTCAGAATCGACAAGTATATCCACTAAGTTATTTACAGTTGGGAAAATTTTAATATCAACACCAACATCTTCAAGCTTACTTAAAAGAGCCTGTAAATCTTCTTCCAAAACATCTTTAACTTTAACTTTACCTGAAGTCATCGCAGTAGCGATAAGATAAGTCGCAGCTTCAATTCTATCTGGTAAACAATTAAAGTCAGAAGCATGTAAAGAATCTAATTCAACACCCTCAATATGAATATTGCTAGTACCTGCACCAGAAATTTTACAACCAAGCGAGTTAAGGTAATTAGCTAAATCTAAAATCTCAGGATCTCTAGCCGCATTCTCTATAATAGTTTCACCTTCAGCAAGAGAGGCTGCAAGCATAATATTTTCCGTTGCACCATTACTTGGGAGATCTAAATAAATCTTAGTACCGATTAACCTACCCGCTTCAGCGAAAATATAACCTTGTTCTTCTTTAATTTTCACTCCCAAAGCCTTTAATCCTTTGAGGTGAAGATCAACTTTACGAGCACCTAAATCACAACCTCCAGGTAATGCAACCTGCGCTTTTTTGAATCTAGCAACCAAAGCCCCTAAACAAACAAAACTTGCTCTCAGTTTTCTGGCAAGCTCAATCGGGACAAAAGAACTAGAAAGATTCGAAGCATCAATATCTAATACATCGCCCTCATAGCTAACTTCAGCTCCAAGTAGAGTCAAAATCTCATTCATCGCAACTACATCAGATAAATCTGGGACATTGCGGATAATAGACTTGCCCTTAGGCAAAATAAGAGCCGCAGCCATTTGTTTTAAAACTGCATTCTTCGCTCCAATGATTTTCACCTCACCTTGTAAAGATGTTCCACCCTTAATTCTTAATTTTTCTTCAAACAAAGTTATTTCTTCCTCAACCTAAAGTCTTACTAGCTTGTTTTACCATAATAGCCCATATCTTCAAATTAGCAAAGACTATTTAGGTCTTTAAGTGCTGAAAATCAATAAAAACATAGTTTTTACTAAAGATTTATGAATATACAGGCTCTTTGTAGTATTCAAGAGACTTAGTTAGACTTTCAACTTCAGACTTAACAAAGTTTTCAGTATCTTCATCAAGCGCTAACTCATTTGCTGCCATAGACTTTATGAACCTGGATATAATATTCCCCAGAATTTCAAATTCTTTCTCTTTAAAACCTCTTCTTGTCATTGCAGGTGTGCCAATTCTGATTCCACTAGTAACAAAAGGGCTTTGAGGATCTTTAGGAACCCCATTTTTGTTAACAGTTATCTTGTACTCATCTAGAAGATTAGCTAAGTCTTTACCTGTAATATTATCTTTGATTAAATCAAGTAAGACCAAATGGTTATCACTGCCATTACTAACAAGATCAATCCCACCATTCCTAAGTGATTCAGCAAGAGCCTTAGTATTCTTAACAACCTGCTCCTGATAAGCTTTGAAATCATCAGTCATAGCCTCAGCAAAACACACAGCTTTAGCAGCAATAGTATGCATCAAAGGACCACCTTGAGAACCAGGAAAAACAGCTGAATTAAGCTTCTTAGCTAAATCTTCGTTATTAGTAAGAATAAGACCACCTCTAGGGCCAGCTAGGGTCTTATGAGTAGTAGTAGTAACAACATCAGCGAAAGGAACTGGGCTTGGATGAACGCCAGCAGCTACTAAACCTGCAATATGTGCCATATCAACCATCAAGAACGCACCGACACTGTCAGCAATCTCTCTAAATTTAGCGAAATCAATAGTTCTAGGGTAAGCAGAGGCTCCCGCTATAAGAACTTTAGGCTTAGATTCTTGAGCAATACGAGCTATCTCATCATAATCAAGTAAACCTTCATCGTTAACACCATATTCATAGACTTTATAGAACTTACCTGAGAAATTAACTGGAGAACCGTGAGTAAGATGTCCACCTTCTTTAAGGCTCATACCAAGAAAAGCGTCACCTGGCTGCATCATTGCCATAAAAGCAGCGATATTAGCATTAGCTCCAGAATGCGGCTGAACATTAGCGAACTTAGCGCCAAAAAGTTTCTTCGCTCTCTCTATAGCTAAAGTCTCTAATTCGTCGTGGAATTCACAACCGTTGTAGTATCTCTTTCCTGGATAACCTTCAGCGTACTTATTAGTAAGGCAAGAGCCCATAACTTCCATTACAGCTCTACTCGTGAAATTTTCACTTGCAATTAATTCAATATTCTCAGACTGCCTATTAGCTTCTTTAGCGATTAAGTCATATACTTCTTTGTCTGAATCTTTTAGTTCATTATTTAAATCAAAATTTGCCATATAGCATAAATTGTAGCAATAAAGAACTAATTTAATTTATATTTAGATATGCAATGCTAAGCCTTGAAAATACTTACGCCAAATTACCTGAAGCTTTTTTTGAAAAGATTAACCCTGAACCAGTGAAGAAAGCAGAGCTAGTCAAGATCAACTATGATCTCATAGACGAGCTTGGTTTAGATAAAAAATTTTTCAAATCGAAGGAAGCAGTAGAAATACTGGCTGGTAACAAAATTCTTGCAAGCTCTGAACCTATAGCTCAAGCCTACGCCGGTCATCAATTTGGACACTTTGTACCTCAATTAGGTGATGGCAGAGCCGTGTTATTAGGTGAGTTCATAGACAAATCAGGTGCTAGAAGAGATATGCAACTCAAGGGCTCAGGTCAAACCAGATTCTCTAGAGCAGGAGACGGCAGGGCAGCTATAGGACCAATGCTTAGAGAATATATAATCAGTGAAGCTCTACACCATCTAGGGATTCCTAGCACCAGATCACTTTCAATAGTGAAGACTGGAGAAAAAGTTTACCGTGAGAGACCACTAGATGGAGCAATCTTATGTAGAGTTGCTTCTAGCCATATTAGAGTTGGAACCTTTGAATACTTCGTAGCAAGAGGTGATAACGAATCACTCAAAACCCTTACTGATTATGTTATCGATAGACATTACCTAGAGATAGAGAAAGATGAAAATAAATATTTCAATTTGATCAAAGCCGTCGCCGAGAAACAGGCTTCACTAGTAAGTAAGTGGATGAATTTTGGATTTATTCATGGAGTTATGAACACCGACAACATGAGTATCTCCGGTGAAAGTATTGATTTCGGACCTTGTGCATTCATGAATTTCTATAATCCCGCAACTGTATTTAGCTCTATAGACCACTATGGTAGATATGCCTATGCAAACCAAGGACATATAGCCAAGTGGAACATCAATTGCTTTGCAAGTACCTTACTAAATTTACTTGCCCCAGACGAGAATACAGCTAAAAACTTAGTCATGGAAGCTATAGAATTTTTCCAAGATAAATTTGCAAAAAGCTTAAGAACAGGAATACTAGAGAAACTTGGTCTTAAAGAAGATAGCGATGAAAATAGAAAACTCTTGCTGCAGTTATTCGAGCTAATGGAAATGGAAAGAGCAGATTTCACTTTGAGTTTTAGATATCTATCTGATATATGTGAGGAGCTTGCACAGAACCCAAAACTTGAAGAAGCTAAATCCAAGAAAAAATTCTGTGATTTATTTGAAAATGACGAGCAAGCCCAGAACTGGTTACAGAACTGGTCTTCAGAGCTTGACCTTAACCAAGCAGAAGCTATTAGCCAATCAATGTCTAAGGTAAACCCTTTGTTTATAGCTAGAAATCATAATGTCGAGAAAGCAATAGAACACGCTCGCAGAGAAAATGATTTCAGTGAGTTTGAAAAATTAATCTCTATATTATCTAAGCCCTACGAAAAACAAAACAATTATATTGACTACAGCCTGCCTCCAGAAAGCAAAGAAGAAAATTATCAAACTTTTTGCGGTACCTAAATGCTAGAGTTAAAAGAAATTTAAAAAACTTCACTCTATATATGTCTCCTTCCATTAATTCTGTCGATACTTGCTGGCTACTAGTTTCAAGCTCATTTGTATTTTTTATGATTGTAGGTCTAGCCTTTTTCTACGCAGGCTTAGTCAGAAAGAAAAACGCTTTAAACACTATGATGATGAGCTTCATCCCCATGGGAATAGTAAGTATCACCTGGGCATTAATCGGCTACAGCCTTGCTTACTCAGATGGCAATCTGTTTATAGGTGGTCTGGATTTTGCTTTCATGAATGGAGTTGGACTCGAAGCGACAGAAGATGGCGGTATACCAAGAATTCTTGATTTTTTGTTTCAAGGAACCTTTGCCATAATCACAACTGCTTTAATTAGTGGTGCAGTTGTTGAACGTATTCATTTTAGAGCCTATATGCTTTTCATTTTCATTTGGAGCATACTTGTATACGCGCCTATGGCAAAATGGGTCTGGGGCGGCGGACTATTTGAGCATCTTTGGCTGGGACAGGCTATTGACTTCGCTGGTGGAACAGTTGTTCATATCAACGCTGCTATTAGTGCAGTCGTTTTATCATTATTCATAGGTAAAAGAAAAGATATCGGTAAACTTGCTATGCTCCCTCACCAAGTGCCATTTACATTACTTGGAGCTGGAATACTCTGGTTTGGCTGGTTTGGATTTAATGGTGGTAGTGCTTATGCAGCGAATGCAGAAGCTGCACTAGCGATGGCTAACACTCTACTTGCACCAGCCGCTGCAATTATTTGCTGGTCATTACTTGACTGCCTTTACACCAAAAGAGTTACCGCTGTTGGACTCGCGACATCAATCATTGTTGGTTTAGTAGCTATCACTCCTGGAGCTGGACTTATGTCACCTCTCTCTGCAATATTGATTGGAGCCTTGAGTACATTTCCTTGTTATTTCATTATCATGTGGCGTTCTAGAACAGCCTTTGATGATTCATTAGATGTTTTTGGTGCTCATGGCTTAGGTGGTATAGTCGGATCATTACTTACAGGCCTGTTCATTAGTAAAGCATGGGGATCTGAAGTAGATGGTAGTTACCTGCAAGTCCTAGTACAAGCTATAGCTGTCATAATTGCCATTGGCTACAGCGCTGTTATGACATATATAATAGCGAGCCTCATTAATCTTGTTATTCCATTTAGAGTTGAGGAAAACGCTGAAAAACAAGGACTTGATATCGCTATGCATGGCGAGGAAGCTTATACTGAAGGCGAAGGCGCTCTCTTGATTCTAGAAAGAGATAGCCTGGCTGTGAAAAACTTGGCGGAGCAAAATTTATGAAATTAATTACTGCAATTATCAGAAAAGAAAAATTGAATGATGTTTTAGAAGCATTATTTGATGTTGAAGTTCAAGGTTTAACAGTATCTAAAGTCATAGGACACGGTGGTGAAGCCGAAAAGATCGAGACCTATAGAGGTACAACTGTAAAGATTGGCTTAACTGAAAAAATCAAAATTGAAATTGGAGTTTCTGATCACTTCGAAGAAAGAACCATTCAAAGTATTTTAAAATCAGCTAAAACTGGAGAAGTTGGTGACGGTAAGATATTTGTAAGTCCAATTGAGAAAGTTTACAGAATAAGAACTGGAGAAGAGGACGAGGAAGCAGTTACTCCTAGATAAGGCTATGCAGCTTTTCTGATACATAGTTTGCAAATGATTGCAGAGCTTTAGAATTGGAACCATTAGTAAGTAAAGCTATATGTGTATCTTCAAGTGCTGGTAATTTACTTGATTTAAACTCGTATAAACCTTCTGGGATCATATTTTTGGGAAGTACTGTAATTCCAAGCCCAGCTTTAACAGCTGCATTTGAACCAATATAACTTTGGCTAGAGTATACGATTTTAGATTTAATATTTTTTTCATTGAGAGCCTTAAGGGCCCTTGCTCTGTAGACACAAGGTTTAGGTGAAAGAACCAAAGGTAATGCTCCAGAGGAAGCCTGCTGAAAATCCTTAGCTGCTACCCAAACTAATTTCTCTGAACGAATTTCAACCCCATTCGGGAAATCAGATAAATCATCAAGTTTAACCAAGACTAGATCAAATTTATTCTTCTTAAACCCTGCAAGTAAATTCAGAGTTAAATCACATTCTACCTTCACTGAGATACGAGGATGATGAAATATAAAATCAGCAAGAATATCTTGCAGAAACAAAGTCGCAAAATCCTCCGGTAAACCAAAGGATAGCTCCCCCTCCAGCTCAGGTTCAAGAAAATAATCCAGGGCTTCTTGTTCAAGTTTAACTATCTGCTTTGCATAGCGAAGTAACTGTTCACCCGAATCAGTCAGAGTATTATTTTTACTTCTATTTAATAATTGCACTTTCAAGTTTTTCTCTAAACGTGATACCTGTTGCGACAGAGCCGACTGAGTAATATTAATTTTATTTGCAGCCTTAGTGAAGCTTCCTTCTTCAGCTACAGCTATAAAACATTTTAGATTACCAATTTCAAGATTAGACATAATTATTAGAAACTCGATGCTTTGAATTTGATGCAGAGCAATCACTTCACAAGCCCACGGATTAATCCTAGCACGGAGATTAGCTAAGCTTATAATCCTGCCGCCCAAATCAAAGCTTTACTTATGAGCTATGATTAACTATTATTATAGATAAGTATCATAACTGCAGGGCATATTGCTTATAGTTACCACGAACTTTCTCGAAGGAAGAAATTAATGCTCAATTCAATATTTCAGATCAATTCACTTGGCTTAAGTCTAACTATATTAGTTTTATTTGTTGGATTTATAATCACCCAGTTTTCGAAGAACTATATCAGTGGAGATTCTTTATACAAAACATACTTTGTAAGACTCTTTGCACTTATAGTTTCAGCTTGCTTACTAGTGAATACAGATAATTTGATTGCTTTTTGTTTTTTCTACGCATTAACGAATGTCCTTTTGGTGCTACTCATGATCCACAAAGATAAATGGAAAGCAGCTTTCGAATCTGGGATAGTTGCAGCACGAAACTTTGGTATAGGTATAGCTTGTTTACTTGGTTTTAGCATTATCACTTATATCTACACTGGTGAACTCAGCATCACCAAGCTCAACCAAAGCTTTGGAGACATTCCTGGTAATTATCAAATCATTTCTTTAAGCCTAGTTTGCATAACTGCACTCACACAGTCAGCTCTGCTACCTTTCCATGGTTGGTTGATTTCATCTATGAATTCGCCAACACCAATCTCAGCTCTAATGCACGCAGGGATAGTTAACGGTGGTGGCTTTCTCTTAGTAAAACTTAGCCCTATGCTGCTAGAACAACCTATATTTCTAAGCATCTTAAGCTTCATTGGTGCCTTTAGCGCTTTCGTTGCAATGCTTTGGGCTTTCACGAAGAATACAGTAAAAGCTACTTTAGTGTGCTCCACTGTTTCTCAAATGAGTTTCATGGTGCTCCAAATTGGACTTGGTCTTTTCCCAGCTGCAATAAGCCATTTAATCATGCACGGCTTATTCAAAGCCTTTCACTTCCTTGCCGCTGGCTCAGGTATTCAAATCAAGCGTCCAGAAAAACTTAGGTTAACCGTTGCTCAGAAAACATTATTACTAGTAATTGCCATGGGGTTTTCATATGTTTCCATCAATCTTTTTTCTGTAGCTGCGCATATTCCAATTAATTTCTACGACAGTTCCATTATTTTATTTGCATTTATATTTATGGCATTAACACAACTTAGCCTGAGCATACTTACCAGTAGTAAAAACTTCCTAGTTCCATTCTTTGCATTCTTTGTCTCGGTCTCAGCTGCAATACTCTATGGAGCATTCATACACTTTTTCGAATTAGTCTTAGTTAGTAGCGTTCACATGCATACTTATGCAATTCATCTACCGCACTGGCTTCTGCTCAGTCCATTTGTCCTACTTTGGTTAGCAATGAACTATAAAGAAGATATACTCTATGCTCTT
This sequence comes from Candidatus Caenarcanales bacterium, assembly GCA_022447685.1. GTDB lineage: Bacteria > Cyanobacteriota > Vampirovibrionia > LMEP-6097 > LMEP-6097 > DT-14. The sequence continues at coordinate 75,361 of JAKVAO010000001.1, read as the reverse complement.
CCAGAGGAATTACATTTGAGAATATACGCTTTTCTCAAAAACACCTCAATGAGTAAAGAAGTTACCAATACTAGTGTTAGAGGTGAATACGCGAATTAAAAACAAATACAGATTAATCGCAACTCAAAATAAAGGATTTAACCATGATTACCAGTTTAAAAGACCAAGAGGCATTAACTTCAACTCTCAACAATGTTCACAAGAGTTTTGATGATAAAAAACTTACCACAAATATGATCACAGCTCTTGTAGCGAATGCCTTCGAAGTCGTGAATACCAATTGGTCACTAAAAAGTTTCATTGCAATTAATCCATTGAAAGGGTTTGAAGACCAGCACTTCTTTGATGCAACTAAAGATGCAGCTAAATATTTCGATGCAGAATCTTTCTTTCCCATCAAAAAATACTATGACTTACTCGATAACAATGAGATAAACCGTGAGTTACTTTTAAAGACTATTGATAAACACTTCAATGACATTGAACTTGATAATGGCAAGTCCTTAAAAACCTCACCTCTACTACTAAAACTTCTTGAGCAAAGAGTTATAGAAGAATTTCGTCAAAAGCCAGAGAAAACTTATCCATATTCTCAGCATATAAACAACGGGCGCACCCTAGATAAAGTTAATAATTACATGAACTATCTCTGCGCAGCTTACTTCGATGAAAGTCAAGCTACATGGGAATTACCAAATAGAGATCAAGGTTTTTATACTTGCTGGAAAAAGCTAGCTCCTTTCGATGACAAACTTAGCAAGAATAGAAAAATCAAATCCTGGATCAAAATGCTGCCAGATTCCTCAGAGAAGACAGTAGTAGTAGCACTTGAGACCTTGGGTCTAAAAGAAAGTGACTGGGATGAATACCTGAAATCGAATCTATGTTGCCAAAGTGGCTGGTCAAGCTTTATCAAGTGGAGAGAGCTGAATAGTCACAACAAAGATTTCAAATACAAAATCAAAACAACTGATTTCCTTGCAGTAAGGCTGATAGTTGAGATTATATATCTATTTGATTATTTAAATTTCAAAGACAAAGATGGCTTAAATGATTTTGAAGAATTCGAAGAACAAATTCTCAAAAAGCTTTTACAGGAACAGAACTCAGAATTAGAGAAATATAATCAACAAATAATCCCTGATGAAATTAAATACAGTGATAAGAATCTAATTACTCTAATTAAAAAAAGTAATTTAAACAATGACGTTGATCCAGAAATGCTTCGTGATACTGAACTTAATAAAATCAGAGAAGTGATCAAAGAATTCTCTCTCAGAGCAAGTTACATTATGCAAATGAGCTGGGAACTTACAGAACACTCTATACTACTTGAGCAGATCTCTGTTAACCAAGAATTAATGAGTAGTATCTCTGCTCAAAATAAGCGTTCGACAGCACAGATGATATTCTGCATAGATGTCAGATCTGAAGGTATTAGAAGATCTATAGAAAGCGTTGCCAACGTTGAGACACTTGGCTTTGCTGGTTTCTTTGGTTTACCAATCAGTTACAAAACTCACAAAGATACCAATCCTCAAGCAGCATGCCCAGTACTAATAAGTCCAAAGCACGTTGTAGAAGAGCATGTTCACCCGAAAAGTGCTGAAGATTTCATGGATTTTCAGATTAACCAGCGCATCTCCGAATTAGTCTATAAATCTTATAAAGCACAGAAAAACAATATAGCAGCGGCTTTCATATTTGCTGAAGCTTCAGGTTTAATTTATTTAGCTCTCATGCTATTAAAAACTATAACTCTAAAATTAAAACTAGGTATAGAAAAGCTTTTCCCTAAAGAGAAAACAAAAGTACACTTCGAACCTAATATAGACTTGAGCCCAACCAACGAGCATGGTCTATCTAGAAAGGAACAAGCTTTCTTTGCAGAAACTGCTTTAAGACTAATGGGACTTACTGATAATTTTAGTGAATTTGTACTCTTCACTGGACACGGTAGCCAAACAGAAAATAATCCATACGCATCAGCATTAGACTGCGGAGCTTGTGCTGGACAGCATGGTGGCTCTAACGCTAAGACTCTTGCAAAAGTACTCAACACTCCAGAAATCAGAAGAACAATAGCAGATAATGGTATCAAGATTCCAGACACTACTGTTTTCCTTGGTGCGGAGCACAATACAACCACTGACGAAATTGAAATCTACGATATTGAAATCACCCATCCAGAAAAAATCGAGAAGTTAAAAGAACTAAAAGCAAACTTAAAAATAGCAGCAAAGCTAAATAGAGTCTCAAGAAATAGTGATGAAAGTTTTGATATCGATGATGCAGCAATTCTAGCTAAATCTATAGACTGGTCAGAGACAAGACCTGAGTGGGGGCTTGCTGGGAATATGGCTTTCGTCATTGGACCAAGAGAACTTACCAAAGGTAATAATCTTTCTAATAGAGTGTTCATGCACTCCTACAGACAAGAGTCTGATCCAGATGGAACTTTACTTGAAACTATCATGGGAGGTCCAATGGTAGTCACACAGTGGATTAACAACCAATACTACTTCTCTTCTATGGATATCAAAAACTTCGGAAGTGGCAGCAAAATCACCCATAATATAGTTGGTGACCTAGGTGTACTTCAAGGAAACATGAGTGATCTATTCACTGGACTTAGTTTACAATCAGTGTTCAAAAGTGATGAGGAGTTATTTCACAAACCACTTAGATTGAGGGTCGTAATTCACGCTCCATATGAGAGAGTAGAAAATATTCTTAAAAGAAACCTTAACTTACTTACCTTATTCAGAAATCAGTGGATTTATCTTACCATTATTGAGCCAGATACTGGTAGTATTATAAACGTCGATAATTTCGACGATCTGTAAGGATAAGTTATATGGACAACGTATTTTTTGATGAAGAAAACACTGGGCTAAAATTAAGCAAAATGCTTAAAATCGAAGTAGTCATTTCTGGTGAGAATCAAGAGAAGGTGACGAATATGATGCAGGACTCAGGAGTTACTGGCTATACGATAATTCCGAATGTCTCTGGTTATGGTCACAGCGGTTCACACGAAGGTAGATTACTGTTCAATGATAAGTCTAGCCAAGTCATGGTCATGGCTGTAGCACCTGAAGATGTAATCAGTAATATCGCAAGAGGCTTGAGAACACTACTAGAAGGGCAATCTGGAGTTATGTTTGTTTCTGAAGTTTCTGTGGCTAGAATTACTTATTTTTCTGGTAGTGGATCTTAGAATCCTGAAGTTAATTTTCGCCCAAAATATCATTCACTTGAGTATATAAATGTTTAAGTTCAACATCTGCCATGTCAAGTATGGGTTCATACATAAAAGAATTTATGTGGATATTTTCAGGGGTCATGACACGAACTCTTTCTAATATAGATTTTTCACGCTCTTTCTCTAGGAGCTTTTGATATTTTTTAGATAGATCGCGTGTCTGCTTTGGACTACTTGGTATGTTAAAGGATGAGTCAAATTCCTTTAAATCACTTATCATTTTTTCTTCAGCCTTAAGTCTAATAGCCATAGCTAACACTATTTTATTTTCTAAACTTAAAGTTTCTTTTTTATCAGACAGGAAATCATCAGCTACTTTATAAATCAAATCAAGAATTTTCTCTTCTCTATCCATAGGGTATTCAATACTGCCCCTATTGACTACATTATAGATCTTGGTTAAATCTCCAACTGTAATATCGTAGGTTCCAATAATAGAATCTTTTCCAGCTTTAATATGAAGCATATAGGTTAATTGATTTTTAAACTCTTGCAAGCCCAAGTATTCTGAAATATTTCTAAGAATAGGGATCGAAGCAATTAAATTAATATCATTAAATTCACCGTCCTCTGCTGAGTAAATATCATTTATAATTTCTACAATAGGATTCTGCCCAATTATATCCCCCAAAAGTTTTATTTCTTTGTTTCCTTTATAAACCTGAAAACAAAGCTTTTTAGGAATAGCTAATCTACTCTTGGTAGTTCTATAAAAATCATAATTATGCGTGAGTATAATTTGCTTAAAGTTCTGATCTTTAGAAATATCTTGCAAATATTCAATGATTGCATACTTATTTTTATAATCAAATGAATCAGCGATGTCATCAATGATAATAAAAGTATTCTGTTTTTTACACTTTCTAATTTCAATTTCAAAAATAATATGGAGCAAATAGAGAGCTCGCTTTTCTCCCTGACTCAATACTTTTAATAGATCTTCTTTCTCAACATTCCTTTGCAGTTCATCATTTTCTTTAAAAACAAATTGAATATTAGGCTCTTCTTCATGTAGGATACAATCTTCCTTGTTTATAGGGCTAAGCGAAAAAGGTAAGTGAGTAAATCTCTCATTAAAAGTTTTCATAGCTTCCATCCAAGTTGTTTTACTTTCTTTAGCTTCCCGAACAATCTTTAACAACTCATCTTTCCCTTTGCTGTAAGATTTAGAAAAATCTTCAAGTTCAGACTTGGCCTCTGAAGCATATATCATCCAAAGAGTTTTTTCTAAACTATCAAGATTTTCTAAGTATGGAATTAGTTTCTGATTATTTTGTAAATAATCTCTAAACCGCCTATCTTCTTTCTTATTTAATAAATTTTCAAATTCTATAAACTTATTTTTCAATTCATCGTCATTAAAGATTTTCTCTTTTTCCTCTTCAATCAGAGATTTCAACTGCTCTTGATTATCAATCAATTCTTCTTTATTTTTCATTTTAAGCTTATGACCAGATTTAAAGAAACCATTATTATCTAATTGCTTTTGAATTTGATTAGCGTTGTAATCATTGAAATCTTTACTCAAATATTGTGATTGATCTATTAATTTCTCATAGAGAGTTACATAATCGCTAATATGTGATCTGAATTTTTCATTTTTAAGTAAAGTCTCTGATTCTGAATTGAAAATTTGCTTATATTCAATATCACGGAGTTCATGTTCATTATATTTATCGATAGATTCTAAAATTTTCTCAAATAACTCTTTCAAATCCTTTTCACCGAAAGATTTAAGTAGCTTGTTATAAATTTTTTCTTTTTGATCATTTTTAGCTTTAGAATAACCAGTATTTTTGATTAAGGCTTTTAAGGCAATATCTTGTTTAGTTGCAATTTCTTTATGAATCTCAGCGTATTTTTGTCTCAGATCAGGTTTTGCTAGGAGAGTAGACATTTCATCTAATTCATAGTTTTCTACATAAGGTTCTATAACTAAAACTTCTTCAGCTTCAATCTTTCTACCGCTCTCTCTATCACTGTCACAAACTAAAACCTCACGCTTAGAGTTTCTTTCAGGGAACATCAAGTCCTTAGACAATTCACTTTTACTCAAGTCCTTAAATACTCTAGCAAAAGAGCTTTTCATTGAACCATTAGGTGCATATATAATACTTGTCTCCCCTCCTTCAAAATCAAATTCATGACAAAGTTTTTTTATGCCATAACAATATTCTAAATTTACACACAGTTTACTCATCATTTAATCTATAGGCTCTTTATCCATAAATTAATTCTTTCTAGAGTTACCTCTTAGAAACTGAACTAAATCCTTTTGTTGAATCTTTTTATTAATGAAATTTAAAACTAAGTCTGCTAATTCTTCTTCATATGTTTCATCAATAGAGTACCCATTAAATTCTAAGAATACAACAGCTGAAGCTAATGCTGTACGCTTATTCCCATCGACAAAAGGGTGATTTAAGCTTATATACTTTATATAGTAACTCGCAAGAGAAAATATATTGGTATCGTAAGCATTGATATAAATCATCTCAATATTTTCAATTGAGGATTTGAGTAAGTTCAAATCTCGAACATTTGAATCATGCTTAGCATAAGAAGTCTCAGCTTGATGTATAAAAAGAACTTCTTCTAAATTTAGAAAATACAGAATTACTTACCTAACTTATCAAGTGACTTACGATGTTTTTTAGCAACTTTTTTATAAATAGATTCAATCTTTGCAGGTTTTAATAATAATCCCTCAGGAGTAATTTCAAACTCTACAGCAGCCTCATCATGGTCAAGATCAAGCATCTCTAAAATTGGCTTATCAATTACGATTCCTTTACTTGTCCCTACTTTTTGTAGTTGTTTAATTTTTGCCATAATATAATTATATACTTATAACGTTATTATTTCATTAATATTTCAATGTTCAAGAATAAAAAAGCACCCCAAAGGGGTGCTTTACACACAAAATCTCATGCCAGTGAGAAATAGAAACTAAACATCTTTAATCGAACGAGTAGCATGATAATCCTTATAGAGAGAGGAATCTTTGGTTTTCACAAAATCCATAACTGTGTCTAGCTCTTCATTCAAGATCTCATTTGCCTGCTCAAAAATCTCAGTTAGCTCTTGTCTAGCAGCTTTACTCTGCCCAAACTTAGCGTCTTTAGAATCTGAAGCATTTTCATAATTAGATACTTTCTGTTGAAGGTCTTTTAGAATGTCTCTCTCCAAACCAAATTTCTTAAGTTCCTGAAATTTATCTTCGATCATCTGAGTTATTCCTTTAGCTTTCTGCAACAAATCAGCATCGCGCATTTTCTTCAGGCTGCTACTAGTAAGCCTAGTCATAGCCTTCAATTGCTCATCATCATTTCTTCGAGCATAGATATAAACCACTCCAGCAACAGCGAGCAAAGCATCAATCAAATCATCCTCAGACTTATCTTTCTTTGCAGCAGCTCCTTCTGAAACTAATTTATATTTATTATCGACCTCATTAATTTCTCCAAGTAATTTTTGAAAATCCTTGAATACTAAGGATAATGCTGGAGTTGAACTCAAAGTTTCCTCACTGCTGAGAAGCACTTCTTCAACTGCCTTAAACATTACGTATCTATTTTTCTCTTTCTTATCCACACAAACTCCTTTTCTGAACTTTAGATTTTAATTTCTTTTAATATTCTATGCTTTTCTTCACAAAAGATCTTAATTTCTTGAGTTACAAAACAAATTTCGTCACAAAGGATGATGATTTCTAGACCTTAGGCAGCAATTTCTCGACAAAACACGCAAGTTCACCAAATACCAACATCATTGACTCAAGGCATAACACAAAAACCAAGCCTTTCTAAAAGATTTCGCAAGAGAACAATAAAATTCCACAAACAAAAGCACCAATTTACTCACAAGACACAAGCATTTACACAGTTAATCCTTAGTTTTCCCTGAAGTAAAGATCAAAAACTAGAGTTAAAATCATCCTTAAGGGCAATTCCTTATGGATCCAATAGCAAATATAGTCCCAAACTACCAAGATTTACCATTTCCAGCGCCATTATGGCTACTTCAAGTACTTTTAATAGTTGGTTTCTTCACTCATGTAGTTCCAATGAATGTAGCTTTAGCTGGTGGAGCTGTATAAAGCGTTCTATTGGGCTCTAAGAAAGATAGCTATGCTCACAAAGCTGGCCGCCAATTAGCATTTTCATTACCATTTTTCACTTCCTTAGCTATTACACAGGGAATAGTTCCACTTTTATTCCTTCAGTTAATATATGGACCAGCATTCTACAGCTCTTCTATATTAATGGCTGTGCCTTGGATCTTGATTTTGGTTTTCTTACTTATCGGCTACTATGCTCAGTATGTCTACAAATTCAAAGGCGAAAAATTTGGTAAATTCGCCCCAATCTTTCTAATACTTTCTAGCTTTTTATTTCTTTGCATAGCTTTTATCTTCGTAAACAATATGACACTGATGCTCAACCCAAGCGAGTGGCTTGAACTAGCGAAGAAAGGAACAAGTGGTATCAACCTAAACTTAAATGAACCACAGTTAATTCCTAGATTTTTACACTTCGCTATTTCTTCTATTGCAATCACTGGTATCGCTCTAGGTGGCTTCGGTCTCTACTATCAGAAGAAGGATAAAAACTACGCACACTGGCTATACAAAGTAGGCTCTGGCATATACGCTTCTGTAACTATTTTACAGCTTGGCTTTGGAACTTGGTTCATGCTCTCATTACCTACTGATAGAGCTTTATTTTTCATAAAAGGTGGCGGACTTGCTACTGCTTCCTTCCATAGCTCAATGTTATTCATGATTATTTCACTAGTTTTCTCAGTTCTAGTCTTGATTAAACCAAGCAAACTCAAATTCATGGGAGCAATGATCAGCTCACTAGTAACGGTTTTATTAATGATAGTGATGAGACATTTCCTTAGAGTCTGGAGTTTAGAAGGGGCTTTAGATCCAGGAATTGTACCAGTTCAGATACAGTGGGATTGGCTAGTTATATTCGGCACGCTTACAGTCGGAGTTATTTTCTATATAGGTTGGTTAATTAAAATTTGCTTGAAAGCAAATAAGTAAGAGGTTTTAAGAATGATCAAAAGTTCAAGAAGAGTATTTACCAGGTGGATCACAGGAGTTTTTGCAGCTCTCTGGACTGGAATGGCGAGTTATCCATTCTTCAGATATCTAATTTCAGGTACTCAGAAAAAGCAAGCCGGAGCAGAATTAGTAACCTCTATTTCCATGGGAAAAGTTGATGATTTTATTCCAGGTAGCGCCAAGAACTTCAAGTTTGGTTCAGCTCCAGCTCTATTAGTGAGATCTGAAGAAGGTGAATTTTACGCATATAATGCGATATGTACTCATCTAGGATGTACAGTTCAGTACAGCGATGAGAAGAAAAAGATATGGTGTGCATGTCATGGCGGAGTCTATGACACCGTTTCGGGGAAGAACTTAGCTGGTCCTCCCCCGAAACCTTTAAAAGCTTTAAGTGTGGAAGTGAATGAAGGAGAAATTATAGTTTCGAGGGCATAAAAAGAAATTAGGACTCAGGCACTTGTTCAATTTCAAGGCTTTCGAGGATGAAAAAGCGCAGTGTAATGGAATTACATGAGCATTTTGAAGACGAGAATAACGAAGAAAGTGGACAAGTGAGTGAGTCCTAAGCAAGGTTGTAAAATATGAGTTCAGTAGATTACGGAGAGAAATTTTATAGTTGGCTTGATGAGAGAGTTGGAATCTCAGGTCTAATCAAAGTCGCAGAGAAGAAAGAAGTTCCAGTTCACAAGCAAAGCATGTGGTACTACATGGGTGGTATCGCCATGGTTTTACTTGCGATCCAGGGTTTAACCGGAATACTTTTAATGGTTTACTATGTGCCAGAAATAAGCTCTGCACACTCTTCTGTGTTATTTATTAATACTCAGATTGATTTTGGTTGGTTCGTCAGATCTCTTCATAGTTGGGCTGCAAATATTTTAATATTCATTTTGTTTGTTCATATGTTTAGTGCTTACTTTATGAAAGCCTACAGAAAACCTCGTGAAATTACTTGGTTCAGCGGCATGGCACTTTTAGTGATTTGCTTTGCATTTGGTTTTACTGGTTATTTATTACCTTGGGATGAAATTGCATTCTTCGCAACGAAGATAGGTTTAGATATTGCTGCTAAGACCCCATTCATTGGAGCTACTCTTGCAGACATGCTTAGAGGTGGTAGTGAGATTGGACAAGGTACTATTTCTAGATTTTTCTTAATTCATGTAATTTTATTACCAATAGCTTTAGTTGCTGTAGCAGGTATTCACTTACTCTTAGTTCAGTTACACGGTATGTCTGAGCCTGAAAGCTTCAAAAAAGCTAAGAAGAAGAAATACGAAAAGTTCGTGCCAGATTTCTTAGTTAAAGACTTCATGGTCTGGTTATTTTTCTTCAATATAGTAGCCGCTGTTGTAGCACTTTTCCCATGGGGCTTAGGACCAGAGGCTGATCCTTTCGCGCCAGCTCCAGCTGGTATTAAACCAGAATGGTACTTCCTTGCAATGTTCCAGTTTCTCAAATTATTACCTCCTCATATAGGTCCTTTTGAGGGTGAAATTCTTGGCTTAATGTTTTTTGGAGTTTTAGCTTTAATTCTTTTAGTAGCTCCAATTGTCGACACCGGCAAAAATAAGTTTATTAGTAAATGCTTTGATATCTATGGAATCCTTTTTACTATAGGTTTTCTTGGTTTTACTGTTTGGGGGATTTTAGATTGATGATTTATAAGAAGAGAACTTTCTCTAGAGGTTTGTTATGAATTACCCAGTATGGAGCATACCAGGAATAGGTGGATCATGGTTAGTAGGGCTAATCTCAGTAATCCACGTCTTTTTATCCCACTTCGCTGTAGGTGGTGGAATCTTTTTTGCAGTCACAGAGTGGCTTGCTTATAAGCGTGGTGATGAGAGAATATACCACTATCTTAAGAAACACTCCAAATTTTTCTTACTGGCAACTACAGTTGCTGGAGCTGTAACTGGTGTTGGGATATGGTTTTCTATCAGTCTTGTAAGTCCAGATGGAACTGGAACTCTGATTCAGAATTACACACTTGGCTGGGCGACAGAGTATTTATTTTTCCTAACTGAAATTGCAACTATATTTGTTTACTACTATACATGGGATAAAATCTCCAAAGAACTTCATCTCAGCCTTGCTAGATGGTACGCAGTTTTATCAGTATTTACACTAGTTATCATCAACGGAATACTTTCATTCATGCTAACTCCAGGAAACTGGGTCGAATCCAAATTATGGTATGAAGGTTTCTTCAATCCAACATACTGGCCTTCACTGTTCATCAGACTTTTTGTCATGATGGCTATAGCTGGAATGTATTCTCTAGTAACTTCTGCAAGAATCAAAAATAAAGACTATCAAGATCTTAAAGTTAAAGAGAAAGATCCAGAAGATAAAAACCAAGGTGATTTCAGAGCCTATATGCTTAAGTATTCTTCTAAATGGTTTTTCCCTGTATTCATTTTAGGTCCAATATTTGGTTTCTGGTTCTTCTCTCAAGTTCCCGGAAATGTACTCGACAATATATTCAACGGTATACAAGCCTCAGGAGTAGGTAATTTCTCTATACTTGCAAGAGCAATTTATTTGAGCTTGATACTCTCTGGAACTATTTTGATTTTCGCTTATATAGGACCTTACCTAAACCCTAAAGGCTTTTCTTTCATTGCAGCCTTAGCATTTATGGTCTGTGGACTTGGAGTAACAGCAATCTCAGAGTGGTCTAGAGAAATGCTCAGAAAACCATATGTAATCTATGGTTATATGTACTCGAACGGGATTAAAGTTTCTGAAGTTGATAAGATCAACCAAGATGGTTTCCTTGCACATTCCAAATGGCAGCCCGCTGAAGATGAAAGCTCAGGTGAGTTTATTTTCAAACAGCAATGCATGAAATGCCATACTGAAAATGGTTATAGAAGTATGACTAGGCTTCTAGGTGAAAGAGACAAAGATACGATTAAGGGATTTCTTACTTTAATGCACGAAACAGATGTCGAGAAGAACTCATATCTTAAAATCATGCCACCATTTGTAGGAACAGAAGCTGAAATTGATATGCTTGCAGACTATCTCAGCACTCTTAATCATAAGAAGTCTTGATCAATTATTTTCTGCAAAGAAAAAAATCAAAAAAATTTCAAATTCTTTGTCAAAAAATTCTCAAGCCTGCCTTATATAGTCATAAGGTTAAGATGAGGTTAAGAAAAAGCTCAAACTAGTCTAATCAATCTCCCAATGTGCTTCCTAAAACACTAGATTGAGCTTTCAAATTACCAGCAAAGAGAGTCTCTTCTCTATCTCTAATCTCTCCCATTCATGAGACTCTCTTTGCTTAATCTTTATTCTTAAAAAGTTTTTTACTCTAAATCCAACTTATATTTTTCAAGCTTTTTATGCTTAGTAAGCCTACCAGAGACACGTTTACGCCAGAGTCTGAAGCTCCCTGCTTTAAGTTCACGTCTCATAACAATAATAACTTCAGCTTCATTGAGTCCAGTGGTTTCTTCAATTTCTTCGAAGCTAATTTTATCTTGCCACGCAAATTTAATAATTTTATTGATTTGCTCTTTTTTTAAAGCTCTGATTTTCTTTAAGCTTTTAGATGACATATTTAAATATTACCCAAAGCAAAGAAAAATCAATTTATAAATTGTATATAAATCAGAAACAGTAGCAGTATTGGATATTTTTCAGCGGGTCCTAAGTGCATACAACAGTTTTTTTAACTCCAGCGCCATGAATGGAACTTCTACCCAGACTAGAAGCTTCGATATGAATCTGAGTGGGAATTCGTTCTTTAAGTGCAGGGATATGGGAAATAACTCCAATCAACTTACCATCTTCTTTCAAGCCAGATAAAACAGAAATTGCAGTTTCCAAAGCCTCTTCATCCAAGGTACCAAAGCCTTCATCCAAAAACAATGAATCAACCTGAATATTGTTACTCGCCATCTTAGATAAGCCAAGCGCTAGGGCCAAACTGACAATGAAGCTTTCACCACCAGACAGATTCTTAGTAGAACGAATTTCTCCAGCCTGATAATTATCGAGAATATTTAATGCTAAATTGTTTTTTTCATCTCTAATCAACAAATATCTATCTGTCATCTTCTCTAGCTGTCTATTTGCTTGATTTATCATAATCTCAAAGCTTAAACCCTGAGCAAAATTCCTAAACTTCTTACCATCTGAAGAACCTATAAGTTCATGCAATAAATTAAATCTTTCGAGTTCTTTTTTCTGCATATTAAGCTGCTGAATTTTTTCAGCAAAGTTTTTTTTGGCTTGAGCATTAGATTCCAGTTTTTCTTTGATTATTCCAAGCTCTTGATTCAATTCACTAAGCTCATTAAATTTAACTTCAAGGTTATGACTCAAGTCAGCTATTGCTTGCTCTAATTCATTTAGGTATATAAACTTAGCAGATTCCAGTTCAGATTCTAATTCTTTAATACGGTTGCTTATGTTATCTATTTCAAGCTTAACTAAAGATCTTTGATTCTCAAGTTCATTAATTTTTTGAATAAGATCTTTTTCTTGTCTTTGCAAAGCTAAGTCTTCCTGCTCCAAAGCTGCTTCCAAAGCCTCTGGGGAACTTTCAGAGAATTCACTTTTTCTATGAGAAGTTAATTCTTCTAATTGTTTTAAAGACAGATTCAAGGCAGACTCTTGAGCTTGCAGCTTTTCTAGTGTAAAGCCTAGGGATTTATCTATAGATGAAACTTTCAAGTCTGCTTCTTTAATACTTAATTGAAGCTGTTCAGCTTCTAATTTCTTCTCTTTCAAGCTTACATAGTTACATTTCAAAGCCTGAAAAGTCCGAGAAATATTTTCATCGATCTCTAGAGAAGCATCTATGAGCTTAAGTGTGTTCACAAACTCTAGTTCTGTATTTTTAAGTTCTTCTTTAGAATCCACCAAGCGTTTTCCTAAAAGCTCAGACTCAGACTTGAGTTTCAAACCATTTTCTTTGATTCTATTTCTTTGCTCAGCTGAACTTGCAAATTTTAAGTCAAGCTCCCTTAGCAATTTATTTGAAGAATTTAGATCTAAGTCAAAACTTTCAATCTGTTTAAGTTTATTTTTCATATCGAGTAAATCATCTTCAAGATGCTTAACTGATTGATTCTTAAGATTTTCAAGTAAATCATTTACTAGTGACAGGTTCTCTAGTTTTTCGGTGAGCTGCTCAATATTATTATTGAAGACTTCTATTTCTTTTTCTAGCGCAGCGGTCTCCAATAATATTTGCTTCTGCTTCTCCAAAAGCTCAGCCAAATCTTGTTTCTTGATAGAAAGCTCTGAACTTGAATCTTCAAACTCCGTATTAGACTCTACGAAAGGATGCTCAAGAGAACCACATAGTGGGCAAGCCTCACCTGCTAGTAATTTCTTTCTCTCTTCCTCTAGGTTGAGTATTTTAAGCTCCTGTTCTCGGTTCTTCTCCAGTTCCTTACACAATGCTTCTAATAGTTCTTTCTTCTCAGCATAAATTTTCAGATCCTTAGCAAATAAATCTAAAGACTCTAAGCTTGAGCACTTGCTTTTCTCTAGCTGTTTTAATTCAAGCATCAGAGAGTATAGTTCGATTCGTTCTCTAAATGCTTCTAGGTTAAAGCCTTGCAGCAAATCATTAATTTTCTTCTCTAAGCCAGAGATCTTCTCTATATAACTTGCTTTTTTCTCTTCATAAGTCTTAGAGTCTTGATCTAATTGCTTAAATTCTTTGCGAGCCTGTATTAGCTTGGTTTCTAGACTTTCTTTATACTTAATCTCTTTATCCAGTTCCTGCTCCAGCTTACAGCTTGCTTTAGCTAAAGCTTCAAGACTACTAATATTAGCCTCAATAGTTTTCAAATCAAGAGATTTTGCAAAGTAACTATTGAATTCTTCAAATTTGCTAGAAGAAGTCGCTATGAATTTCTCAATCTGAGTTTTTTCTTGCTTTAAATTCTGCTGATCTTGTTTAATATTATTCAAATCTAACCTAGATTTAGCAAGAACCTTTTCTTCTTCAAAAATTTTAAAATTTAATTCTCTTAGCTTTTGAATTGAAGTGAGCCTCCCTTTCTTAGACTCAGAGAAAATCTTATAAGCCGAGTCAAAACTAACTTGTTTTTGTTTAGCAGAATCAAGCTCCAAAGCATTTTCAGCAAGAGATTTATTTAAGTTAATCAAGTTAGTTTCAAGTTTATTCTTTTCTCTTAACCAGGCTTCCTCATTCTTAAGCTTAGAAAGCTCAGTCTGCATATCTTTATGCTGCTGATATATAGCGTCTTTCAGACTCTCTTTCTCAGAATATAAATTTTGCATCGCCAACTGCTCATCTTCAGTCAAAATCTTAATATTGGAAACTTGGTCTTCTAAAGAAAGTAATTTACTCTTTTCCTCATTTCTTCTTTCATGCACTTTGAGCGATATCTGTGTATAGATTTCGGTACCAGTTATTTGCTCCAGTATAGGAGCCCTTTCATCTGGACTTGCTTGCAAAAAAGCTGCAAAACTCCCTTGGGCAAGTAAAATAGAGCGAGTGAATTGCTTAAAGTTCATTCCAAGCCTATCCTCAACAGCTTTTTCAACTTCTCTAAGTTTGGTTGAGGCAATAATTTCACCTGTTAAAGCATTTACAATCTCATGCTTGGGAGTCTGTAACTTACCCTCAGCTTGTTTACGGGATCTTCTCTGACTCCATGTAACTCTAAAGCTGCCTTGTTTTGTTTCAAAACTAATCTCTGCAAAACACTCACCAGTATGCCTGGACATAATTTCATTGCTAGTTTCTGTAATTTTACCTAGGCGCGCTGTTGCACCAAACAAAGCTAAAGTAATCGCATCGAGTATAGTAGTTTTACCAGCACCTGTAGCTCCAGTAATCGCAAAAATACCATTTTCAAGAAAAGCATCATCACGAAAATCAATCATCCATTCACCATGAAGAGAATTTAAATTCTGGAAACGTAACTCTAGTATCTTCACTCTGCTTTTAGATCCTCCTCCTGGATTGATTTTAGAATCTCTGAGTAACTGACAAGTAACAAATCTTTATCATTTGAATCAACCTCATTATCCTCTAGACAACGATTGAAAACATCTATAGGACTAAGGTCCTCCAATTTCTCTTCATGAACACTAGCGGTAAGATAATGATTCACCACTTTTTTATTTTTAAACCTAAGAAGCTCCAAATCAGTTTCAGCCAAAATTTCAATAATTCTCTCTCTAAAATTCTGTGCATCCAAAAGTCCATCATACTCAATTTCGAGCCAAGCACTACTCTTCGAGCTAATTAAATCCTGAACTCTAGTTTCTATAAGCTTTTCATCACCAGAAATTTTCTCTAGAGACTGAAAACTAGGTATCGGTATCTCACTGATTTTAGGATGATTGGAGTTGGCATCAAACTCTAAACTAATTAATTTTTTAACCTGCTTAGCTTCCCCAAAGCCCATAGGAATAGGTGAACCACAATATCTGATACGATCATCTCCCCCAACTTTCTGGGCAATATGCAAATGCCCAAGAGCAACGTAATCTAATTCCGAAGGAAAAGTGTCTGCACTTACATAGCCTAAAGAACCAACATAAAGATCCCGAACTCCCTCTCCAGGACTTGCACCTGCCGTAAACAAGTGTCCCATCCCAAGAATAGGGATATATCTATCTGAATTAAGCTCTTTCCTTCTAGCTAAAGCGACATTCATCACTTCACGGTAATGCTCTTTAATTCCAGCTACCAGCTTTTCAGATTTCTCTTCAATACTCTCTCCAGCTTGAGACTTACGAACATCTTTGTCTCGCAAATAAGGCACAGCACAAACCAATAACTCGACATCACCATTTTTGTCTTTAATTTCAACTAGTTCATCTTCATAGTTTCCAGTTACAGTTCCAACTAAATGTATATCTAAAGATTTGAGAATATTCTGTGGAGCGCTGATGAAGGAAGGGGAATCATGATTACCAGAAATAATAACTACGTGCCTGCACTTGGATTTAACTAAATTAGAAAGGAAACTATAGTAAATCTGTTGAGCCCTATTATTAGGGGCAGCAGTATCAAAAATATCTCCAGCAACAAGAAGCACGTCTATTTCAAGTATTTCAATCTCTTTTAATAACCAGTCAAAAAAAGCTTCAAATTCATCGTATCTCTTTCTTTCACAGAGATACTTTCCAATATGCCAATCAGAACTGTGAAGAATCTTCATTCAACATTAATCCCTAAATCTTTAGGACCAAAAGCAAGTGGCAATAACTCACTGATGGTGGAAACAATAATTTTGTCACGCCTGGAATTCGACATAATGATCTTAATATCAGTATCAGACCTCTGAGCAAATTCATAGATAACCTGGCGGCAAACCCCACATGGTGCTACAACTTCTTCAGTCTCAAAATCTTCACCTTTACCAATGATAGCTATAGTCTTAATCTTGGCTTGTCCCATCATATTAGCTCTAGTTAATGCCACTTGCTCAGCACATTTACTAGGACCATAAGCTGCGTTCTCAACATTGGATCCTGTAATAATTTCACCGTCAAATGATCTTAAAGCTGAACCAACATGAAAATGAGAGTAGGGAGAATATGACTTAGACATAGCATCTTTGGCGTGATCAAGCAATTCTCTATCTTCTGAACTAAGCTCCTCGTAACTTAAATCTTGCATAGCGATATGAGCTTTAGAAGCTGAACTTAAAGCCTTATTCTCACTAGGATTTAGAGCTATCTCGTTATTAGAACAAGATAGCAAGAAAAACAACACAAAGCTTAGCAAGCATATTTTTTTCATTAAATAATAAGGATAGCATTAGTGATAGAAGAGATTATCAGGTACGTGAAAACCTGAAATTTCAAGGAAAAGAATAAATTCACCATGAGCTGATTCACCATTTTCTTTACAAATTTTCAGCTTGCCATCTTTTAATCTCTGGATTAGGTGAACATCATGATTATACATTTGCCCTTCTAAGGTAAATACAACAGAACCAGCAGAATTGTAAAATTCAGGATCAAAATCAGAAGGTAAATCTATCATTGTTGGATCAAAGAAAAAGCCTTCTCCATTCCTATCCAAAAGTTGATCTTTCAGTTGGTTTGCATTGGTAAACTCTAAACTCTGCTGAAAATACTTATTCTCACGCAGCTCAATATCTTCTGCTCCATCCAAAAAGCTTGGTTTCAAAACACCATAAACTAAATCTAGTGCAAGTAGAACCTTGCCTTTAGCTTCAAAACTAGGGTCAACAATAACATAGCTACTGTTTTCTCCACTATCATCGACTTGACAAAAAAGTTTAAATTTCCCTTTGTCTAATCCCTCTTTGATATCTAAAATTCTAGCTTGATCTCTAAGGTCCATCCCTACTTATTTAAGCTTAGCTTACTTCTCCCTCTCCAGCAATTCCTATAAGTGCTCCGCTAATACTATTTACTTCTGCCTTATCAGTAACGGGAGTAAAACCTAAAGCTTGTAAATTTCCTTTAGCGTTTGCAATTTCAATACCATTTATATTTGATGCTGAAGTTTGACCTATGGTTTCAGGGTTAATCTCTCCAGAAACCTCAGAGAAAGCCCCTGCATCTGCTACAACTTCAACCCCGAAAGCCCCCCATGCATTATTAGATTCTACTTTATTATTACCAACAATTATTGCATCTGAAACTTTAGCTTCAGGTGGTTCTGCTTTAGCTATTGTTGTTTCATTTTCTATTTCTTTAAGATTAGTTTTTATACTTGTCGCAACATTACTTATTGTTGCTGCCTGCCCAGGGGTGATTGTCTTGTCTGTAATCTTGTCAGGATTAGTAAGCTCTCTAACTTGAGATTTAGTTGTGAGCCCCAAATCTTTCATTGCTTTCAAAGCTTGAGGATTAGGGTTTTTATCAGTTTCACCCAGTGCCTGCTTTGCAACGAAGGCGATATTATCTTTCTGTTCATCAGTAATACCAGTAGCAGTAGAATTATTTAGACCCGTTTCATTTAAACTAGTAGTCTCAACTCTACTTAACTGCGGAGGTATTTTATTATACGAATTATTTAAAGGTCCACCCAATGCACTTATCCTCTCTTCGATATATTCCTAGTAATTGCATACCCAGATTAAGGATTGGTAAAAGCACTACTATTAATTTACAGACAGAGATATGTATATCACTTTATTCTCACTAATCTATAGATAATATATACCTAAATGTTGATCCTTTATTAACGCAATTGTGCATTTTAATTTTTAGTTAATATTTGTGTTAGAAAAATATTATTTTACCGATCAAAACCCTCACTCAAAATTTATTTTTTTTAATCTTCAAATCTCCAAAAAACTGGGATTATATATATTAAGCTCAGAAAAAGGTAAGATAATATGGAAAAAGAGGAAGCTCTTGATCTTGTTAACAAACTTAGGGAGAGTACTAAGGAATACAAGAAACTTCTCTTAGAATCTAAACACCCAACAATGTCTAAAATCGTCAGCAATCAAGATTTATTAGAAACAATGAGGGATACTTTGGTAAAAGATTATGAGTTAATCGACTATATCATTTTCAATATTGGTGATAAACCCAAAGTAACTTATGGCTTAACCCCTGAAGATTTTTGTGCCTATGAAGCTTCTTACGAAGAGAATCAAGGTAAATTATTCAAAACCCTGCCAGCGCTTGAAATGTGCATAGAAGATTTATTAAGAATCAGAAAGAAAATCATACTAATCGACAATGAGTCATTCAAGGATCACTATGGTGACAGGAACAAACCCGAAAAAGTTCAAGTTAATAAAAGCTTTTTTCAAATGCTATTCGAGCCTTTTATGTGGATGTTTAATTTCATAATCAGAAATAAAATAACCTGTTTAGTAATAACAACTATAATTCTTGTTTTTATAGGCTTTATGATCAACTAAAGTTGATTTGTTGAACTTTATTGTTTTACCATATATAACTGATGTCTATAGAAGATTTTAAAAATACAGTAGCAGCACTTAGGAATCAAGAAAAAGGCTGCCCTTGGGTTAAGACACAAACTCATAGTTCACTCAAAAGATATCTGCTTGAGGAGCTTTATGAATGCTTAGAAGCAGTAGATGAAGTTGAGGAGGCTAATCCTGAAAAGCAGAAAATTGCAAACCACACTTTAAAAGAAGAACTTGGTGATGTTTTATTACAAGTTATGCTTCATTCTGAAATTGCAGAAGAGAGAGGAGCATTTAAATTCTCAGATGTCGTGGATTATATCAACGAGAAGATGATTAGAAGAAATCCTCACGTATTCTCTGATGCAAGTGTAAAAAACACAGATGAAGTAGATAATAACTGGGAGAAAATCAAAAAAGAGGAAAAGAAAAACAGAAAATCGATATTTGAAGGCATCCCGAAAGAATTACCTTCACTTGCAAGAGCTTGGAAAATCTCAAAGAAAGCAGTTAGAGAGAGTTTTGAATGGGATGAAGAGAGAAAACTATACGAACAACTTCAAAGTGAGATAGAGGAGTTCAAAGAAGTAAGCTTTGCAAAAGAAGAATTGAGTAAATCAGAAAAAGATGCAGCAGAGCTAGAATTAGGTGACATTCTTTTTACCGTAGTTAATCTTGCAAGATGGTTCAAGATTGATCCAGAGGAAGCTTTAAGAAAAACCAATAATAAATTTACTAACCGTTTTGATATTATGATGGATATAGTAAAGGAATCAGGTTCCTCAAGCCTAAAAGAACATAGTCCAACAGAGCTTCAAGAATTCTGGCAAAAAGCAAAGCATAAACAGAACGAAGAATTAAAACATGTCTCCAAGTAATTTTGATGAAAAATTTCTCCACGAATGCTTCAGGTTAGCTAAGCTAGGTGAAACACAAGCTTTTCCCAATCCAATTGTTGGTACTGTAATTGTTCATAACAATCTTATACTTGGTAAAGGATTTCATAGAAAATCTGGAGAAGCTCATGCAGAAGTAAATGCAATTCAAGATGCTATAGCAAGAAACCCAAGTAACTATGAAAAACTTCTTAGTGAGTCAGATATATATGTAAGTTTAGAACCATGTAATCATCATGGGAAAACACCGCCCTGTATAGATCTTATAAAGAAATATAAATTCAAAAGACTTATATTTAGTACTAGAGACCCTAATCCAGATTTGAATTCAGCTCGGGAAGCAAGTTATAAAGAATTACTAAAAAATGGTACCGAAATTATTGGTCCTAAAAAAATTTCTCAAGAGACTAAGATAGAAAGTGATTACTTAAACCGTGTTTTTTTCCATAAACTTGAGTCAGAGCTTCCATGGATTAATATCAAAATCGCATCTTATGCAGATGGCTCTATGATTACCAAAGTGAGTGATCAATGGATAACCAATAGTAATTCTCGTAAAGAAGTTCATAGATTGAGGTCAGTAAATGATTTATTAATAACAGGAATTAACACTGTGAAGATGGACAACCCAAGTTTAAATGTTAGGTATAGCAAAGTTGAACTAAAGCTAAATGATATTAAGAATCCAGATTTATTAATTCTCAAAAAAACACAAGACTTTTCTGAAAAAGAGAGAAGGAAGCTAAATATTTTTACAGAAGCTGAAAATAGAACTATAAATGAGTTAAAAGTAAGTAAGCTTAAGCCTAAAAGTCCAGGTGACAAGGTAATTCTAGAAGATAATTTATTTAACTCACTTCAAGAATATTTAAAGAAGTATCCAAGAATCATACTTGAAGCTGGTCCCAAACTAACATCAAGCTTTATAAAAGAAGGTCTATTTAACGAAATTACACATTATATAAGTCTGAAAGGTATTGATTACAATAACCATAGATTAGTACAAAATATTAAGGCAAGTATCTTGGATCAACACAAGGTTCTAAGAGGGAATGAGAGCCTTCAAATCATAAAAGAAGAGTTTATCCCAACGAATAATATTTCTGATAATTTAGATCTAAAAATTACTGTTGCAGATAAGACTGAACAATAGTTTAGAATATATAGATAAATAAATATACCAGACCAAGATCTAATCTAAAAGGCTTTTAGCTTGATATCTATGACTTTGAATATAAGATAGAATTTGATTTCTAACATCAACAGCAACACCAACTAGGATTATTAAACTAGTAGAACCAAGTCCACCAAGTGTGTTTACTTGGAACCATTGCTCTGCATGAATTGGAAGTACAGCAATTAAACCAATGGCAGCAGCACCAATTAAAACAATTCTAGAAATAGTTTTTTCTAGAAAATCAGCTGTTGGCTTACCAGGCTTAACACCTTCAAGTGAGTTACCAGATTTCTTCAAATTATCTGCTATAACTCTAGGGTTAAGTACTATTGATGAGTAGAAGAAAGTGAAAGCAACAATCATCACTAAATAAACAATTGAATGTTCTACTTTGGAGTATTGAAATATAAATTCAATTCTTTCAGCAACCCATGAGCCAAAAGCACCAATACTTGTACCTGTAAGATTAGCTATACCAGGAAGAGCAGCAAAGGTTTCTCTCAACAAGATAGAAACTGATTTATCACTCATACCTGCAAAAGTTAGAAGCTGAACTGGCATAAATAATAAAGCACTCGCAAAAATTATTGGAAGTACACCTGCTGGATTTATTTTCAAAGGCAATATATGGTCTTTTGTTACCACACTCTGCTTTCTAGCACCAAATATAGTTAAATTTCTTGATCCCTCTTGGATATAAATAATTAATACCGTCAATGCAAGGAATAGAATCACAAGAGATATAACTCCCCATTGAGGACTAGAACCCACTCTTAGGGCTGTAGCAGTGTCTTTTATCATTACAGGAAGTTTTGAAGCTATACCAACAAAAATCAAGAGGCTAGCCCCATTACCAACACCTTTCTCAGTAATCACCTCACCTAACCACATAACAAATAAAGAGGTAACAGTTAAAACTAAAATCGTTCTAGCATAAAATACAAAACCAGGGTCGACAGCAATCTGAGCCACATCAAGGAATCTAGCTAAAGCTAAACTCTGGAAGAAAGCTAGAGCTATAGTTAAGTATCTAGTAATTTTCTGGAATTGTTGCCTTCCATCTTCTCCTTGGTTTCTTTGTAGATCTTTTAGATAAGATACAACCTCAACCAAAAGTTGCATAATAATGCTTGATGTAATATAAGGACCAATACCAAGTGCAAAAATAGATAAAGCACTTAAAGCACCACCAGCAAACATATCAACAAGACCTAATAAACCTGAAGATAAGACAGTACTAGATTTTAATGCTTCTTGATCAACACCATATAAAGGTATATGAACACCAAACCTATAAATAGATATCATCAGAGCCGTAAAAATAATTTTTTGAACGAGCCCTGATGATTTAGTTATTTCTTGGAAACTTAATACTTGATTATTTTCAGACTTCAATTGCTTTACCACCTGCTTTCTCTATAGCTTCCTTTGCAGATTCACTAAATTTATTTGCTTTAACAGTAACAGCAGAACTTAGTTCACCAGCACCTAAAACTTTAAGACCATATGGTAATGCTTTTTTGATAAAACCAGCTTCCTCTAAAACTAGTAAGCTAATCTCTTTATGTCCAGCTTCAGCCAAGCTTTGTATATCAGATAAATTAATAATTGAGTATTCTTTTCTATTAACTCTAGTATTAACTTGTCTCTTAGGTAAACGTCTATATAATGGAGTCTGACCACCTTCTCTCCAAGGCTCCCTAGAATAACCAGATCTACATTTTTGACCTCTCATTCCTCTACCACTAGTTTTACCAGCACCAGAAGCAATACCTCTACCTTTTCTAGCTCTAGTCTTTACTGAGCCTTCTGCTTTATCTAAATTCTTAAGATTCTCTGCCATTTTCTCAAACTCCTAACAATATAACTTATACAAGTTCCTGAACTTGCACTAAGTGCTCAACTTTCTTAACCATCCCTAAAATTGTAGGAGAGTCGAAATGATCAACTACAGCATTAGTTTTTCTCAATCCTAAAGATTCTAAAACTTTTGATTGTTTCTTAGAAGCTGCAGCATATCCTCTAACTAATTTTATTGATATTTTTTTTCTATTTTTTTCTGCCATGATTATTGATCCTTTATGCAAAAAGCATTTGTTTTACAGTTAAACCTCTTAATTTTGCAACGTCTTTGAAACTTCTAAGTGATTGTAAAGCTTTAATCGTAGCTCTAGCTACGTTTAGTGGAGATTTTGATCCCTTAGATTTAGCAAGTATATCACCTAGACCAGAAAGCTCTAATACAATCCTAGCTGTACCACCAGCAATGATACCAGTACCTTCAGCAGCAGGCTTAAGCATAATCTCTGAACCAGCAGCTCTTGCAACTACTCTATGTGAGATAGTGCTAGCAACCATAGAAATATCAACTAAGTTCTTTCTAGCATCATATACTGCTTTACGAATAGCACCTAATACTTCAGAAGCTTTACCAACTCCAACTCCTACTTTACCTTTCTCGTTACCAATAATAACAACAACTCTGAAAGAAAGCTTTTTACCACCTTTAACAACTTTGGTTACTCTTCTAACTTGAACAACTTTCTCTATGTACTCAGCTTCTTGAGTTTCAGATCTCTTTTGTCTTCTCTGACCACCGTCTTTTTTCTTTTTCTTTTTGTTAAAAGCTTTAGGATCAGATTTTTCTGAAGATGGAGCAGCTTCTTTACCAATGATTGCGCTTTCTGTATCATCAAGCTTAGCAACAGCTACACCAGCATCTTTATCTTTAGAATTTGCTTCTTTGTTAGTCTCTGCTTTAACTTCAACTACCTTCTCAGCTTCTTTAGAAGTTTCTTTTACTTCAGTAACCTTAACTTTGTTTTCCTCTTTTTTTGCTTCTTCTGACATAAAAACTCCTATTAAAACTCTAGTCCTGCTTCTCTTGCAGCTTCTGCTAAAGCCTTTACTCTACCGTGGTATAAATTTCCACCTTTATCAAAAACTACTTTTGATATACCTTTTTCTTTTGCAAGCTCAGCAACAGTTTTACCAACTAACTCTGCAGCTGCTACATTAGCTCCACCATTCAACTCAGGTTTGAGTTTAGAAGAATAAGAAGAAGTTGCACAAAGAGTTATAGCTCCCTTACTTGGATTCTCGGGATCTGAATCAACTACAATCTGGGCTGAAATATGCTTATTTGATCTATATACAGATAATCTAGGTCTGTCTTGAGTACCAACAAGCTTTCTTCTTGCCCTAAAATGCCTTTTCTGTCTTCTAACTTTTCTTGAAACTAATGCCATTTTGAAATTCCTTTAAAATTTTACTTACCACCAGACTTACCAGCTTTCTTACGAACATACTCGCCTTTATATCTGATACCTTTACCTTTATAAACTTCTACTGGTCTTAAAGCTCTTATTGAAGCTGCTACTTGACCAACAAGTTCTTTATCTGCACCTTCAACCTTAATTCCAAGTCCTGTTTTTTCAACAGTAAAAGTAATCCCTGATGGAGCGTCAAAAACCTCTGGGTGAGACTTACCAAGCTGAAAATTAATAGCTTGACCTTGCATTAAAGCTCTATAACCAACACCTTGAATCTCAAGTTCTTTATTGAAGCCAACTGTAACGCCAACTATCATATTGTTGATTAAAGTTCTAGATAAACCATAGAAAGCATTTGATTGCTTAGTCTTCTTAGCTACAGTCAATTTCAAAACTTTATCTTCTTGAGCTAAGGCTATCTCAGGTCTGATTAACTTCTCTAACTCAGCTTTAGGACCTTTAACTTTAACTAAAGTTCCAAAATCACTTTCCTCTAATGTCACTTGGACATTTTCTGGGATTATTATTTCTTTCTTACCTATTCTAGACATTTTTCCTTATCCCTTTAAATTACCAAACGGTGCAAAGAATTTCTCCACCACATTTTTCAGCTCTTGCTTTTCTATCAGTAATCAATCCTTTATTTGTAGATATTACGCAGATACCTAAACCGTTTAAAATTCTTGGAACATACTTAGACTTTGAGTATTTTCTAAGTCCAGGCTTTGAAACTCTTTTTAAGCCTTTAATCGCAGATTCACCCTGTACATACTTCAATTCAATAATAATAGACTTCATTGAAGGAGTATCTATATTGATTACTTCATAAGACTTAATGTAACCTTCTTTCTGAAGTAAATCTATTAAAGCTAGCTTTAACTTACTGAAAGGAACATCAACTTTATTTTTCTTGATAGTTACTGCATTTCTAATTCTAGTAAGACAATCAGATACTGGATCGTTACTTACTTTATTTGTTTTTGTTTTTGAATCTTTTACAACCATTTTATACTCCGATTACCAACTAGCCTTCGTTAAACCAGGAATCAATCCTCTATGAGCCATCTCTCTAAGTGAGTTACGACATAAACCTAAATCTCTATGGTAACCACGAGGTCTACCAGTCAACCAACATCTATTTCTGTGTCTAACACGAGATGAATTAAGTGGAAGGTTTTCAAGTTTCTCCTGAATTGCTATTCTTTCTTCAAAATCCAATTCTGGATCATTCATCTTAGCTTTTAGCTCACCACGTTTCTTAGCAAACTTTTCAATAAGCCTTTCTTTCTTCTTTGTTTTTTGAATACAAGATTTCTTTGCCATAATTAAATTATCCCTTTGCTCCAGCTACCTTCTTGAAAGGCATTCCAAGTTTTTCTAAAAGTACTAATGCATCAGCGTCATTAGTAGCAGATGTACAAATAGTAATATCCATACCTCTAATAGCGTCTACTTGATCATACTTAATTTCAGGAAATATAATCTGTTCCTTGATACCGAAAGTATAATTACCTTTACCGTCAAAAGACTTACGAGAAATTCCTTGGAAATCTCTAATCCTTGGCATTGCGATATTAACTAATTTACTGAAGAAGTTGTACATTTTTTCACTTCTTAAAGTAACTTTGATACCAATTGGAGCACCTTCTCTTAACTTGAAACCTGCAATAGATTTTCTAGCTCTAGTGATTACTGGCTTTTGCCCAGAAATATTAGCTAATTCTTCAATTGCTCTCTCTAAAGTTTTAGAATTAGATGCAGATTCACCTAAACCAAAGTTAATAATAATCTTTTGTAATTTTGGAATTTGGTGAACGTTAGCACATTTAAGATCATCTTTAAGTTCGTTCTTTACTTCGCTATTATATTTTTCTTTTAAACTTGTAGCCATTAATCTAATTGCTCCCCACTTACTTTGGAAATTCTAACCTTTGAACCATTTTCAAGGGTTTTCTTACCTACTCTTGAAGCTTTCTTTGCAGTTTCATCCCAGATCATTACATTAGAAGCATAAATAGGAGCTTCAATCTTAGTAATTTCACCTTCTTGTCCAGGATCATAAGCTTTCTTATGCTTAGTCTTTACATTAACGCCTTCTACAATAATGGTTCCATCTTGGAAAACGTCTAATACTTTAGAAATTTTACCTTTGCTAGAACCGCTGATTACAATAACTTCATCACCACATTTAACGTGCGACTTAACTCTAGGGTTAGAAGCTCCAACCTTATTAAGCGCTCTAGATAAAAGTAGCTTAGATCCTTTCTTCACAAAAGGCTTAACAGCAGCTTTAGTATATCTCTTTAATGGCTTTTTTTTCTTAGTGTTATTCATTAAACTACCTCCTGAGCTAGAGAAACGATCTTCATAAATCCATGCTCTCTTAACTCTCTAGCAATAGGACCAAATACACGAGAACCGATTGGGTTTCCTGCTTTGTCGATTAAGACACATGCATTTTCATCGAATTCAATCCAACTACCGTCTTTTCTTCTCTTACGTTTCTTCATGCGTGCAACCACACCACGAACAATCGCAGATTTCTTTACTGACATGTTAGGAAGTGCATCCTTAACAGTAGCAACAAAAGTATCTCCTAATTCAGCAAACTTTGCGTTAGCTTTCAATACTCTTATTATTCTGACCCTCTTAGCGCCAGTGTTATCAGCAACATTTAACTCACTTTCTTGTTGTAACATGCTTTATCCCTTAAATAGCTTTCTCCAATACATTGACTAATACCCACTTCTTGGTTTTAGAAATAGGGCGAGATTCTTCGATAAGAACCTTATCACCTGCAGCTGCTAGATTTTCTGAATCATGAGCGGCAAAAGTCTTTGATCTATTGATAATTTTGTGATAACGCTTATGCTTAACTTTAGTAGTAACTATAACTTGGATAGTTTTGTCTACTTTAGCGCTTTTTACAATACCGATTAATCTTCTTTTAGGCATTCTCTAGCTCTTCCTTTTCCTTAATTACAGTGTAGATTCTAGCTACCGACTTCTTAATTTCTCTTATTGATGAAAGGTTTTCAAGCTTTCTAGAGTGAAGTGCCATCTTAGCTTCGAATAAGTCATTATATAATGTTTTGAGCTCTGATTTCAATTCATCTACTGATTTATCTCTTAAATCTTTAGCTTTTAATAACATAACTATAAACCCTCCTTAGTAATAATCTTACATTTGCATGGGAATTTAGCAGCTGCTAACTCTAATGCTCTCTTTGCTAAAGCAAGATCAACACCAGCTATTTCAAAAATAACTCTACCTGGCTTAACAACAGCTACCCAAAATTCAGGATTACCTTTACCAGCACCCATTCTAGTTTCAGCAGGTCTCATTGTTACTGGCTTATCTGGGAAAATTCTAATCCAAATACGACCACCCCTCTTGATATGACGAGTCATAGCTCTTCTAGCTGCCTCTATCTGTCTTGAAGTAATCCATTTTGGCTCAAGTGCTTGAAGACCAATATCACCGAAATCAATCTTAGCACCACGAGTTTCTTTACCAGTCATGCGGCCACGCATTTGTTTTCTAAATTTAGTTCTCTTAGGCTGCAGCATTAGCTGTTACTCCTCCCATATTTCCAGCAGCGGCTTTAATATTTAACTTCGCCTTTTCTCCTGGCTTAAGAATTCCATGATTTACCCATACTTTGATACCAATGTTTCCATAAGTAGTAAGGGCCTCAGAGAATCCATAATCTATGTTTGCTCTAAAAGTATGGCAAGGAACACTACCTTCTTGAGATCTCTCTGTTCTAGCAATCTCGATACCTGCCAATCTTCCAGAAACTTCAATCTTGATACCTGTAGCTCCAGCTCTCATCGCTCTTTGGATAAACTGCTTCATTGCTCTTCTAAAAGCAATTCTTCTCTCAAGCTGCTGAGCAATACTCTCAGCAATAAGCTGTGCATCTACATCAATTTTATTAACTTCAAAAACATTAACTTGTAAGGTAAGCTCTGGACGATTAATAAGTGCTGTCAATTCAGCTCTTAAAGTATCCAAACCTTCGTTAGACTTACCAAAAACCAAACCAGGTCTCGCTGTCATCAAGTTAACTTGAACTTGACCAGGCTTTCTTTGAATAATAATTTTGCTAATACCTGCGTTTTTAAGTTTCTTCTTAACATACTTTCTAATCAAAGTATCTTCTTGAAGAACGTATGCAAATTGTCCTGCTCTGAATTCTACATAAGTTATAGAATCAGAAGATTCAACAATACCTAATCTATTTGCGCGTGGTGGTACTTTCTGTCCCATTACTTGCTTAGCTCCTTATTATCCTTTTTCCAGTTTTTTTTGTTTCTAGGAGACACTTCCCACACATGCTTAGCATATTCAGCAGGATTCATTTCACTTAAAACAATATTCATTTGTGAACATCTTTTATATATAGAGAAAGCACGTCCTCTTGCTCTTGCTCTATATCTTTTTAGAATGCTTTTATCGTCAACTAAGAATTGAGAAATATATAAATCCTCAGGCTTATCAATACCATGATTAGCTTTAGCATTTGCCATTGCACTCATTAATAATTTCTTCACTGAAGTAGCTGCTGCATAAGGTAGGAACCTTAATGTATCTAGAGCTTCACCAGCTTTCATTTTTCTAATAAGATTTACTGTTCTGCGAAGTTTTCTTGCAGTTTGCCTAATAAATCCTAATCTTGCTTTAACTGTTACTTTTTCTACCATTATCTGCCAACTTTTGCTTTCTTAGATCCTGCATGCCCTCTAAATGTTCTAGTAAGAGCAAATTCACCTAACCTGTGACCAACCATTGATTCTGAACAATACACAGGAATAAACTTTTGACCATTATATACAGCGATTGTGAAACCAACCATTTCAGGAAGTATCATTGAAGATCTCTTCCATGTTTTGATAACTTTCTTCTCACCTTTCTCTATAGCTTGTTGAAGCTTTTTCCAGAGTGAATGATGAACATATGGTCCTTTTTTTGTTGAACGTGACATAAATCTTACCTTTTAACTAGCTAGTTGCTGCTACCTTTCTACCTCTTCTGTTAGTAATTATGTACTTAGAAGAACGCTTATTCTTTCTAGTCTTAATACCAACTCTCTTACCTTTAAATGTTTTAGGAATACCACCAATAGGTGCTCTACCTTCACCACCACCATGAGGGTGATCAACAGGGTTCATAGCAGAACCTCGAACAGTAGGCCTGATACCTTTATGTCTATTAATACCAGCTTTACCAGTAACAGTATTTTTCTGGTCAGCATTACCCAAAGTACCAATAGTAGCGATACAGTCTAAATGAACTCTTCTCAACTCACCAGATGGAAGTTTGATAATTGCATAATCACCATCTTTTGCAGATAGCATAGCTGAAGATCCAGCTGATCTTACCATTTGAGCACCTTTACCAAGGTTTAGCTCGATACAGTGAACAGTTGTACCTTGAGGAATATCTCTAAGTGGTAAACAGTTTCCGATAGCAATCTCAGATTCTGGGCCTGACTCTACAATTGTTCCAATATTTAAACCTTTAGGTGCAAGGATATAACGCTTTTCACCGTCTTTATAGAAAAGTAGAGCTAAATGTACATTTCTATTTGGATCATATTCAATAGCTTTTACAGTAGCTGGAATACCAAACTTATCTCTTTTCCAGTCAACAATTCTGTATTTCTTCTTAACAGCACCACCTTTGTGCCTACAAGTGATTCTACCTAAGTTATTTCTACCAGTAGACTTATTCAGCTTGACAATTAAAGACTTTTCTGGCTTTGACTTAGTCAAATCAGTTCTTTCTAGAGTGATCATGCCTCTAGCGCCTGGTGTTTTTGGATTTTTCTTCTTAAGGGCCATATGTTTTACCTGAAATTATTTAGATACTCAACTTGAGCATAAAAATAACGAACTAATATGATAGCAAAGTATTAGCTCCCATAACTTATTCATATTGAAAAAAAGCTTAAGATTTTTATTTTTGCCAGAGATAGAGCAAAGCAGGACTCTTAACCAAGGCTTAATATTTTTTGATTAAACTACATTTATTGCTAATAAATAGTTGGAGTCAGTAGGAATAATGAATCAAACCAAGAAAAAAATTAAATTAAGTAAAGTAAGAGAAATAATTGCATCTAGATTAAGAGATGATTTAAGGCAGCCTACATTACTAAAATCTGCCATTGCCCAAGGGAAAAAAGAAAGGGAATCAGGTATTCCATTATTTACCAAAAGAGTAAACAACAAAGAAGAGGAAAAGAAACTTGTAAGTTCAAGTAAATCTAAAACCCAAGAAAGTTTTAAGCAATTTGTAAAACCAGTATCTATATCGAAGATGATAGGGTAGATAGCAAAGATATAGTATATTTAGCTATGAATGATTTACCTTATCTACGGTGAAGATAGATTTAGACGTCAACTCAGGTTAAAAGAGCTGGGTAATGACGAAGATTTCAAAATTCATGATGCAAGTAAACTAGAGGATATATGCTCGATACTAAATCAGGGTAACTCTTTGTTTGATAGTAATAACAAACAAAACCTTATTTTCAAAAATCTATCGATATTTGCTGAAAAGCAAGAAGATAAGTATATAAAGTTTTTTTTAGAGACTATCAGTAATCAAAGTAAAACAATAGTTCTCGAAGCAGAGAGTGTAAAAGCCACAACGAAATTATTTAAAGAACTGAAGCAGGTCAAAGAATGCAAAATTGAACAATTCAAAAAATTTAAATCCTGGGAGCAAAAAGAGTGCCTTCAATGGCTCAGTCAAGCATTAAAAGACAATAGTGATATAAAAGTATCGACTCCAGACCTTAGGGAGTTTATTGATTATATTGGCTGCGAGGATTCAGCTCATCTATACAAAGAAATCGAGAGAGTGGCATTCATACATAATCCGCTCAAAATCAGTCACCTAAAAGAATATTGCCTAAGTAACTATGATGTTTTTGAATTTATTAAATACCTTGCAAGTAATCAACAAGTAAAAGCCATCAATGAACTTCAAAAAATAAAAAAAGATAAACTACAAGAAAATAATCTTGGCTTACTGAGCCTGCTACAGAGCAATCTCGATACATTCAAAACAGTATTGCTGCTTAGTCAGGAAAAATTCTCTGATGATCAAATTGCAAGTGTTCTCAATATCAAATCTGGCAGAGTCTATCACCTCAAAAAAGATAGTAGAAATATGAATTTAGTTCACATTGAAAAACTACTTGAAAAATTACTTGACTATGAACTTAGAATTAAAACAGGTTCCCTGAAATTTTTGGATGCTTTGTCTTTACTGGTGCATGCTTAGAGAAGAATTTTTCATAGACTTAGTCCTGGACTTAATCTCTTGAATCTCTTTATAAAGTTCATCCAATTTTTTTTCAGATTTTACTAAAGAATTAGATACTGAATCCAAGTCTCTACTTAAAAGTTCATAAGATTCATAGAACTCTCTAGAGTCTTTTGTGAAATTTGAGTATTTAAAAGATATCTGAATACCATTTAATAGCGTTGAAAGACTTGAGGGACTTGCAAGTATGATTCGATACTCATTTCTTAGCTGATATATGAAATTACTATTCTGCACCAGTAGGTAATAAAGAGATTCTACGGGAATAAAAATTATTGCAAAGTCAGTTGTATAAGGGACTCTAATATACTTTGAATGCACAGACTTGGCTTCTTGCTTAAGACGAGATTCTATCTTTTTTATATATTTCCTTGCATTAGCATAGTTAATTTCAGCTCCAGAATTAAGAAAGCTCAAATAATCTTCTAAGGGCAACTTAGAGTCAATAGGTAAAAGTATTGATTCAGATTCAGCCAAAGGCAGTTTTACAGCGGCATCAACAAAATAATCATCTTTAGGGTCAAGCTGGTATTGTAATTCAAATTGCTTAGGGGAAAGAGTTTCTCGCAATAAATTTATTAACTGTTCCTCCCCCCAAATTCCCTGTCCTTTGATATTTGCAAAGAAGTTTCTCTCAAATGAAGCTTTAGAATCTTTCTGGTAAAGAGAGAATATTAAAGCAGTAATTAATATTAACAAAATAGAATTTACTAGAATCAGGAAATTAGTTAAATTAAAAATTTGCTCAAAGTTCATTAATATTCAATCAATCTTTAAATACGAAAAGTGCTTACAAATTCATCAATATCTTCCTGGGATGAAAGTAATTCTTCCTTAGGACCTAGAGCTTTGAAAAACCACTTTCCTTCTTCCAGTTCAGCTACTACTGCAAACATAGCCCAAGAATCCTTGATTTTTTTCTCGGAACTAGGATCAAAAGGATTCACCATCTCCTTATAGTCACCCTCAATCATAATTTTAGTAAGAGGTATAGATTTGTAGTTATATTTTTTTTCAAAAACAACTTTTCTGGCTTCATTAGCTAGAAACTGCTTCTTCCATCTAGCAATATTAGCGTCAACAGATCCAGCTTCTCCAGGCAAGAAATAAACTGCTAGCTCAGAATTGTCTTGAATCTGAAACTGTTCAAGCCTCATAAAATTATCAGGAGTTCCTAGATCCCAATCCTCCAAAGCTTGATACTGAAGTGGACCTACTGGCAAGCGAGTATTATCATATTTAGATAAGTCTTTATTATTTGAACACGAAAAACTAACAAAAATTAAGGCACAAAGCACAGAGGTGAAAAACAGCTTCATAATCTAGAAGTATAGCAAAGCCATACTAGTTTCTAGGTTTTCTGTTGTCATCTCGAAAATCTGCTGAGTTTCTCTCTAATTTTCTAAAGTTATCTATAATTGCTTTATCCCTATCTCTTAGCACTGAGCCTAGTTTGTAAAAGTTATCAACACACTTAGGGGTACTTTTAAGATACAAATAAATTAATTTCAGGTTATCACTCACGCACAGGCCTCCATATAAACAATGAATTTGATAAATATACAAAGAGCTTCTTGTGATTTTTTGACAATATTTTTAGAAAGATTATCTATTTTTAATTTGTGAGCTAAATAAAAACAGATTTCATAAGCAAAATAGAGTAAGATAAATCGTGAAACGATGCCTCCAAAAACTGAAAATATTAGAAATATCGCGATTATCGCTCACGTTGACCACGGAAAGACAACTCTTTTAGACGCTATTTTAGAGCAGACTAATTGCTTCGCTGCACATAAAGAACATGAAGTTTGCGTTATGGATAGTAACCCTCTAGAAAAAGAGCGTGGCATTACGATTCTAAGTAAAAACACTTCTGTTAAGTATAAAGACCAAACTATTAATATCGTGGATACCCCAGGTCACTCGGACTTCGGTGGAGAGGTAGAACGTGTCCTAGGTATGGTGCAAGGTTGTTTACTTTTGGTAGATGCCTTTGAAGGACCTATGCCTCAGACTAGATTTGTTTTGAAGAAAGCTTTTGAGCAAGGTTTAAAACCGATCTTAGTTATCAATAAAGTTGATAAGCCTAATTCAGATCCAGCAAGAGTAATTGATGAAGTTCTTGAACTATTCATAGATCTAGGCGCTGATGATGATCAAATCGAATTCCCTATCGTATACGCTTCTGGTGTAAATGGTATGGCTAAAGCTGAACTGGAAGATGAAGATGCTGGCATGGAAGTAATTCTAGATACTATCTTGAAAGAAGTTCCTCCTCCAGAAGGTAATATTGAAGAGCCTTTCCTATTCCAAACTGTAAGTTTAGACTCTAATGAATACTTGGGAAGATTACTTGTAGGAAGGATTTTAAACGGTACAGTTTCTGTTAACCAACAAATGAACCTCATCAAAACAGACGAAGATGGTGAAAAAAGTATTTCTAAAAAGAAAATCGCAAAGATCTATGGTTTTCATGGTTTAGAAAAAGTTGAATTAGAAACAGCAAGCGCTGGGATGATAGTTATGCTCGCAGGTATGCCTGAAGGTAATATCGGAGATACAGTCTGTGACGCGACTTTAACTGAAGCGCTTCCTTCTATTAAAGTTGATGAGCCTACTCTAGAAATGATTTTCTCAGTTAACTCTAGTCCATTTGCTGGTTTAGAAGGGAAGTTCGTAACTTCAAGACAGATCAAAGATAGACTAGATAAAGAATTAGAAACTAATGTAGCATTAAAAGTTACTCCTACAGAAAACACTGATTCATTTCTAGTAGCAGGTCGTGGTGAACTTCACTTAGGTATTCTTATAGAAACTATGAGAAGAGAGGGTTATGAATTCCAAGTAGGAAAACCAAGAGTAATACAGAAAAATATCGACGGTAAAATTCATGAGCCTTATGAAGAATTAATTATAGATGTAGAAGATGAATTCTCTGGTTCTTGTATAGAAAGACTTGGTAAGAGAAAAGCTGAGATGACTTTCATGAATACACTTCATGGACGTACTCTTCTTAAATTCTTAGTTCCTACTCGTGGTCTAATTGGTTTCAGCACTGAGTTCATCAGAATTACTAAAGGTACTGGTATCATGACTCACTCTTACTATGAGTATAAGCCGTATGCTGGTGACATCGATAAAGTAAGAATGGGTGTACTAGTGAACCTTGAAGAGGGAGCAGCTACTAGTTATGCTCTTGAAAACTTCTCAGACAGAGGTGTTTTCTTCGTTAAGCCTACAGATAAAGTTTACAAAGGAATGATAGTTGGTGAAGCCAATAAAGTACAAGATATTGAGCTAAACCTTACTAAAGAAAAAGCACTCACTAACATGAGATCAGCTGGAGCTGATGTTTTAGTTCAGTTAAAAGCTCCTAGACAAGTTAAATTAGAAGAAGCTTTAGTTTATATAAATGATGAAGAGTTAGTTGAGGTTACTCCTGAGAAAATTCGCCTACGCAAGAAGATTCTTGATAAGAAAGCTCACCGTAAGAATGCAATGATGGGTTAGTTAGGTATTTAGTTCTCTAAATTTCTCTTCAGAAAGCACTTTCACACCCAAGTCCTGGGCTTTACTAAGCTTAGAGCCAGCTTCATTACCACAAAGTAAATATGAAGTCTTTTTGGAAACACTTGAACTCACCTTACCGCCATTATCTTTAATAATCTTCTCAAAGTATGATCTACTCTCTGAAAGAGTTCCAGTAATAACAAAAATCAATCCTGCAAACTTATCAGAAAGTTCCCGTTTCACTAATTCTTTAAAATCAAAACCTAAATCAATATAATCTTGTTTAACCTGAGCATAAATCTCTGATTCAAAAAACTGTTTTAAAGAATTTAAAATCTTCTCTCCAAGACCATCTAACTTCAACAAATCTACACCATGGTTTCCTAGAACTTCTTTTTCAAGCTCAAAGAGACTTGGATAAACTGAGGCGATCAATTCTGAAACATTTAAACCGACATGTTTAATTCCTAAAGCATGGAGGAATCTATGAAAAGGCATTTCGCGACTGTTTTCTAAAGCAATAAGTAAATTATTCACAGATTTCTCAGCCATACGCTCCAATGGGGCTAAGTCATCAAATTTAAGTTTATAAA
Organism: Candidatus Caenarcanales bacterium; assembly: GCA_022447685.1. Lineage (GTDB taxonomy): Bacteria > Cyanobacteriota > Vampirovibrionia > LMEP-6097 > LMEP-6097 > DT-14. Next base: position 39,361 of record JAKVAO010000001.1, on the reverse strand, counting down.
GATCAAAAGGATTCTTAATTAATTTTTCAACTAGTAATTGTTCTACTACTACTGGACCAAGCCCAGCGATATCCATAGCTTTTTTAGAAGCCCAGTGTTCTATTCTTCTCTGTATCTGTGCTGCACAACCTACAATATTAGGGCATCTGAGTATAGTATCTTCCTGCTCTAGAGCAGTACCACAGACAGGACAGTGTCCAGGACGAGAAATATCAACAAGCTCAATAGTTTCACCGTTGATACTTTGTCCACGCCTATCTTCTTCTATCTTAATAATCTCAGGAATAATTTCTCCAGCTTTACGCACTAGAACAAAGTCTCCAACTTTCACCCCAAGCCTATCTACTTGGTCAAAATTATGAATTGTAGCTCTTTTAACAGTAGTTCCCGCCAGTAAAACTGGCTCCAAATTAGCGACAGGAGTAATAGCTCCAGTTCTACCAACTTCCATATCTATAGATATAACACGGGTTAAGGCTTCTTCAGCACTAAATTTTAGAGCAGTAGCCCAGCGAGGAGCTTTACTCGTTTCACCTAAAGTTTTTTGTAAATCTAATTGGTTAACTTTAACTACAGCACCATCAATTTCAAAATCTAAAGTATCTTTTTTCTCTTGCCATTCTTTATATAATTTAATTACTTGATCTATATTGTTACAAAGATAATTATGTTCTTTATTCGTGTGAAAGCCTAGTTTTTCAAGATATTCTAGGGAGCTATAATGCTCATTAATTGAAGCGATAGAAGACTTAGCCTTCTCAGTCTCAGCATAGCCTAAATTATTATAAGGAAAATAATTATAAAAAATAGCATCCAAATTACGAGAAGCAGTAACTTTAGGGTCAAGCTGCCTTAACGCTCCAGAAGCAGTATTACGAGGATTAGCATAAAGATCTAGACTTTGTTTCTCACGCTCAGCATTAATTTTCTTAAAATCTTCTTTCGGCAAATAAACTTCACCACGAATCGAAAAATCTTGCTGCACCAAAAGCTCTACAGGAATCTTCTTAGGTAAAGATTTTATCGTCATCAAGTTAGCAGTAACATCTTCGCCCACTTTACCGTTGCCACGAGTAGCACCACGATAAAGTTTGCCATTTTTATAATCAATCGCAATACTCAAGCCATCAATCTTCAACTCAAAAACATATTGACGAGGTGTTTCTTCGCCTATCATTCTATTAATTTTAGCTTCCCAATCCCTAATATCCTCTTCACCAAAAGCATTATCAAGACTCATCATTTTCTCCAAATGATATGTTTTAGTAAAACTAGTCTGATAAAAACCGGAGCCTATAATTTTAGTGATACTATCTGCCTCAATTAAATTTGGATACTCTGCCTCTAAGACTTTAAGCTCCTCAATGTGAGCGTCATAGACAGCATCTTCGACTTCACTTATATTTTCAATATAGTATTTATGACTCCAATGTTTTAATTTACTTTGTAGTTCAGAGTATTTTTCTTTTAATAGATTTAAATCTTCCACATTCACACTCATATTCATATATATTTTAATTCTTTAAAACTAAGTAAGCAAATTAAAAATCAAGCCAAGTAAACTTATAACCACAACAGGAAAAACCGTAAGTGCTATAGCCACGCGTAAATCAAAAGCCTGTTTATAAACAACCAAAGTAGTGAAATTCACTCCAGGGCTTGCAGTCATAAAAGCTAAAACTGAACCTAGTGCAATTCCTAAATCTAAGAATTCAGCACTCATGGCAACATCAGCACCAGCGCAGAGATAAAGTGGAAAAGCAATCAAAGAAAGAAAAAATGGGCTAATCAACTCATTTTGTAAAAGTTCTCCTGTTTTAGCTAAAACAAAATCATGATTAAAGTGCATTAGGCTTGCGACTAAAACTGCAAAAATTATCCATGGTAGAAACTGAAAGCTAGTTTCTTTTAAGTCAGACCATATTTTCTTTAATTTAGAAACTTTAGGACCGCAACAGTGTTTCTTTTCTTCAGTTTCTTGAAGCTTGCTTTCAATAATATTTTCAATTGATTCACTATACAGTAAAGAAAATAATATCACATTGATAACTGCAAACAAGACCGCAAAATTAAAACGCCATATAGTTGATTCCCAACCTAGAACCCCCAAATTCAAAATCAAAGCAAAAATACTACAAGCATTACCAGCAAGCAAAAAAGCCAAAATATATTTCCAGTTAAGCTTCTTTCTTAAAAGACCTATAGCAAGAGGAATCATGCCACAGGTACAGATGGGAATTAAAGCACCAAGTATAGCTGCAACTATAAGACCAAGCTTGGATTTAAATTGTGAACCTGCGATGAAGCTTTGCTCAATTTTTTCAAAATAGTTATTCGGTAGATAAAGATCTATTAACGAAGAGCAAATTACCGCTATTAAGAAGACCGGTAAAATTTCAGCTAATATGTGTAAAGAATGTTTAAGAAACACTTGTAGACTAAAGTATAGCAAAAATACAGATTATGTATTTTTTTAGATTAGTAGCTGGGCTTAAGACACAAGGCATTTTATGATTGGGTAAACGGAGCCTAGTTTAGCTTGAGTATTAGAAAATCATAAAAAACGAAGTAGACTAAGTTCAGATGCTGATCTAATTAATGATGCTCATCATGGATAAGATGCTCAGCATGCTGCACCGCACCACCAACATAAACACAAGTAAGTATAGTGAATAAGAATGCTTGTAAAACACCTACAAACATCTCAAAACCTAGAACAACTATAGGTAGAACTAAAGCAACTAAACCTATAAATGTAGCAAGTAAAGTCTCACCAGCAACTGTATTTGCAAAAAGTCGAAGTGTAAGAGTAAGTGGTCTAATAGCTAAATCCATGATTTCAATTAGACACATTAAATTTAAGCTAATACCTTTACCTTTGTTGTAATTAATAGGTAAAAACATTTGAATATACTTCCAACCACCAATCATTGCACCTGAGAAGAAATAAATCACAACTACAAGAATAGCGAGTGCTGCTGGAACATTAATATCAGCACAAGTACTAGCACCATGCCAGATATGAGCAGCATGGCTAGCTACAGATTCACTTGCTGAATGAACATGCTCTGCAACTGCAGCTCCATGAGCTTCAACAGCGTGAGCAGTAGCAGTAGTATGAGCCCCTGCAGCGTGTGCTCCATGCTCAGATGGAAGCTTTGGCCACCATGGGAAAAACTCTCCAAGTTTCCATGGAAGAAGCCCAGCATAATAATTCACCAAAATAAAAATAAATATAGATCCTATAAGTGCAATATATCTCTCTCCACGCTTACCAATTTGGTCTCTAACCAATGAAGCAAAAAAAGAATACAAACCTTCAGAAATAAGCTGTCTTGCACCATATTTCTCAGGGTCATTACTTAAACCAGCGCTCAAGAATATAGCTACAGCTAGAATAACTGCCATAGAAGCCCATGCATAATAAAGAGTGTCCACATGAACGGACTGTCCTAAAATTTCACCTGTAATATGTTGAGTCATATGATTTAAGAATCTCCTTAAGAATAAATCTTAAAAACCTAGAATAGGATTATAGCAACTAAATAAAGCAAATACAGGAATCCCATAAAAGTTAATGTTGCCGCATGTACTTTTTTAAAAACTTTTAATGAAAAAAGCATTATTGAAGCTGAAAGTATAGTCAAAATTACACAGAAAATTGTATGAGAATCTAAATTCCAAGGAGTCAAACTAACCCCCACAGCACAAGGTATTGCAGATTGAAAAACCATAGCGCCGGTTATATTTCCAAGTGCTAAGCCATCCTTACCTGAACTTGCCCAAAACCAACTATTAACTTTCTCTGGAAGCTCTGTTGCAATCGGAGCAATGATCAAACTCAAAATCAATGGACTAACATTTAAAGCCATTGATGCTTTCTCAATTTCTAGAATAAACTCATGAGCAAAAACAACAATCCCTGCCAAAGACAAGAAAAGCTGGAAAATCATCCAAAATAAATTAGACGGCAAACGGAAACCAGCAACAGAGAAGCTCGAAATATATAACTGATCAACATCGTCTTCAGCTTCATCGTGAGCAGCCTCACTTCCCTCCCTCAGAGTAGTGATAAAGTAAATAACATATATAGCAACCAATACAACAGCAAAAGATGTTTTAATCACTTGAGTCTGAAAAAAAGTTGCAGATACAGCTACCAATAATGCAAGCAAAAAATAACTTAAATCTTTGGTTATATGCTTGTGACAGACTTTGAGATCAAGATTTTTTCTTTTCTGGTAATTAACTAAAACCGCAAGTCCTAATAAAAACAATGCAAGTGTAGATAATAGGAACGGAGCCCCAATAATAGAACCAATAGCAATTTCAGTTTTCGGATCGCCTTGGCTATGAACACCGGCAAGCATAATTGCAATAATAGGCAAGAGAGTTTCAGGCAAAGCCGTTCCAATAGCAGCAAGCAAGCTACCAACAACTTGTTCTCCGAGCTTGAGCCTAACTCCTAAGTTTTCAACCGCATTAGTAAACCACAAACAGACTATTAAAATAGCTGCAAGTAAAAGTATGATTTTCCCAAAAACTAAAAACACTAATTATATTTTAGCTTCTTCAAGTTCTTCGTGCTTCAATTCCTCGAAACACTCAATAGCAACAGGGAATTTAGTCTTCACAAGCTCTATAGACGCCTTAGCGTATTGTTGAATTTCCCACTGAGCATCTTTAGGTGCTCTTAAGTTATACCAGTGCATATAATTTCTTAGGTTAACAGTAGTAATAAATTCAGTATGAGAACCAACAGGCAATACCCCTCTAGCCTGTTCACGGCAGACTCCTAGATCAAGAAGTTTATTGTAAGCATCTAAAGATACTTTGTAAGCATTTTCATAAATCTTGTTTGCCTCAGCTTGATTCAATTCATCTGAAGCTTCAACACTTGCTTGTTTATTCTTCTCAGCCTGCTCTCTGAAAGCTTCTGGAGTATAAATAGTGTTATCAAAGACGGTATATCTTGCACTAATTTCATTAAAAACCCAACATCTGTGCTTCATCCACTGACGGGCGATATAGATTGGACATTTAACTCTAAACTTAATAGCATTTTGTTCAAATGGAGTCCAGTGCTTATGTTTAGCCAAGAACTTCACAAGCTTCTTATCCTTAGCTTCAAAGTTATCAGAGATTTTGTTATAAGAAACTCTAGCAGCGTTAACAATACTAAGGTCATCTCCCATAGTATCCAAAAGCTCCATATATCCCAAAGGACCCAAGTCAGCTTTAAGATCTTCAATCTTAACTACGGATTTCTCTAAAAGTTCTGTCATGCTATTTTATTTTAGCAAAGCTCTAATTTTTTATCAGACTTAGAATATCTTTAAAGACTTGAGGCTCTTCATTAATATGACCAGTATAAAAAATAAAGACCTTGGATAATGGCACCGCTTTATAATTACCGTCTTTGTCAGCTAGGACAGGTATAGCGTCTTGAGTGCAATAAACTTTCACAACGTCTCCTCTATCTTTGAAATCTTCTTTCCAAGGGAAAGTATTTTTATATTTTAAATTTTTAAGTTTATTATGAATGGCTTTAGCCTTATAGTGGCGAGTACTGGTGATTTTCACAAGCTGAGTATCAAAAGCTGTAAATGAACTATCCTGAACACCTGGATCATGGATAACAGTAGTATTCAAAAGAGGTTCTTCAAAAAAACGGTATTCAGTAATTCTGTCTTTAAAAAACTCTCTATATTCTATTTTGAAAAGCATTTTGGTTCTGAGAGTCTCACCAGCAAGTTGCTTTAAAGTTTTATTCGCCAATTCCTCTGAACAAGAAGTCCCAAGCAATATTATTAAGCAAATAAATATAATATTTAAAAAATATTTCACTACCTATAATGTATCAGAACTTAAAGTTTGAATTTTAGCTTTAGATGTAGAACCTTGATTTAAAATCAATTCATTATCTTTTGTTATTGCAAAATCTAAATACCTTCTGGTCTCCAAGTTTGTAGCTGCTTTTAAAAATCCACCAGGGTGATATAAGTTATAACGACCGTTAATAATTACAATATCCTGATCTTCTGGTAGTTCATGAATTTTCAACACATCGTTACCATTAGCTTCTTTTTTCTCGTATGTAGCTGAACTAGGAAGAATTTTTGATTTAGGGGCAATATTTTCATCAAGTTTATCAGGATTAATAATCACCAATAAAGGTTTTCCATTCTCTCTATAATAAATCTTTGCACTTTTGTGTCCAGGGAATTGTTTAGCCTTCTCCAAAAGAGCTTCTGACTCAGAGTCTAAATTCTTTTCACCCAAAGTTTGTAAGTAATTTTCAGGTTCTTGCTTGGCAAGACTACCTAAAGACCCAGCGGATTCGTAAGTATCACCTTTGGCAATAGATTTGAGCCTTTGCTTACTTTCAAGATCCATCACCTTGGCATCTGCCCGGCGAACCATCGAAAGCTGCCTTTTCAAAAAATTCCATACTCCACCAAGTTATTGAAGCCACCATAATGTAAATACAATATTATCTTGAGGCAAGATTTGACATACAATTGTAAGTGTAGTTATCTAAGCTCAAAAACAAGGGCTCTAAGCTCTTTTACATAGTCTTGAGAAAAATTTTCCTTCAAGTGAATACTTTTATTAGCATTTTTAATTGCTTGGTTAAGTAAATTCAACAGCTTTTCTTTATGAAATTGAAGTTCATTTGCTAGAGCAGCATGTTTTACTCCGACAATAAGTTTACGGTCACGAGTAACCCTATCAGCAAAAGTCTTACGTTTTACGATATCCGGTAAACCTAAATTCTCCCACTGAAGTTCACGCCAGAGTTCAAAAATAGACTGATGCTTGTTCTTATCAATATTTTTTGTAATTTGAGAAAAAAGTTTATTTATTGGTATTAAGTTTTCTTGCTTTTCTCTTTTCATTTATACTCCCAGCAAAGCTTTCTCTACGATTTCACCAGACTTTATATTTATAATTTGAGCATTTTCACTCCATTTTTGCAAATGCTTACCCAAATGAGTGGTTGTAATAATCACTTGAGTGTCAGAGTCTACAGCATCCAAAAGGTGATCCTGCCTTGACTCATCCAATTCAGCAAGAACATCATCCAAAAGCAATATAGGTCTAATATTATGCTTAGCCTTGAGTAAGTCAATCTCAGATAATTTAGAAGCAAGAACTATAGATCTTTTCTCACCTTGGCTTGCAAAATCACCAGCATTATGAGACTTCAGAACAAAACTAATATCATCACGGTGTGGTCCTAAAGTCGTATATGATCTGATGAAATCAACTCTAAGCCTCTTATCCAGGTCAGCTTCTTGAAGTTCAGTCCCAGCATAGCTCACCTCCAAAGCATCTTCTTTGCCTGAAATATTTTTATAATGACTTGCAATAACAGGATTTAATTCTTGGATTAAGGCTTTTCTATACTTAGTCACAGTATTTGCTGCTTCGATAAACATTTCATTCCAAATACTTAATTGTTCTCTATGACTATCATTAAGATTAGGGAAATAAACACCTTGCTCAACTAGAGATTTAATAAAACTATTTCTTTGGCTAAGAGCCTTCTCAAACTTAGCGTAAACATCCTTATACTGAATATTAAGCTGCCTTAGAATAGAATCTAACCAATCGCGACGCTCACTTGGAGAGCCAGCCACCATATGTAAATCATCTACCATAAAAGAAACTGTATAGATTTTATGAGTAATATCAGAAGGTTTTTTGGTGACTTCATTAATCTTGAGAGTTCTTCTACCACTTTTGCGTATCATTAGCGCTATTGCTAATTCTTCCCCCAAACCTTTATCCACCTTTGCGTGAATCACAGCATTATCAGCATCGAAATTAACCAACTGTGCGTCTTTAGAAGCTCTTTTGGACTTACCAAGACTCAAAATTTGAACAACCTCAAGTAAATTAGTTTTCCCCTGAGAATTATCACCAAGAATAATGAGTTTTTGATTATTTAATTCCAAAAATAACTCTTGATAATTTCTATAATTCAATAAATTGATGGACTTCAAAAACATATAAATTTGTATTATCTCAATTATATCCTTAATCAAAAAAAAACTCCATTTCATAGACATCTGTTTTATGATTAGAGGGTCTGTGCTTTTTGCAAACCATAAATCCAAAATATTACTAAGTTCATTAGCTTTGCTCTGCATATCTTCTTCTGGAATGGTTTTCGCAAAAAAAGATAAAAAAGAAAATCAAACTCAAGAGCTTTCTATAGAAGAAGAATCACAAGGTAAAAAGCCCTATGTTGAAATTATTGCAGATGAGCTAACCTATAATGAAACTCAAGATTTTTATCTTGCTGATGGTAATGCCATTGCAATAATCAGAGACAAAAATATCAAGATTGAAGCCGACACTCTAAGCTTTGATGGATTAGAGAATTTAATTGAAGCTGATGGTGATGTCAAAGTAACACAAAACGAAAGTGTTGCCTATGGTGAGCATGTTGCTTTCAAAACCGACACCAAGACATATACCATGGAGAATCCTAAAATATTCTCTGACCAGATTAGACTTAAAGCACGCTTCAGTAAATCAGAGTTCAAAGAAGCTAAGGACGAAGATAAAGACGACAAAATCAAATTAGTTTTTGACAATGGTTACTTGGTAACTAATGAACCAATAACAGTATACGTACCAGGTAATGCCGTGCAAACAAGATATTCACAACAGTTAAGGTTCTATCACGAGAGAAGAAAGCTACGCTGGAAAGATATACACGAGAACAAAAGCTCACTAAGATATTCAGCCAAAAGAATTCTTTATGATCAAACCAAAAAACAAAACAACTTAAAAATCCAAGGTGCAAGAATTGCTATCAATGATAAGCTCAGTATTCCTTCTCCAATAGAACTTACTACTACAGTTGGTGAAACAGCAAATACTAGATTTAGAGGACCAGTAATTGGTCAAAGAGAAAGAATTGGTGGCTTTGCCTTAGGTCCAAGATTCTATAAATCATTTGGTAGTAATACTTTTGCCCTTGCTCCAGTCTTACAACTCGGTAATGATTTTGGCTTTGGTGGTGGTGCTATAGCCAGTTTCAATACGCCTGGTGATACCACTGCAATCATGGCAGGTTATGGGTCTCTTGAAAATAGATTTATATTAAATGCTCATCAACAATTGGGTTGGGGTTTTGAAACGAACGCTCTCGTGAACCAATTTAACCGAAACCAAATGTTCAGTAATTCACAAATTAAACAAAATTATGAATTAGCGCATAGATTAAGAGTTAATCATTGGCTTTTCGATGAAAGAGGAGCGCAGATAAGAAGTATAGCTGGCTATGTTGAAGATAACGTTGACTTATTTTCTAGTGAAAGAAGAGATGATTTATTAGGGGCAAGAGCAGATGAATCTGGCATTAGAGGCTCAGCTGGAGCAGAAGGTTTCAGATTTGAAGAAAGTATTCAATTCTACACGAACCCACTATTTAGACTTGGAAATGAGGGCTTCAATGTTGCTCTCAGATTAAGGAATGCGGGTTCTTTGAGATTCTATGACACTGGTGATATTAACGTTATCAACAGATTTGGTCCTGCTATTGAAGCATCTTTCGATAAACTTCAATTCGAGATAGATTACTTATATGCTGCTATTGGTGGTGAGTCACCATTTATCTTTGATCAATTCGTTGATGGTAATCACGCCTTAGTCTTCGATGGCGACCTTGAAATCAACAAGTGGCTCACAATTGGAGCTTTCACGAACTTCAACATGGATGATAATGAAATCACACAAAACCAGCTCAGAGCAGAGTTTGGTCCAGAAGATTTCAAATTCAGGGCTAGTTACGATACAGTTAGAAACCAAGTTGGTTTCGGTCTCAATATGATATTTGGTGAACCTATCAAGTATGATGAACTCCAGGTAAATATCTAGAGAAGCTATAAAATATTTTTGAAATAATGTTAAAGATCTAGATCATTTGACCGATATAGAGAAACATACAAATCACAATACGGGGGAGTGAAGATGTCAATTTCTTTAAATACAAATACTAATGCGATATTTACCAGGAGGTCATTTGAGAATGCTACAGATAAAGTAGCTGATTCTACAATGAAATTATCTAGTGGTCATAGAATCAACAAAGGTGCAGATGATGCAGCTGGTTTATCTATATCAAAAGGCTTTGAAACTCTTTTAAAGAGTACAACCAATTCTAAAAGAAATATCAGTGATGGTATATCAATGCTCCAAACCATGGACGCTGCTTTAGCATCTATTGGTGATGAATTAGATTCAATAAGAGAACTAACTGTAAGAGCAAACAACGGAGTTTATAGTGATGAACAGAGAGACGTTATGCAAAGAGAACTCGTTGAGAGTATCAATACGATTGGCAGTATTGCAGAAGGTACCAAATTCGGTCAATCAGTGCTCTTAGATGGGAGCCAGGACAGAAATATTCACTACGGTGTTAAAGATAGCGACCAACTTACCTTATTATTTCAATCAGGAGTCGCCGCCAATCAAGGAATTGAAATCAGTCTCACGACAGACGAGACTGCCCTTGGTTCAATAACAGAGGGTATAGATACAACTGGAAGAACTTTAGAGACAATGAACCTTGGTTCTATTAATGTTGTAGCTGCGGATGACGCAACCTTTGCTGTTAGTAGCGGGGAAGCCAATTATACAATGAGTGATATAGACAAAATGATTGAAAATGTCACACGTATGAGAACTAATCTAGGAAGTTATGATAACGCGCTTGGCTCTCATATGGAATACCAAGAAGCTTTCACTATGGGTATGAGTCAAGTCCACTCAAACATATTTGATACTGATGTTGCTGCTGAAAGCTCTAATTTAATCAAATCCCAATTAGTTCAAAATTCAGCCACATCAATACTAACCCAATCTAACTCACAGGGAAGTATAGCTCTAAATCTAATACCCTAGTACTAGTCTTTTTACAAAATTAGTTAAAGATCTCATCCATTTAGCCGATATAAATATCAAGACAGGGGGCTAAGAGGATGATACTAAATGGCTCTATCGATCAATACTAATGCTACAAGTGATTTTGCAGTAAGATCTTTCAACCAAATTTCAAGTGATCTTGAAAGAACAACAAAAAGACTATCCACTGGAACTAGGATCACCAAAGCGGCAGATGATGCTGCTGGCTTATCAATAGCAAGTGGAATTGATACTGTTGTAAAAAGTACAGATAATGCTAGAAGAAACATTATGCAAGGCGTCGGTCTTATAGACACTTTAGATGCTGGTTTAAAAACAGTAAAAGAAAATTTACAGGAGATAAGAGACCTCACTGTTAAAGCTTATAATTCACCTAATAGTGAAAGAGAACTTGCTGCCATACAGAGAGAGGTAGTTGCAAGGGTAGAAACCATTAATGCCATAGCTGAAAATACTCAGTTTGGTGACAAAAATATTTTTGACGGCACTGAAGATATAAATATTTTATTCGGTGTGAATGATGAAGATTATTTAAGTTTAGATCTTGCAAGTGGAACAACTGGAAAAGGAATGGAAATTGCAATTAATAATACCAACCTTGGATCATTAGGTGAAGGATCGACTATCAATCTTCAAGAATTCAATGTCGGCTCTAATTCAGTAAGTTCCCACGATGGAAGCGCAACTGGACGAAATGGAAGCCTAGCTGATATAAATGCAATGCTTGATAATATCAACAGAATGGAAAGCAAGAATTCCTCTTACTCGAACAGACTTAGAACACAATCCGAATTCCAGGAAGTATTTGCCTTAGGTGCTCAACAATTAAGGTCAACCATGCTAGACGATGACAAAGCAGCTTCTTCAAGTGAGTATTTCATGGATCAAGTTAGACAAAACATGGCAAGTAGCGTTCTAACTCAGGCAAATTCTCTCAGCAGCGTAGCACTCAATATTCTACCTTAATGCATCCAGACTAAAAGCATTGGTATTAAAAATAAGGCAAAGAAATTACTCAACATCACAGTAATGGAAATCATGTCAGTATCAAGCTTTAGACTTGATGCTATAACTACTGCATTTGCAGGAACAGGTGCAAGTGAGAGCATCATCAAAACAGGGTAAGTGCTAGAACTAAATAAGTGCAAACTATGTTTATCAAAAATAATAAATAAGTAAGTCAAAAATGGGAAAATTGCAAATTTAGCAAATAAACTCAAGATTAAAAATAGGAAAGTTTTTTTATTGAGCTTCATAGACTTGATTTGCGATAAGCCTAAACCAACAATAAGCATACCAAGTATACTGTAGGCACCTGTGAAATTATTTGCGATATTAAAAATATTCTTAGCAAAGCCACTTAAACTTGGTATATCAATAAAGTCTTTCAAATAAAAAGCTAAAATCACAGCGTAGATATTAGGAAGTAATAAAGTTTTCTTTAAGCTTCTTACAAAGCTATACTTACCGTTAGCTGCTATAAAAAAGCCAAGAGAGTTTTGGAAAGATATAATCCCGAGCGTAGCCATAATTACAGTTGGCAGTGCTTTTGGACCAAAAATAGCTAAAGCAACAGGTAAACCAAAATAGCCCATATTACCTGAACTTGAACATAGAGCAAGGATATTTTTGGTAGAGTCTTTCCAAATCAAAGATCCTAAACCTAAAAAAATTAAAGCCAAAAATGTACAAACACAAAAAACAAATACAGAAATAGATAAACTCTGAAGCGGAATATTATCTTTGATAATTCCATTAAAGAATACAATAGGGGCAACAACATACATTATCATCAGAGCAATACTTTTCCTGTCAATTTCAAGAAACTTACCTGCTACAAAGCCAATGAGAATTACCAAATACAAAGGAAGTATTTTTAATAATAAATTTTGAAATAACAATAGATCTTGCACTTTACTTGCCTTCACTCAGAATAGTACTATTATTTCTGTGAAAAAACCTAAACAAATTATTCTTGCAAGCCCAAGAGGCTTCTGCGCAGGTGTCGATAGAGCAATAGAGATTGTGGATAAAGCACTTGATATATATGATGCACCTATATATGTAAGGCACGAAATTGTTCATAATCATCACGTAGTCAATGATTTCAAGAATCGTGGAGTAATATTTATAGAAGATTTAAATGAAGTACCAGATTCAGCTAAACTAATATTTTCAGCTCACGGCACTGACCCTGCTGTAATAGAATCAGCGAGAGCAAGAGGAATATTTTTCATAGATGCCGTTTGCCCACTAGTAACCAAAGTCCATAAAGAAATCAAGAAAGCTGTAGATAACAACAAAAAAATTATATACATAGGACATAAAGGTCACCAAGAAGTAGTTGGTGCAATGGGTTATGCACGAGATGAAATTCACTTAGTAGAATCTGCATCTGACTTAAACAGCTTAGCTCTCAATCCTGAAACAGCTTTAGTGGTATGTACCCAGACCACATTATCTGTGGATGATACAGCTGAAATAATTAATGCCATTAAATCTAAATTCTCCAATGTTGAATTCCCTAAAGCAGATGACATCTGTTACGCAACTCAAAACCGCCAAGATGCAGTCAAAGAGCTTATTAACAAATGTGACCATATTTTAATTATTGGTAGCAACAATTCCTCTAATACTTTAAGGTTAGTAGAATTAGTAGATAAAGCTGGCAAAGCTGTTAATTTAATCTCTGACCCTGAAAGTTTTGTACCTGAAGAATCTATAGAGAATATAGAGGACTCTGTAATAGGAATCAGTTCTGGTGCCTCTGCTCCAGAAAAATTAATAGAACAACTAATATCCAAACTTATTGGAACTAGTGACTATAAGACGAGTGAGCTGATTCAAACACTTGAGGTAATTGAAGAGAAAACACATTTCCCACTACCAGAGCCATTAAACTGTTAAGATTTTTGTAGATTGCCAATACTTTCCATTAGTTTTTTAATAATCATTAGTGTTAGCACCCTGCTTTACACTCTTTGCCCTGATTGTTTTAGCCATGACCATATTAGTATCAATATCAATTCTATTTTAGAAGCACCTAGCAGCAATCATATATTGGGAACAGATGCGCTAGGCAGAGATATTTTCATTAGAATCATCAAAGGTGCTCAAACAAGTTTATCCATAGCTTTCTCGACAGCAGCAATAGCATTTCTCATAGGAGTAAGTATGGCTTCTCTTGCAGCCTATGTTGGAGGCAAAGTAGATTTTATAATCCTAAAATTCATTGATTTCATATATTCGCTTCCAGATTTACTGGTACTCAGCATAGTTTCTCTTTTGTTTTCCAGATCATCTGGGGCTATAGTGTTTGGTCTTGCCTTTATTAATTGGATGGAAATCACCAAAATCACCAGAGCAGAGCTACTAAAACTCAAACAAGAAGAGTTTATTATTGCCTCGAAATTAATTGGTCTCAATCATTTACAAATAATCTTTAAACATCTTATCCCCAATGCATGGACCCTGATACTTGTAAGTATTGGCTTTACTTTACCAAGGGCTATTCTTTCAGAAAGTACCTTAAGCTTTATAGGCCTTGGGATTTCCCCACCAAATACAAGTTGGGGAACTATTGCAGGAGATTCATTTCAGTATTTACGAACAAATCCAAGCCTTCTAATATATCCAGCTGCAATAATATTTCTTACTAGCCTTTCATTCAATAGAATTGCAGACTATTATTCTAAAAAAATCTAATTAAGCCATAGCTTAATCCCAATTCAGAAGAACGTTATACATATTTTTAAGTAAATCTTTAGTATAAGTTCCTTGGTATATATTTCCAGTAAATAAGCCGTTTATTTGCTTAATAAGATCTTTTTCTTTCACATCCACACGGTCAAAATTAGTCATCACATTCGGAAATTTACTTGTTACAACATGAACTAACTTACTTGGTTCTGCATCAGCAATATTCAAACGACTCTTCAAGAAAGTCAGACGCATCCTAGTTAGGAACTCATCAATCTCTTTACCCAAAGGACTTTTCTTGTTTTCCTCATTCATTTCAATACTCATACTAATGTATAATTCTTCACGAATTTTTTCATATTGAGTTCTTGTGTCAGCAATCATTTCATCAGCATTAGCAGGACTAGCACTGGTATTTTTGGGCGATTTGCCTGCCAAATCAGTTTTCCCCAGAGTTTGCGATATGAATGCTAAAGCTCTAGTATGCTCCTTTAGTTGGGATCCTATATCTTTAAAATTCTGGTCAATCTTAGCTTCTATGCTGTTCAGCTTGTTTTGAAGCTTTTCAAGAGTCACTACTGAATCTGAGTCCATCGGTTTTTTATATTCCTTTTCCTATTCTTAATCTATTAACTTAATACCCAATGATTGAGATATCTTGAAGTCATCTCAATGACCGACTTCAAATGTTATATAGATCGCCCCCAACCCTAAAGAATAAAAAACTCTTTAAGTGCTATGATTGTAACAGGCTTATGTTAAGAATTGTTAAACAATTTGGAAGGAGAACAGAAAGCGGCTTAACTCTTGTAGAGCTGATGGTCGTTGTAATCATAATTGGTATACTTGCAACCATAGCAATACCTAATTTAATGGAAGCACAGGATAAGGCTAAGAACGCACAAGTAATAGCTTCTGTTCAAGCCTTAGCATCAAATATACAAATTTCCTCAGTAGATACTGGTGGCGTCATTCCAGAGTCTTCTTATGACGTTGAAGAACTCGGAGCTATCCGTAAAATCCTAAATCCATTTACGAAAGAGCCTGTAGAGCTTATTGACGGTCTTGTAGATCCTGAACAAGACTTACCAGGAACGGTTGGTTATGAACCTAACGTAACTCTTGCTAGACCATTTAGAGCTGGTATAGACGAAGAGCCTGAGCTAGAGCCAATGATGGGAGCTTTTGTTGTTACAGGTATTGGAATTGTAAAAGGTAAGCCCAGTATAGTAGTAGCTTTAGACAATGGTTAAGACACAGGATAATAATGTAGAATCGAGTTCTAACTTAAGAGAACAACGATTAGAAAAATTAGCAAAACTAAAAGAAAAGGGAATTGATCCCTATCCGTATGGTTTTGAGAGAACTCACAGAGTTGGTGAGATTCAAGAGAAGTTCAAAGATTTGGAAGACGGTGAGAGAACTGACTTTGTAGCCTCTGTGTGTGGCAAGGTTCATAATCAGAGAAACGATTGGATGTTTGTTGATCTTTTCGACGAAGATGGTAAACTGCAATTATTTTCAGATGCAAAGACTCGTCCGGAAGAATTAAAAGAATTATTACCTTTATTTGATAAGGGTGATTATATTGGTGTCACCGGTAAGATAAGAAAAACCCCTCGCGGAGAAGTAACTTTAGACATAGAGAAAATCACTTTACTCTCCAAAACACTCCAACCCCTACCTGAAATTGTGGAAGGTAAAAAAAGAAGACTTGGCATAGCTGATGTTGAAACTCGCTACCGCCAAAGATACTTAGACTTAATCGTAAATCCAGAATCTAAAGATAGACTTAGAAAAAGAGCTCTGATGGTTCAGGAAATCCGTAACTATTTAGATTCCCGTGGTTTCCTTGAAATAGAAACACCAATACTAAACACTGAAGCTGGTGGAGCTTCCGCTAAACCATTTATCACTCACCATAACACTTTAGATATGGACATGTATCTTCGTATTGCAACTGAGCTACACCTGAAAAGATTAGTTATTGGTGGATTTGAAAGAGTTTATGAGATTGGTAGAATCTTCAGGAATGAAGGTATTAGTATCAAACATAATCCAGAGTTTACTAGTATAGAGCTTTATCAAGCTTATACCGATGTTACTGGAATGATGGATTTAACAGAGGAAATGCTGAAATATGTTTGTGACAAAGTTCTTGCTAAACTTAAATTTGAATACCAAGGCACTGAAATAGATTTCTCAAAACCATTTGAAAGAATTTCAATGCAAGAAGCTGTCAAAAAAGCCACTGGTAAAGAACTTTTTGGTGTTGAATTGAATGAAGCATTCGAGGCTCATGTTGAAAAAACCTTGATACAGCCAACTTTCATTTACGATTATCCAGTAGAAATCTCTCCACTAGCCAAAAGGCATAGAGATGAGGCTAAGAGTGAAGCTGGATTCGTAGAAAGATTTGAATTATTCATCTATGGTCGTGAAACAGCAAATGCTTTCACGGAGCTAACTGATCCACTTGACCAGAAAGAAAGATTCTTAATGCAAGGCAAGCAAAGAGAAGAAGGCGATGAAGAGGCTCACATCTATGATCAAGACTTCATCACGGCTTTAGAATACGGTCTACCTCCAACTGGTGGTATGGGACTTGGTATCGATAGACTCGCTATGTTCTTAACCGATGCAGCATCTATTAGAGATATTATTGCTTTTCCTACTATGAAACAACAGGTTTAAGCTTGCTAAAATAATACTTAATGGAAAAAACTAAACTCCCTAAGTACTTTGGAAAATTTGGAGGACAATATGTCCCTGAAACTCTAATGCCTGCTTTAGAAGAGTTTGAAGATGTTTTTTTGAAGTATAAAGAGAATCCAGAATTCAAAAAAGAACTTAACTACTATCTGAAAAATTATGTAGGTAGAGAAACTCCATTGTATTTTGCAAAGCGCCTTACCAACTATTACGGCAAAGCGAAAATTTATCTTAAACGTGAAGACTTAAACCATACTGGGGCTCATAAAATCAATAACGCTATAGCTCAGGCTTTGCTTGCTAAGAAAATCGGTAAATCTAAAATCATTGCAGAAACGGGTGCTGGACAGCATGGGGTTGCTACAGCTACTGCCTGTGCCTTACTTGGACTTGAATGTAAAGTATTCATGGGAGCATTAGATATTGAAAGACAAGCTCCAAACGTTAAACGTATGAAACTTATGGGTGCAGGAGTTATTCCTGTGACCAGTGGATCTTCAACCCTCAAAGACGCTACCTCTGAAGCAATCAGATACTGGGTTACTAACGTTATAGATACTCATTATATTATTGGCAGCGTGGTTGGACCTCATCCTTACCCTACTATAGTTAGAGAATTTCAGGCTGTGATTGGTGACGAAGCTCGCGCGCAATGCCTTGAAATAGAGGGCAAGTTGCCTAATTACGTTCTTGCTTGTGTGGGTGGTGGTTCTAATGCTATTGGCATTTTCCACCCTTTTAGAGGAGATGAAGATGTAAAGCTTATAGCTATAGAAGCTGCTGGAAATGGTTTAGATACAGAGAAGCACGCCGCTTCTATTAGCCTTGGTAAGCCAGGAGTGTTACATGGTTCTATGAGTTATCTTTTACAGGATGATTATGGACAAATCCAAGAAGCTCACAGTGTTTCTGCTGGATTAGATTACCCTGGAATCGGTCCTGAACACAGTTACTATAAAGATGAAAATATTGCTAAGTATGTTGCTGTCACTGATGAAGAAGCATTAGCTGCTTTTAAATTAGTTTCTAGAATGGAGGGAATTATTCCTGCTTTAGAAACAGCACACGCTTTTGCTTATCTAGAAACTTTAATGCCCGAAACTAAAGATGAAGAAATTTTGATACTAAACCTTTCTGGGCGTGGTGATAAAGATTTAGGTTCAATTAATTAAATTCTCAGATTTTTTTAAGCTATCATATAAATATGAAGCCAATTAAAGTATTATTTTTTGCTTTACTGTGTCTAAGTTTAAACTCAGCTTTTGCAATGTCCCCTCAGGTCTCGAGTCCAGAGACTCAGGAAAAAGCAATTGCTGTCACTAAAAAAGCTAGTCCTAAGTTAAATATTAAATCTGCTTCAGTTAAACAGGGGGAATTCTATGAGGTTACTGTATCAGGACTGAAAAGAGCACCTCTAGTCTGGTTTAACCAAATTGCTTTTAGAGCATTTAAAACTGCTGATAAAGAATACACTGCATTAATCCCGGTAGAGAATTTAACCAAGCCTGGCTCCTATGCAATACTTGCAAGATCTGGAGATTGGGAAGAGAAAGTCCCAGTAACTGTTATTGATAACAAAAAGCCAATTCAACATATCACTTTAAGTAAAGGCAAAAGTGGCTTAAGCGCTAGCCAAAAAGAACTCAGTGAGATCTCTGCTGCTTTTAGACTGAGATCTGAAGATCTTTATTCTACAAATCATTTTATCTACCCTTCTAATGCTCGTAAATCAAGCCCATTTGGAGTAAAGCGCTCATATAATAATGCACCTGTATCAAGCTATCACAAAGGATTAGATTTTGCAGGAGCAATGGGAAGCCCTGTATTTGCTCCTGGAGACGCTAAAGTAGCTTTGGTAGGATTGGAGAAAGAAGGTTATAACGTTCATGGTAACGCTATAGTACTGGATCATGGTCATGCAATGACATCAATCTATATGCACTTAAGTAAAATTGATGTTAAAAAAGGTGAACTCGTAAAAAAAGGTCAAAAAATAGGCGAAGTCGGACATACTGGAATTTCCACAGGACCTCATCTACACTGGGGAACTTACTTATACGGTATTAGTGTCGACCCTGAATTATTTGTCGATTGATCATCTTAATCAAATTCCTTGGAATAACTATGCTTTCTTAGGCTACTAAGCAGTATTAATATATTTTTAGAAAGTTTTAAATAACTTTCATTAAAGGAGAAATACGAAAAACAAAATTCTAGTAGCAATAGCTGCTCTTTCTATTGGTCTTAGTAATGGTGCAAGTGCATTATTTGACGAAAATAATCCTAGCTCATTAGAGACTTTACTTTGTGATTTACCACAAGTATCATCTGTACAGAGTGTTTCAGGTACATATACCAAAAGAACAGTTGGTGTAATTCAAAAAATATGCCAGGACGGTTCTTGTAGAAGAGATTTTAGCTTTGATAGAGATTCTGGCAGCATAGTTATAAAAGAACAGAATAGCTTTGGTTTCTTCATGGAACCTAGGTGCTTCGAGAAAAGAAGAACTGAAATCACTAGCAAAAATTTGGATTTTGTTGGTTTATCAGCGACTTATAGTGCAAATATCATATCAGTAGAAAAACTTTTTGAAACAAGTAACTCAGTTATAGATACAAAATACAAAAAACGTGGTTCTAAATTAATTTTAACTGGTAAATTAAAAGACCAAAACTCTGATAGCCCGTCTGTTGCTGATGAAAGATACAAAATTGTTTTAGATTAGTAGATCTTCAATTGTTAGTTTTGCAATTTTCTGAATAAACCTTAGCAACAAGCGAAATCAGGAAAAGATTAACCAGCAATGATGTACCACCGTAACTCATATACGGAAGCGGAACTCCCGTAATCGGCATGAGGCTAAGGTTCATGCCGATATTTACAAATATATGAAAAATAAACATTGAAAAGATACCAATACTCATCAAAGACGAGAATTGATCTTTAGAGTTTTTAGCTCTTAGTAGTATCTGCACACAGAGAATACAAAATAGAAATATCACCGCAATTGTCCCAAAGAACCCAAGTTCTTCACCTATTAAAGAGAAAATAAAGTCAGTATGTTGCTCAGGAACAAAGTTCCCTTGTGACAAATCACCAGATTTAAGCCCAGCACCAAATAAGCCTCCACTACCGATAGTATATAAACTCTGGATAATATGATAACCAGAACCTAATGGATCTGAAAATGGGTCTAGGAAAATGGTCAAACGCTTTTGCTGATATTCTTTCAACAAACCCCAAATCATAGGTCTATAAATTACAGAGAAAATATTCACCAAGACTAAGAACATTGCTCCAAAAGTGTGGAATGGTGAATTCCAAACTTTATAATAAAAAACCATAAGTAAAGTAAAGCTTATTAGAAAAATCAAAGCTGGGACCGTTAAGTAAAGCTCAAGAAAACTGTTGTGGTATTCAAATATCTTGAAACCAACTGAAGAACAAATGGCAGTGATAATTGGTGAGATTATGATGAGAAGTTGCATCAAACTTGCTCCAGCCCAAAAAAGCATCCCAAAACTAATTGCAACATAGACAAGTGTTGTACCTAAGTCAGGTTGAATCAAAACCAAAAGAGAAGGCAGTGATATATAAAAAAATATTTTCATAATATCAAAATAGGTTCTCACCTCTTTTCTAGAGAGAATATCAGCAAGGAAAATAATTAAACAGATTTTTGCAAGTTCACTAGGCTGAATATTAATCGGACCTAGGCTGAGCCATCTCTGGGAACCTAATTGCGTAGTTCCAAAAAACTTCAAAACTATAAGTAAAATTACATTTAACCAATAAATAATAATTGCAGCTTTTTTATAAAAATCAATTGAGAAAAAGCAATATGTGAAAAGTACTATCATAAAACATATAGGTACATAAACCAATTGCTTAACAAAAAAAGCTCCAGAGGCAGCACTAGACAAAGCTGTTAGCCCTAAACACAACAACAAAGAAACAGTAATAGCCAATCTAAGATCAAAGAATCTCATTATTTTTAGTATAATAGAGTTAAACTTAATGGGCTTAGATTATCAAGAAAATTATTTAAGGAATTTAGATTTTTGGGAAACAGCCTGGAAAAGAGTTAGTAAAGCTATTAATAAACCACCTGATTTTGCTTACGTAAAAAATATCCCAAGTCTTCTCAACAAATACAATATTAAATCCGTGGTAGATCTTGCCTGTGGCTCTGGCTGGTTATCTTTCATGCTTGCAGAGCAAGGTTTTCAAGTTACAGGTGTAGACATCTCAGAGTCAGCAATTAAACTTGCAACACAGGTCAAGAAAGATATTTATAAGAATCAAATAGATGCAGAGTTTCTCTCTCAGGATATACTCAGTATGAAACTTGATTTCAAGGTAGATTGCGCTGTAATAAATGCCTGCTTTGAGCATTTCAACAGAGAAAGAGCTGTAGAACTTCTAAAAAATAGCTTAGAGAACCTTAAAGACGAAGCTTATATTTATGCGGTATTTGATCAGGTAGCATTATCAGATAAAGGCGAGTTTTTAGAGCTTGCGGATGGTACTAGAGAGTATAAAGATACTTATAGAGCTGGAATGTTTCTAAGAAACTACAGTGATGAAGAACTTAAAGAAATTTTCCAAGAATTGAATCTGAAAATACTTAGCTGGGAAATTGTAGATAATGAGAGTAGATCAGTATTGGTTCAAGTAAGTCGATAGTTCAGAAGATCAGGAATTAAGACTTCGAAAACAATAGCTTGAATCTGCTTGTCGTAACTTGTTTTAAGCTTGCCTTGAATCAAATTAATAGAATCTAAAATACCAGGATACTTCTTGAATAGATCATTTTTAATAAAGTCAATATCAACATTACGGGTCACAAAAGTATAGTAAGGTATTTTAATACTTACAAACTTGTTTTGATCAATCTCCACTAGACTAAGACAAAGATTAATTGCTTTCTCATCGATGCATTTTAATTGTTGTTCACTTGCAAGCTGCTTAAAATAAGGGTTTTCAAGATAAGCATCCATTACTATGTAAGAAAATTTCCCAACAATATTCAATAGAATGGTTTTGTTATTAGAAAGAAAGTACTCCTTCTCCTCAAGATCAATCAAATTAGTAAGCTTTAAATTTGGTTGACAAGATGAAATCTTAGAGCTGGAATTTAATTTAGTAATGATATTCAAAAGTTGCTTTTGGAATTTATCCATAGCAATATAATCTACTTTGAGCTTAGAATTAACTTTTTCTTTCACGAATAACTCTACAAACTTAGACTTCAGAGACGCAAAAACTCTTTTAGACAAATCCCAAAAACAGGAAAATATAAAAGATAAGAGTTTGAAGAAAACAAAAACATTTCGCTGAAAATCCAAGTTGAGCACCAAGGTACTACCAGGAATCTCAACTTTTATAAAATTATCTATGAACAAAAACAAGGCATATGAATCTGGATCTGCGAAATTTGACTTATCAAAAAACTGCAAATCGGTTTGAGCTTCGTCCTCAATATCAACTTCGTAATAAAAGTCATTCATTGATAATCGACCCTAGTGATTATATCTCACTAAAGCTTAGCTAAAAAATTAATTAATATTCACTCTGACTAAGCCAAGCAACTATAGTTCCTTTAAGTTCCTTCTTATCTAAACCCTCTTGCTTAGATATATGTCTATCACTTTCAGTAGCCATTAACTGTGCTGGTCTTAAATCATAGACATATCTTTCATTATCTCTTGAGCAATTATGAGTATATTGACCTAAATAAAAATTACAAGTCTTAACTGCAAGATTATCATCACTAGAAAGGCCAAAGCCACGGCAAAGAAGAGGTCTAGCTTCATAGACAGAGCATCTATTG
Source organism: Candidatus Caenarcanales bacterium (assembly GCA_022447685.1). GTDB lineage: Bacteria > Cyanobacteriota > Vampirovibrionia > LMEP-6097 > LMEP-6097 > DT-14. The sequence continues at coordinate 16,175 of JAKVAO010000001.1, read as the reverse complement.
TCGATCAAAAAAGGACAAGAATATTTATAAGAATATGGATTCTCTCTACCTTTTTCTTTGTTTTCCGGCAAAGCTTTATCTATTATTTTCAATTCTTCACCATGTAATTCTTTGTGATTTTCTTGAATTTCTTTAGCTTTAGCTATAGCTTTGTCAAAAGAATAATTATGTTTCTCAGCCCAAGCTTTTAAATACTTATACTCTGTCAAACTCATATGTGGAGATGTGTAATTACAACAATCTGCGCAGTCATAATATCCACAGGTATCTTTATATAAGCCACTAATTTCTATAACATGATCCTGAACATCGTCACATTCTTGAAGAACTTCAGCCCAATTCTCCAATGTTTCACTAGCAGGGAAATAACTAGAATTAGTTTTACTTCTAATTTGTGGCGATAAATCAACAGTTATATCAGCTGGCATAATCTTACGGTAAATAAGCATATATTTCTCAGCCTCTTCTACATTACCTGTAACTCTATAGTAAAACGATAACAGCCTTACTCTTTCAGCTTCTAAGCGCTGTTCAATATTTTCAACACCATTACAGAAATTCACGAACTGATAATTCAAAAGCTCATCTCGAACTAAATTATATTTATCTTCAAGCTTATACTCCAAAATGTATTGGGCGTAATAAAAAGTGACATCCGGCAAAATGTCTTTGAGGCTAAAGAAATTAAAATCATTCAGTTTAGCTTGAATCTCATCAGAAAATTTAATAGTTCTCTGAAAAACACCAAATATATCAATCAAAATATAAGCCAAGCCCTGTGAAAGTCTTCTTTTTGAATAAGGAGGTGCCATTGAAGAAAGAAAATGGCTAGGTAACATTTTCTTACCTTGCAGTATGTGTATATACGCCCATAGGACTTTAATTTCTTTTTCAGCTAAAATGGATGGATCTTTAAATACTTGTTCTTCAAAATCAGAAAACTTTTCAAAAAGAAGTAATTTTGCAAATTTTCGAAAGTTTTTAGAATATTGATGTCGATATCTTTTTTCTTCCTCAACACAGACCAAATAGTAGTCCTTGAACTTATCTCGGTCAAAATCTATACAACCAGAATTTTCAGTTTTTATAGAATTTAGGGACTCCATATATTTTATTATTCCTCAAAATCTTGGCCTTTGGGCCTTTTAGCTGTAAGATAGAGTTGTATGCCTAGTTATTGTACCGTTTGCGGTGTAAAATTGACCGCGAAGAACAGAATCTCGTATAGACCAAGTTCATGTCGTGATTGTGAACTTGAAAGAAAGCGTCTTTATTCACTAAAAAGAAAGCTTCAAAAAGAACAAGAAAAGAACGGACAAGGTAAAAAAGAAGAGAAAGCTCCTAAAACAGCTGCTAAGAAAAAAGCTGCGCCAAAGACTAAAGTTATAAAAGCAACGACTAGTAAAGCTAAAATCGTAACTAGAAAAGTTACCAGCAAAGCAGCTAGTACCAGCACCTCCTCAACGAGCAGAGCAAAAAAATCAACGACTAAGTCTAGTTCGAGTAAAGCAGCTTCAACTGCAACTAAGGCTAAAACTAGTAAAGAACAAGAAACAAAAACTATCAAAGCTACAAAAACTTCAACAGCAACAAAAGCTAAAACTATTGCTGCTAAAACTTCGACTAAAGCTACTCCTGTTAAGAAAGATGAGAAAGCACCTAAAGCTGCAAGCAAAGAAAAGAAAGCTAGTCCAGCAAAAGCAGAAAGGGCTAGTGCCCCTGAGAAAAAAGTAGCAAAATCTAAAGTTAAGCCAGTTGAGAAAAAAGAAGCTAATCCATTCATGGAGCTACCTGACTACATCAAAGAGTCAGCAAAAATCAAAGTTAAGAAAAGAAGACTTGCAAGCAATTCATCTAAAAAAGAGACAAATTCAGCAAATCAGGTTAAAATTTCTTCATCCGAAGAGGATGCTAGCCATATTTTTGCATTAGGTACAGACCTTACTGAAGATGACTTGCTCAGAGCACCTTCGAATACACCATGGGACAGCTCAAGCTTCAAAATTATCAATGGAAGTTTTGTTGAGCATGGAGCTGAAGATATAGAAGAAAGCAAAGGTCCAAGCCCTGAGGAAATCAAAAATATAATCGAAAAGATAAGGCTAGAGCATAAAACAAGAAGGAGCTAAGATGAGTCTAAAGAAAGTTGTAATAATAGGGACTCTGGCTTTAACTCCATTTCTTGCACTTTCGAATACAGGTTCATTCAATAAACTCCACGCAAAATCAAAGAAAAATATAATTGAGTCTTTTGACGACGAAGACTTTGATGAAGATTTCTTAGAAGATGAGGAAGAGCCCAATCAAACAAGCAAGCAAACAAATTCACAAGAATTAAACTCAGCTAGCAATTCAATTAATTTTTCTGCGCGTAACATCCCTGTTAGAGATGCTTTTGCTACTCTTGCAAGAATATCTGGTAAAAGTATTACCGTTAGTGGTGATATTCAAGACAGACAAACAATTTCAGTTGTCGAAATAAATGATTTATCGTTCAATGATGCATTCCTGAATTTAGTACGTGCTGCTGGTGTTGATTTTGTTGCTAGAGGTGAAAACAACTTTACAATTCTAAGAGCAAATAGCAGGTCTGATATTAAACTTTTCTCGAGTCTAGAATCTAGTCTAGTAGATACAAGCCTGCCGCTAGAAGAGAGAAAAACAGATCTTGTTTATGACAACAAGGATATATCTAGTATTATCAAAGACCTTGCAAATCTCTATGGTGTAGACATTATTCTTACAGCCCAGCCAACAGAAAGAGTTACAGTTAAGTTAAAAGATGTAAATATCAACGATGCCCTCACCTTAATTCTTGCTGGTAGCCAGTTTAAACATACCAAAAGCGACAGTGCTTATGTCATATACAATAGTTCAAATAAAAACTTCAGTCTCTACAATGAAACAGCTTTTATTACCTTAAACTACCTTGACTCCAAGGAAGTACTTAAACTACTGCCTGAAGATATCAAAAAATTAGCAAAGTCTAGTGAAAAACAAAATGCCCTAATTGCAGATGGCTCTGCTGAAGATATAACTAAACTCAAAAATTTCATCAAAGCAGTTGATAAACCAATTCCACAAGTTGAACTTGATGTGAAATTAGTAGAATTATCAGAAAGTCTCAATAGAGGATTGAGCGCCTATAACCTAGAGTTTGGCTTAGGGAGAGTAGGGAAATTTACCCCTAATCTCACTACCCCAGATGCTGGTGATCTAATTAACAGTAGCTTTAATTTAAACCTAGGAGATGAAGAATTCCAGATATTCAATGGTAAACCCACTTATAACCAAAATTCAGCAAATGCTCAGATAAAAGTAAGTCAGAAACTACTTGTAACTAGTGGTAAAAGTGCACAAATTAATTTTGACCAAGATATTAACGTAGTTCTTAATGCGGCAAATCCAGGTGGTGGTGGGCAGCCTATAGGGGTTGTTCAAACTCAACAGATTCAGAGGATTACAGCTGGTAATTCTCTAAGTATTACTCCTATAGTAGGTCATGGAGGGGTAATTACAGTGGAGGTTGAAGTTGAAGTATCAGCTAATGGTGATGTAAATCAAGATACAGGGGTACCAAGAGATACAACAAGAAGAAAAATTTCATCAGAAGTACAAATTCCAAACCACAAGACTATAGTAATTGGTGGTATATTTGATGATCAAAAAACTAGGTCAACGAGTAATGAAATACCACTATTAAGTAAAATCCCTATAATTGGTGATTTATTTGGTAATACCTCTAGATCTAAAAGTCAGACAGAGCTAATGATATTAATAACTCCACATATCAAAGACGCAGATGCTAAAAATCTTCAAAGATTTTATTCAACAACTTAAGATGAAACTAAAATTAGTTAAATTTAACTCAATACTGATAGTGCTTCTTGGACTGATAAATATCAATGCTGTTCAAGCACTATTCTCTCCCAAAGTAAACAAAGCTGAACTTGAAATCGTTATTAGGCAATCTCCAAAGGCACCTCTCAGAATACTTAAATGTAAGTTTAAAGATCAAGGTGTTAATAGTCTTAAAATAAAAGAAGTTGCTAATACTTTCTTCTACAAAGTAAAAAACGTAAGTAAAAAAAATATTGTTAGTTATAAAATCCAAGTCAAAGAATACTTCCCTTTCCAGGAGACGGTTTCCAATGAATATAGTATCTCCTCCGTTGTAAAACTGAAGCCAAACAAAAAACATAAAAACTACGAAACCAGGATGCTTAATGAAAGTTTAGATACTCTATGTATTGTTAGCATTGATGAAGTTTTATTCGAAGACGGTACAGTTTGGGATGCTTCACAAGGTATAATTAAGCCTTAGCAAAGCTTATGTCAGAAGAAATACTAGATGCTGAGGCAAGTACTCTAAATAAAAATAGTGGACCAATAGACCACCTAAAACATCTGCTGAAAATCGGCTGGGATTCAGAGTCTCCACTCATAAGATCTTTCGTAGAGAAACATAGTCTTCATAGAGAGCTTAAACAATTGGTCAATGAACAGTAATCTTGAACTAAACCAAGAACTCAAAGTATTCTTTATAGACTTTTTAAAAGATAAAAGTCATAAATCTGAATCTGCCATAAAAAAGATTTCTAATGATTTAGATAAATTCATCAGCTCACTTGATGGTAAAGAAATCAATGCTGATTCAATCAGCGACTATGTTTTTAGAATTAAAGATGAATATAACCACTCTTCTTTTAAAGTCAAACTAAGTAGCGTAAGGCAATTCACTAGTTGGTTAGATTTAAAGGGTAATCCATTTAAATATCTTAATCAATTTGAATTAGAAGAAAATGAGCAAGAAATCAACTATTACTCTCAAGCTGAGCTTGAAGAATTTCTCAAAACAGCAAGCTATTTTGAGAAATTGTTAATTAAAGTTATTTATGAATTATATTTATCCGTAAATGAATTTTACAGTATTGAACTTGCTGATTATAACTTTGCTAATAATTCCTACCGTATTAGAGGAATAGCAATCCAGGTTAGTGATGAACTTGCAAAACAATCTAAAGAATTTTTCAAATCACTATCAAATAAGCCACTAGATTACCAAGTTTTTAGTCTAAGTCCTCTCAATCAAGAAAAAATAAGCCTTGCAAAAATTTTCAAAGCAAATCAACTATCTATAAAAAAACTCAGACGTTCACGCGTGATGAACCTGCTGAATGAGCCTAAAAGTATCGATAATATCAATGAATTATTGGGGATAAAACTTGGTAACAACTATGAAAAGCACGAAAAAGTAAGCAAAGACTATACCTTACTAAAAGAATTCAAAAATTTTCATCCAAGAGCTTAGTTCACTTAGAAAAAATCAAGGCTATTCCTCGTTAAGTTCAGCAGAAGCTGCCTTCTCAGCTTCTCCCTCCAATAAAGAATGTCCTGTTGCCATCTCGAGAGCCTTATCTAAAGTTACAACTTTAGATTGCATATGCTTAATCTCATTAATTAAAACTTCATTCTGTAATCTTAGTTTCTTTGCATCGTCTTGATTAACATAATTAGGTCCAGTTAAACCTGGAAAGCCAAAATGTTTGGCAAAGCTAATAAATATCGCCATAAAAATTGAGCCAGCTAGAAAAGCAACTATAATAGTAGTATAAGTTTCTTCCATAAAGATTCTCTTTATATAGCTTATCAAATATTCTTTTGTAAAATAAAGTAAAAATAAAAGCCCATAAACATGAAAGACTTACTCACCCAAATTGCAAACATCAACTCATATTCCTACAATGTAGAAGGCTTAAGCAAAGTCAAAGAACTCTTAAAAAGTTGGTACCAAAACTTTGAAAATAATTGCCCTAAGCTAAAGCTTAAATATGAAGAGTTTGATTTAAAACCACAAAAATTCATTTCAAGATCAGGACAAATAGAAGAAAAACAACTAGGGAAAGCATTATTAATAAGTAAAGAAATTGACCCTAATTTACCTTCAATTCTACTTATGGGTCACATGGACACTGTTTTCCCTGAAAGCTTAGGCTTCAATGAATGTAAAGATTTAGGCAATGGCATTATGAATGGTCCAGGGGTCTCAGATCTCAAAGGTGGTTTAGTTGTAATACTAAAAGCACTAGAAAAATTTGAAAATAGTGAGCTTGCAGATAAATTAAATTGGCAAGTTTTCTTTAATCCAGACGAAGAAGTTGGTTCTCCAGGTTCATCGAAGATTTTCCCAATGCTTGCAGAAAAAAATAAATGGGGATTAATCTATGAACCAAGTTTACCAGATGGTTCATTTACTTATAGAAGGAAAGGAGCTGCAAATTATCAGCTAGCAATACACGGTAAAGCTTCACATGTAGGCAGAGCTTTCGATGAAGGTACCAGTGCAATTTTAATTGCTGCTGAATTTATAAATCAAGCTCAAGCATTGAATGAAAACCCAAATATCATCATTAATTTTGGCAAGATAGAGGGTGGTGGTCCACTAAACATTGTCCCTGAGCTTGCAATACTTGGTATAAATATTCGTATCGAAGAAAACACTGATGAAAAATTAGTTCTAAAAAAACTTAATCAGATTATAGATGAATTACAAGATAAATACAGCGATGCGAAATTCTTACTGCAAGGCAAATTTAATAGAAAGCCGAAGGTTCCCAATACTGAACTGGACCTCTTGTATGAAGTTCTAGAAGACTGCACTAAAGAGTTAAATTTAGACTTCAAGAAAAGAAATACTGGGGGCTGCTGTGATGGTAATAATCTATGGGAGTATGGCTTGCCTAATATAGACACACTTGGAGTCAGAGGTAAGGATATACACAGTACTGAAGAAATTATATATTTGGATTCCTTAGAAGAACGCACGGAATTATCTTTCCTTTTATTAAAGCGCCTAGCCTTGTTATAATCAGAACTTGGCGGTTTTCTGTGAGTTTTTTAATAAGACCAATTCAAGAAAAAGATTTAGATGCAGTTTTTGAACTGGCTAAACAAACAGGTCCTGGTATGACCAGTCTTCCTGCTGATAAAGTTTTACTTTCCAAAAAAATCCAAGAATCTCTAAATGGATTTAAAATCGAGCCTTTAAGCCCTGGCAGTGAATCCTATAGACTTATCATGGAATATGACTCAGAGATAGTAGGAATTGCTGGTATTCGAGCTAAAGTAGGCGGTTTTGAACCATTTTATTCGTATGAAATGAAACAAGCAAGGCATGAATCTATTTCCCTGAAAGTAGATAAACAGATACCTTACCTAGAACTAGCACAGGAGTATAATGGACCCACCATTATTGGCTCACTGTTCTTGTCACCGACAGTGAGAGGAAAGGGGCTTGGTAAATATCTAAGTAGAAGTAGATTTATGTTTATGGCAGATCAAATGCATAGGTTTGCTGATCAAGTGATTGCTGAGATGAGGGGAGTGATAAATACAGATGGTAAGTCACCTTTCTGGGAGGGAACTATAAGGCATTTTTTCAATATCGAATACGATCAGGCAGACTATCTAAGTGCTAAGGACAAAGGTTTCATCGCTGAACTAATGCCAAGGTATCCCATTTATATTCCTCTACTCAGAGATGAAGCTATAAATGTAATCGGAGAAGTTCACCCTGAGACTAAAGCTGCACTCAAGTTTCTAGAAGACGAAGGCTTTAGCAAAGATAATCATGTTGATATTTTTGATGCTGGTCCTAGAGTTATTGTAGACACTCAAGAAATTGAAACCATTAAAAACTCACTTCTAGTCAAGGTTAAAGAAATACTGGAAGAAGAAAATAATTTCACCGATTGTGATGAATATTTAATTTCCAATTCCAAGTTAGATATTAGAATATCCAAAGGCAAAGTAAAATTATCCAATAACAATCAAGCATCGATCAGTTCAAAGCTTGCAAAGCAATTAGGAGTCAAAAGCAATGAAACAATTAGAGTCCATAAATCCAGCTAATGATGAAATAATCTGGACTGGTGAAATTGCTGATGAAAAAGCAATAGATGATGCTATTTCCCAAGCGAGAAAAGCTTTCCCTAAGTGGACTAGGCTTTCACTTACAGAAAGATCTGATTTAATTGCTAAGTTTATTGAACTCATTAAAAGCAATCAAGATTCTTTATCTAAAATACTTTCAGAGGAAACCGGCAAAGTGCTATGGGAAGCTAAGACTGAGATCACTGCAATGATCAATAAATTTGCAATATCTCAAAAAGCTTACCAAGAAAGAACTGGTGAAAAGCAAGAAGGTTTAAGCCATACTAGGCATAGAGCACACGGGGTTATAGCAGTTTTTGGTCCATATAATTTCCCTGCTCATATTCCAAATGGACATATCATCCCAGCTCTTCTTGCTGGAAACACTATTGTCATAAAGCCAAGTGAACTCACTCCTAAAATCAGCGAAGAAATTCACAAGCTTTGGATTCAGGTACTGCCAAGTGGAGTCATGAACTTAGTTCAAGGGAAAGCTGAAACTGGAATTTATTTATCTAAACATGATGGCTTTGATGGATTATTCTTTACAGGTAGCTCTAGGACAGGGCTTAGTCTTCATCAAAGCTTCGCAAATAAACCCAATAAAATTTTAGCTTTAGAACTTGGTGGTAACAATCCTTTACTAATAAGTGAAGTGAATGATTTAGATGCTGCTGTTTACCTCACTATACAATCAGCTTTTATTACAGCTGGGCAAAGATGTACTTGTGCTCGAAGATTGATACTAATAGACAACCAAGAAAGTAAAAAGTTTCTAGAGAAATTTATTGAAACCAGCTCCAATATTAAGATCTCGCACCCTAATGACAGTGAAGCATTTATGGGACCAGTTATTAGTAAAGAACAGGCAGCAAAACTTATGCTCGCTCACTCTAAGCTTACTTCTCAAGGTGCCAAAACACTTCTAGAAATGAAACAAATTACTGATCTTGGTTCCCAAGCCTATATCAGTCCAGGAATTATAGATAGCTCAGAAATAAACACTGAAGATGAAGAATTCTTTGGACCATTAGTTAAAATAAAAAAAGTTAAAGACTTCAATGCAGCTATAGAAGAGGCAAATAACACCAAATATGGTCTTTCAGCAGGTTTACTTTCTGACAACAAGAATCTCTATGAACAGTTTTATTATGAATCCAGAGCAGGTTTAATAAACTGGAACAACCAATTAACTGGAGCGAGTAGCTCAGCTCCATTTGGAGGAACTGGATTTAGTGGTAACCATAGACCGAGTGCTTATTATGCTGCTGATTATTGCTCATACCCAGTAGCTTCAATGGAATCCGAGCAGCTAAGCATGCCTGCAAAGCTTGCCCCTGGTATAAAAATTGAGGGTCTGCATGCATAACGCAGTTAATGATTTCCTACTACCCCAGGCAGTGCTGGAGGCTTCAGTAACAAGGCTTGCGAAGTTTTTTAAGGAGGAGTTTACATGCTTGTAAATAACGACGCAAAAAACAAGCGTAACGCAGTTAATGATTCCATACTGCCCCAGGTAGTGCTGGAGGCTTCAGTCACAAGGCTTGCGAAGTTTTTTAAGGAGGAGTTTACATGCCCGTAAATGACGACGCAAAAAACATGCGTAACACAGTTAATGAATACCTACTGCCCCAGGCAGTACTGGAGGCTTCAGTAACAAGGCTTGCGAAGTTTTTTAAGGAGGAGTTTACATGCCCGTAAATGACGACGCAAAAAACATGCGTAACACAGTTAATGAATACCTACTGCCCCAGGCAGTTTTTTGCGTCGTCATTTACGAGCATGTAAACTCCTCCTTAAAAAACTTCGCAAGCCTTGTTACTGAAGCCTCCAGTACTGCCTGGGGCAGTAGGTATTCATTAACTGTGTTACGCATGTTTTTTGCGTCGTCATTTACGAGCATGTAAACTCCTCCTTAAAAAACTTCGCAAGCCTTGTTACTGAAGCCTCCAGTACCTGGAGGCTTCAGTAACAAGGCTTGCGAAGTTTTTTAAGGAGGAGTTTACATGCTCGTAAATGACGACGCAAAAAACAAGCGTAACGCAGTTAATGAAGTCACCAGCACTGCCTGGGAGGTTAATTTTGAGGGGGTGCCAGGCCCTAGCCATCTATTCTCTGGTTTATCGAAGGGAAATATAGCCTCAACTAGCCATGGCGGTGAAGTTTCTCATCCACGTGCAGCAGCTTTACAATGCCTAGAGAAGATTAAATTCTTATCAAGCTTGGGTAGCAAAGAAGCTATTATAGTTCCTCAGCCTAGACCTGATATCAGTTATCTAAGAGAGATTGGTTTTGAAGGTAGTGATCTTGAGATTTTAAATAAAGCTTACAAAAAAGATCCTAGCTTATTAAAAATAGTTTTCAGTTCAGCATTCATGTGGACTGCAAATGCTGCGATGATTTCTCCAAGTAGTGATTCTCGTGATGCTAAATGTCATATCACTGTTGCAAACTTAACTGCAAATAAGCATAGAGCTATAGAAGCAAAGTTCACTTATAGGTATTTCTCTAAGAATTTAGCGAGTGAAAATATAATTGTAAACCCAGCTTTAGAATCTCGGCTTATGGATGAAGGCGCTGCAAACCATACTAGGTTTAGTAAAGACTATGCTTCTCCTGGACTGGAGTTATTTGTTTATGGTTACTCAAGTGACAATGAAGCTATTAGTAAACCAAATAAATTTCCTGCAAGGCAGAGCCTGGAATCCTGTGAAAATATTATCGAGAAGCATCAGCTAGATATGGATAGAGTTGTTTTGGCTCAACAGAATCCTAAAGTTATAGACGCTGGAGTTTTCCATAATGATGTTATCAGCACTGGTAATTTAAATTACTTCATTTATCATGAAGATTCTTTTCTAGACTCAGATAGAGTAATAACAGAGTTAAACACAAAGTTCACTAGTCTTTATAGTGAAAATATGATTTTCACTAAAGTTACTAATTCAGAATTAAGCTTAGAAGATGCTGTGAGTAGCTATTTATTTAATTCACAAATAATTTCACCTACAAACCCTGATGAGATGATTTTAATTGCTCCAAGTGAGTGTCAAGAAAACTCAAGAGTAAAAAACTATATTGAAAACTTAATTAAAGATACTAAGAACCCAGTTAAAGAAGTTAAATTCTTCAACTTAAAAGAAAGTATGAAAAACGGTGGTGGACCTGCATGTCTGCGTTTAAGAGTTGTATTAACAGGAGAAGAAATTCAAACAATAAACCCTAAAATATTTTATTCAGAGGAACTTCACAGTAAGCTAGAAAACATTATCAATAGATATTATCCAGAAAAATTGATGATGCAAGACTTACTAAGTCAAGATAGCTTAGATAATTTAGCTAAGTGTTACAGTGCCTTTGAAGAATTGATATAAGCTTCAATTAACCGGAAAACAAATAGCCATCATAAGTTCATCTTTATACTCATTCTCTGATGCCCTTTTGAACCAATTTTTCATTCTTCCTTCAACTTCAAAACCTAAACTTTGGTATAGCTTAATTGCTCTATCGTTATCTGCTTCAACAGTGAGTTGAATTCTCAAAAAACCTTCGTGTTTAAGATCATCTATAAGCTTCTTCAAAAACTTTTTACCAAGACCTTTTCCTTGAAAATCTTTCCTTATACCGTAAGTGGCAATCATTGCAGTGTGAGCAGAACGTCCTTTATTAGCTATAACTGTAATAAAACCACAGGGCACAGAATCTACAAGTAGTAAAAAACTATGATGCCTAGATTTTAAATCCTTAAAAACTTCTTGAAACTCAGACTTAGACATCTGATCATAAGTCAAAAATGGATTAACTGTTTCATCAAAATATACTTCGTATACGAAGTCAAAGTCATTGTCTTTAAGTGTTTGGAAACTTAATTTTCTATCAGACATATTTATAAGTTTAGCAATGCTTTAGAACATGGTTTAAGTTTCTATTAATAAGTGAATATAATTAAATAACAATGATTCTTTTCCTATTCCTTCTCTTAATAATAAATATTCCGGCAAATGCAAAACATCCTCTAGACAAAGATGTCAGCACCTTCACATTCTTCTCATCCAAGTATCCTCTCAATGCTAGAAAAAGATTTTGGAAAATTATTACCCCATTCTCCAAAACTCATGGACAACACAATGCTTACCAAGTCGTAATTACCTCCAATACCCTTGAGAAACAACAAATCACTCCTTTAAGAAATCTAAAACTCACTCTAAAGCAAGATTTCAAGCTCTCTAATCCAAAAAACATCGCAGCGTATATTTTCCCAATAAACCGCCAAGAAACTACTTATAGCGATACTTGTGGTGAATTCGAAGACTGCACACCATTTAATGCTGCTGGTGTAAGCTCTAGAAGCTTGACAGAAAGGAACTATGGAGGCTTTCACAATGCCAAGTTCAGTGATTATAGAGGTATTCATGAATGTCCAATGCTACAGTCAAGAAAAATTGAAGACAAGGCACCTGAAGATATGATGATTATGATGACTTACAGAGCGCCATACAGACCAGTTGATCATATGATTGGCAAACCTGACATGTGGTTAAACCGTGACTTAGATTCAGTTTTCGTTGAATTTGATGGAGACTGTGTGCGTCAATTAAAGAAACCACATATTATTATTGGTTCCAAAAGCAGGTATTCTGAGCTGATTAATTTTAACCAATTAGAAATTGATAAAGAGCTGTATCAAGTTTGGTAGTTATTTTAGAATATAAATTATGCTGAGAAAAATTAATTTATTTACTTGCCTTCTAATATTGTGCTTTAACTTCTTAGCTTGTAATGAGACTCAAGCCAAAAAAGAGAAAATAAAAATCAAGAAAGGTAATCACGCTAAATACGTTGCTAGAGTGCCTAGAGGAGCTTTCAGCAAAATGCAACATACAGAGGAAGCACATTTCAGTATGGTTTTCATAACACCTAAAGTTAGAGCTTACCTCAAATCTAAAGGAAAATTAGATGAGGCTAATATACCTGCCTGGGATAAATCAGAATTACTCAGCATCTACGTTATCCCTATCATAAACCAAATTGATCATGGAACTTTTACTAGCACCAGTTATACTGGAGGTCCAGCTAAAAAGATTTATTTCAAAGACAAGAAAAACGAAGCTATTACTTGTTCTCCACTTAGTGAAGAAACTATTCCACTTAAAGGTAATAATTTAGAGTATATGTATAGAACCTACTGGCGAACTGGCATTGCCAGAAGTCACAGTATAGATATTGATGATAGAGGTGTCATTCCATTCTTCAAAGCCGTTTACAACAAAGACTGCCTAAGTAAATTAGAGAAGCCTCGCATATACCTAGAGTCAGCAGGAAGAAGACATAACCTCAAAGAAGTTAGGAAACATAAAGTTCCTTTAGTGATGACTCCTGTAACTACTTTAACTAAGGATAAGATTAGTAAGAAGGATCTTGATTATTTGTTGGGGCAGATTTAGGGTTTCATGAAACACTGACATCTATAACAGCTTTATCAATTTTAACGATCTAAAGTTAATAAGTGCTCTTGACTCTCAAATAAAATAGATTGAGGCAGCGCAACAATACAACCATAGGTATAAGGTCGCTTAGGTACATTCATTTCATCAATATTACTTACATTATCAAAGAACACTTTACCGAGTTCAAATGTTTGACAAGAACTCATCATAGACTTAGCACCAGGTTTCAAACAATCATTCATAGATTTCATTAATTCAGTATCTTCAGTTGATATATTAGTTTCATCACCAATCAGCATTTTATTATCTAAGCCATGGTAAGAAAATACCAATCCATCAATATCATCAACTGAGCTTTGGATATTTTGCATGGCATTAAGAATCTCTTGTCCTGATTCATATTCAACAATGAAAGTATCATAATTATCCAAGAGCGATAATGCTTCAGACCAAGAACTAAAAATTAAAGTACTATCCGAATCTTTCTTATTGGTTGTGCAATAAGCTGCTATTGGCTTATCAGTCTCCGCTCCTTGTAAAAGATCATACATTCTTTGATAAGCCTTTAGTGGGACTTTGTTGAATTCTTGTATGCCTAGACTTTCTTCTAATAGATTCACTTTATCGGCTAATTTGCTTCTGTTATATTTATCTAGAATTATTCTGGGACTAGAATCAGCTTGATTTTCACTATAGAAATCAGCAGAAACCCCCGAAATCAAACATAACCTCATATCTTTATCCATAAGTTTAGGATTATCCTTATCTGCTTTATAAATTCCAGATAATTTATATTCAGTGATTAATCTTTGCAAATCATCTTCGCCAAAACCTGATTTAATAGCTCTATGGATACTATCCAATGGCAGTTCTTCTATTCTTGAATTTATATCAAGAGTTTCTTCACCAATAATACCGGTTGACTTAAGCACAATTTCTCTTCCTGATAAATTTGGATCAGCTTCATCAATTAGTCCCTCACTAAGATCTGACCTTAGTAAATAACGCAATTCTTTATCATTAAAACGGTTTTGATATTTCTCTGCATATTGATTTGCTTTGTCTACAGGAATCTCAAAAACTAAAAGGTCCATTAGACTTTCACAGCTATAAAAGCTATGAGCCTCGGCTGCCAAGTTATTAGCTTTATCTATACCTATATTTGAAAAAATTATTGATGCTGGAATATTTTCATTAAATCGAGGGTGCAAAGATCTAGAGAATCGATTAATTTCATCTGTAGATTTACCTAAAGATTCTAAAGTTATTATTTCTGCTCCAAATTTTTTCACAGCATCAAAGTCAAGTCCATCTCGAACTTTTTGAAATAAGTAAGCAAGTTTATAAACATCTAATTTTTCTGTAAGCTTTTCAATATCTTGAACAGTAGCGCCTGATTGATACAGGGATATTAAAGTATTTTCTGGTAAATAAATGCCGCCTTCAATATCTATTGCTTGTAAAGCTTCTTTAAAACTACTTAAGTTATGAATATCATCATTAGAAATGCCTTCTTCATATAGCCTAATTAAGCCATCAATGTATTCAAAAGTGAAATAATATTCATTAGGAAAATTCCTTAAAAACTCCATGGGAATAGATTTTTCGACCAAAGGCTCAGTATCATAATAATTATCTGTATATTCTGGTTTATAGCTTGAATCTATTCTTGAAAGTAAAAATTTAGGGAGCTCACTATCATGAAAATCATTGTTAGCAGAATAATACTGTGAAAGCTCTGGAAAATTTTCTTGAACTATAGTATTTGTTTTGAGTGAGTCAAATTCATCATAATCGAGAGCAAAGAAAATTCTTGTCTTACCTAACTTTTCTTCATTGTCTTGGTAATTAGTTTCCAAGCTTTTGGTAAATTCAGCTATTTTATTCATAAGCTCATCATCATTAAGTTTGGGGAGCACTACAGTCAAACGCTTATGCTCACTTGGAAGCAGGCTTTTGTCATCGATTTTGCTTATTAGTTTATCTATAACTGAATCAAAATCATCTACTTTTAATTCAGTTAAATCTATACTAAGTTCTCCAAGTAAATGGTACAAAGCTGGAACCTGTTCCTCAATATTATTCAAATCTTGATTACTTAAAGGCTTTATTTTGCCTGTAGCTGCTTCTTTTAAGTTTTTAGGTACGTTTATTATAGGCTGCATTATTGGTGCAGTCACTCCACTGATTGAATCCATGATATTTTTCCTTTTAACCAAACTCAGCGGCTAAGTACAATTCTTTTTTCTTAGATATTTTTTTTAAAGATTCTAAAGTAGATAATATCTGTGCCTTTGAAATATCTTCTTTAGATTTCTTCATAATATTTGATTGTTGTACTAAAAAATATATAGTTTTATTAATTTCATCCTTCATTAAAAATACCTTCCATTGCCTTTAGCTACTGATTAATTCTTCTAAACATACAAGTTATATTTAGTAGCGATTTGATATAGAAAAATAGAAGAAGAATTAAGTTAACAGATCTTCTTCTGTTAACTTAATTTTAGAAACAATTGAAAAATCAGAATCAGTAGAAGACAATGCCTCACGGAATCTTGCCTCAATATCCGCCAATTGCTTAATAATCTTACCAGCAGTTGCCCTACTCGAAATATCAAACTTATCACATAACTCTGTGATTAAATTTTTTCTTTCTTTGTCATTGATTATGCTAATTGACATCATATCTTTTTTCTCTATGAAATAATATTTAGCAGCGTAACTACTCAGGTAAATTGAAAATTAGCAGCAAATATGTTTTGGCAAGCTAGAATTGCAGATTGTCCTAATCTT